>JBELAJ010000209.1:0-12987 GCA_049508935.1 Terriglobia bacterium | reverse complement strand
GATGAGTTGGGGAACATCGTGGCGTCAAGCCGGATGTAGTTGTCCAACCGGCCGCCGCGCCAGGTTCGCCACGGGCCGGAAACCGCGCTGATGACGCCCAGGCTGGCGTTCGGCCCGCTATCAGGGGATCGCCCGAGTACCAGTGCCAGCTCACCTGCTTTGACCGCATCACCTCCGCCGGTTTGCGTAGCAGGGCTTCCCAAGCCCTCGACCTTCAGTGCGGCGAGATCCGTTCCCGGGTCGCGCCCCGCCAGCACAGCGTCCGCGCGCTTCCCGTCGGGAAGCGTCACTTGAAGGTCTTCCTCCCGCCGAATGGTGTGATCGGCTGTGACGATGATGCCGGGCCGCCAGACAACTCCGCTCGAAGGATAGTGACCGCGGGCGTGAACCGCCACAACATAAGGCTGAAAATCTTCCACAAGCTTTGCCAGTTCGTTCGAAAAACTTGCCAATGTGCTTTGCATTTTTGACCTCCAATGGCATTCTGCAGCCACCGCCGCGTGTGCGCATCAGCCATTTGGGTAGGAGGAGACCTGGACGAACGGGCAGGTCACGAAGAACTGGGCTGGCGCAGAGCGAAGCTCTGCGGTTCGGAGGAACCAGGGACTGTCAGGGACTTTGAGCCGGGTACAAACGCTAGAAGTGATAAACTGCAACTGGCCGGGTGCGAAATAACGTTGCGAGACAGCCATGGCAGCGCCAGTATATCGCACCGGGAACCGAAACGCAGAGCTTCGCTCTGCGCCAGCCAGCGCTACTCTCTTCCCAACAGCGCTGGTTCGATCCAGGACCTGAATTTCCCGGCAGGCCTACGTTAGGAGCAAAAGATGGAGTACTGGGTTGATCTTTTTACTGGAACCACATGGACTGAATTCCGCAAAGCGGGTTCCTCCGTAAGCGGCTTTCGTGCGTCGCAGAAGGCTATTGCCAAACGTATCAAGCCGGGGGATGTGTTCGTGTGCTATCTGACAGGCGTGATGCGTTGGGTCGGAGCCCTGGAGGTGATCGGCCCTAGCGATGATAAGACGCCAATTTGGAAGTTCGATGATTTTCCGGTTCGCTTTGCGGTCAAACCGCTGATCATGTTAACACCGGAAACCGGCACCCCTATGGACGAGATCGAGGGACGAGTCAGCTTTTTTGAGGGCCCGAGAGATAGGGGCAAGTTCAAGGGATTTGTCCGAAATAGTCCGAGACGTTTCCGCCGCAAGGAAGATGGCGACCTAATCCTTGATTTGTTGCGGCAGGCCGAGCACACCCCAGTTACTCGCCCGGTCGATCCGAAAAAGTTAGCCCGAAAGCCGCTTTTCAAAGTCGAGCGCAAGAAAGGTAAGGTGGTAGTTCCCACTTTGGTCAGCGTCCCTGAGCCAGAGCCGGAGCCAGAAGAGGTATCGGCTCCCATGGCAAATTCGACTGCGACCGTTGCCAGCACCACGCGCCACACCGAAATACAATTTCACCTCCTGTCTCTCGGCGCAGAGATGGGCTTTGACCTCTGGGTGGCTAGAAATGATCGAAACAAGAAATGGACCAATCAGACTTTAGGCGAGCTGCCCGGCATGGTCGCTGAGCTTCCAACCCAGTTTAACCGCGCTACCAACCAGACGATAGAGTTGATCGATGTCCTGTGGCTGAAAGGCAACTCGATTGTCGCGGCGTTTGAAGTAGAGAGCACGACCTCGATTTACTCGGGGCTGCTGCGGATGAGTGACTTGCTCGCTCTTCAGCCCAATCTGGAAATCGACCTCTTTCTGGTTGCCCCCGACGATAGGCGAGACAAGGTCGAGCAGGAACTCATGCGTCCGACATTCAATCTGCTCGAAAAGCCTCTCTCTTCCGTCTGCGGGTTCCTTGCATTTTCCAAACTGATGGAGAGGATTGAAGGCATCCGAAAGCTCGGCTTGGCAACGTCCCTTAAGCCGACATTTCTAAAACAACTCGCAGAATTCTTTGGAGACGATGAAGCGGACGCCTAGCGTGGCGGGCTGATTCACTTCTCATCCCAGGGGCAGCGTCGGTTCTTTTGGCTATTCGACGGGCGGCGCACACTTCCTGACTTCCTTCGCCCAGATGTATGCACCTTCCGGGACCACTTCCGCCACACAAGCGGCCCGCCAGCTTGGCTTGCCTTACTGAATCCTGAATTTGCTAAACTGTTGGTGACGTGTAAGGCGCAACCATGATCCAGCTTTCATCGGCCGGAAAGCGATTCGGCCCTAAAATGTTGTTTGAAAATCTCGATTGGCTCATCACGCCACGGGCACGCGCGGGCCTGGTGGGAGCGAACGGCACGGGCAAGACCACGCTGCTCAAGGTGCTGGCGCGCCTCGAGCCGCTCGATTACGGCGAAGTC
Organism: Terriglobia bacterium; assembly: GCA_049508935.1. GTDB lineage: Bacteria > Acidobacteriota > Terriglobia > UBA7540 > UBA7540 > CAVROP01. The sequence continues at coordinate 10,634 of JBELAJ010000209.1, read as the reverse complement.
AGTTTTGCCAAGGGGATCACTTCGAGCTATCTCCCGCAAGACGGCCTGACGCTTTCCGGACGCACGGTGCTGGCCGAATGCATGTCGGTGTTCGGCGACCTGCTCGCCATGGAGCAGGAGATGGAAGATCTGATGGAGAAGATTGCCGAACTCGATCCCGAGGGCGAAGAATATCAGCGCGTGAGCGAGCGCTTCCATTCGCTCGACACGGAGTTCCGGCAGCGCGACGGCTATTCACTCGAGGCCCAAGCGGGGCGCGTGCTTGCCGGCCTGGGATTTCCGGAATCCGACTGGCGCCGCCGCACGGAAGAATTCTCCGGCGGCTGGCAAATGCGCATTGCGCTGGCCAAGCTGTTACTCGAAAAGCCCAACCTGCTGCTCCTCGACGAGCCCACCAATCACCTTGACCTCGAAGCCCGCAACTGGCTCGAGGAATACCTGAACGACTATCCCCACGCTTACGTGCTGGTTTCGCACGACCGGTTCTTCCTCGACGTGACGGTGGAAAAGATGGTCGAGATCTGGAACCGGCGGGTCCACTTCTATAGCGGCAACTACGAGAAGTACCTGGCAGAAAAGACGGCGCGGCGAGCCCAGATCGAATCGGCTTACAAGAACCAGCAGGAGCGCATCGAGCAGCTCGAAGTGTTTATCAACCGCTTCCGTTACACGGCCACCAAGGCCAAGCAGGTGCAGAGCCGCGTCAAAGAACTCGAGCGCATGGAGCGCGTCGAAATCCCTCCCGAAGAAAAGGCCATCCACTTCCGATTTCCTCAGCCCAAGCCCAGCGGCCGCATGGTGGCGGAGTTCAAGCAGGTGGCCAAGAGTTACGGCGCGAAGCAGGTGTTTGCGGGCGTGAATTTCACTGTGCAGCGGGGCGACCGCGTGGCCCTGGTGGGCGTGAACGGGGCGGGGAAATCAACCCTGCTCAAGCTGCTGGCGGGCGCCGAACCGTTGAGCGCGGGCGAGTACCAGCAGGGCCACCAGGTGGAAGTGGACTACTTCGCTCAGGACCAGTACAAGGCCCTGGATGCCGACGCTCGCCTGCTCGACGACCTGGCGCGCGCCGCGCCCATGGCCCTCAGCACCCAGACCGAATTGCGCGGCCTGCTGGGCTGTTTCCTTTTCACTGAAGACGAGGTGTTCAAGCGCATCGGCGTGCTTTCGGGCGGCGAGCGCAATCGCTACGCGCTGGCGCGTATGCTGGTGCGCCCCTCGAACTTTCTGCTCCTCGACGAACCCACCAACCACCTCGACCTGCGCGCCAAGGACGTGCTGCTCGAAGCCTTGGCGAATTACACGGGCACGGTAGTGTTCGTCTCCCACGACCGCTACTTCATCGACAAGCTGGCCACGCGAGTGTTTGAGATCGCGGACGGCGAGGTGAACGTCTACCCGGGCAATTACGAAGATTATTTGTGGCGCAAGGAAGGGAAAGAGATTACTCTCGACGTTTCCGGGCTTGAGGATCTGGTTCGAAAGCGCGCTCCTTCTACACCAATATACGATGCCGGCCCGGCACCCAGAACGCCGGAGGCCGGCGCCGCGGCGAAAGCGAAACGGGTCAACCCGATCCGCCTGCAGCAGATGAAGGATCGCTGCCGTGAGATCGAAGATCAGGTGGCGCGCCTCGAAGCCGAGATCGAAGGTCAGGCTCAGGAACTGGCGCGCTTCCGGAGCGCGGAGGATTCCGTGCGCTTGACCAAGTCGATCGAACAAGGACGCCAGCAACTTGCCGGCCTGATGCGTGAGTGGGAAGAGACCGCCAAGGTCGTCGCGGACCAGGAAGCTGATGTCGCGGGGTAGCGCAGACCTGCTGTGAAAATCGTGGCGCGGGCGTCCCGCCCGCGCGACAGCGGGCGAGACGCCCGCGCCACATCCGTGCGCTACCCGTGATTCCAGGAGGGAGGTCTTATGCGCCACGTCTATTCTCTTTATGGTTGGGTCAGATTCCTTGCGGCGGCTCTGGGATTCCTTGTGATCACGGCTGCTTGCAACGCCGGATCGCTGCTGGCTGGGTCGATGGGGACCGCGCCGCCGCCTCCGGGCCAGTTGAATCTCGACAAAGTCCCTCAGGAGAGCCTTGCGTGTGTGAAGTGCCACATGCAGAAGAATATCACGGGCAGCGCCATTCGCGACTGGCAACTGAGCAAGCATTTTGAAGCCGGTGTCTCCTGCGCCAACTGCCACATTCCCGTCAAAGAAGCCGCGGAGAGCATTCGCAATGCCTCAACCGTCTGCGAAGACAAGCGCGTGCGCCGCGCCGTTTCGCCGCGCAACTGCGCGGGCTGCCATCCGGAACAGTTCGAGCAATTCTCCACGGGCAAGCACGCCGTGGCATGGGTCGCCATGACTGCCATGCCTACTACAGCCATGCAGCCGCACGCCCTGATTGAAGGCATGAAAGGATGCGGCGGCTGCCATCGCATAGGGCTCGACGAGGGCAAATGCGATTCCTGCCACACCCGCCACCTCTTCACCGCTGCGGAAGCGCACCGCCCCGAAGCCTGCATGACGTGCCACATGGGCTTCGACCATCCGCAGTGGGAGATGTACTCGACTTCAAAGCATGGCTCGATTTATGCCATTGAGGGCTCGCGCTGGGATTGGAAACTGGATCTCGCCGATTGGTTCAAGGACCCCGACCGCGCCTCGCCCAGCCGTCCGCGCGCCCCGGTCTGCGCCACCTGCCATATGCCGGGTGGCGATCACAGCGTGCGTACCGCCTGGGGATTCCTCGCCCTGCGAATGCCGGAGAAGGATCTCGAGTGGCTTTCGTACCGGCAGAACATCCTCATCGCGCTCGGCGTGCTCACCCCGGAGGGCCGGCCGACGGCGCGCATGGACGTGGTGAAGGTGGGCAAGGTCGCCCGGCTCTCGGCTGAAGAATGGCAGGCGGAACGCGACCGCATGGTCCGCGTATGCACCAACTGTCACGCCGAGGCGTTTGCCCAGGAGAATCTTGCGGCCGCCGACTCAGTCATCAAGGACTCCGATAAGCTGGTTTCCCAGGCGATCGATATTGTCGAAAGCCTTTACAGGGACGGCATTATCGAACGGCCCAAGGATCGCCCGCCTGTGCCTGATTTGTTACGGTTCTATGAAGTGAAATATCCGATTGAGCAAAAGCTTTACACCATGTTCCTCGAACACCGCAACCGTAGCTTCCAGGGCGCCTTCCACATGAACCCTGACTACCAGCACTGGTACGGTTGGGCGGAAATGAAACGCGACCTGGCGGAGATTCGCGAGGAAGCCGCTCAGCTCCGCGCCAGCAGCAGGGTTGCAGGTCAAAGACGGTAATCATTACCAGGAGCCAGTGGGCACGTTCGCGCCTCAGTGTCAGTCCCAGTTTCTCACTTTCGGCCAGATTTCCTTGAGGGGCCATTTGAGGTCGCGGCAGTAATAAACATCGAAGTGTTCGTAAGGCATTGAGTAAGGGTGATAGACGCTGGCGACTTTCTGGACGCTGGTGTAGTAGCGCTCCAGGTCTTTCTGCTGTCCCTGCATCACGATCATGCTCTCTCCGGTGTAGTCGCGCGGTCCCCAAAAGAAGTAGCTCATATGCGCGCTGATGGCGGGCGGCAGGCCGTATTTCGGACCGAAGAGGTCGATGGCGCCCGCCTGGCCGTAGTTCTGGCCGAAGATCGCAGTCTTGGCGCGAACCTCCGGCGGCAGGCTGTTGTAAACGCGCGCTACCGTGGCCGTCATCTCCTCCCAACCGAACTGGTCGGCGAAGAGTTGGGGCAGCGGGCCCAGACGGTGCGTCTCAATCCTGGGCGACGCGAGATGCAGAGCCTTCGCGTATCGAATGTACGTTTCGGGCGGCAGAACCGGAACGACTAGTGGCGAGAACACCGCGCCTAGGGCAATCATCAAGCCGGCGTAGGCAAGTTTCGGCCAGCGGTATCGCGGCTGAACGAGCCATGCTTCCCACATCACGCTGCCGGCGGCAAACAGAACCGGAAAGGCAGGAAAGAGGTAGTAGATCCGCGGGCTCAGCGTTACTATAACGCCCGCGGTGAATACCCACGCCCATCCCAGGGCGCGATATGGCCGCCCTCGCGTGGTGAAGAAATAAAACCAGAGGCCGGCGAGCCAGATGGGCAGATTCAAGACATGCATCGTGAGGATTTCCTGAGCGAAGAAGGCCAGCGGCCCCAGAGGAACATCGCGCCCGCTGCGCTGAATGTTGGCGTGCGCTACCAGAAACGGGAAATGGCGGTGAATGTTCCAGACGAGATTCGGCAGGAAGATGAGAAAAGCCAGCGCGCCGCCGACCCATAGCCACGGACTCGCGAGCCTGCGGCGCTCGCCGGTCAAGATCAGGCCCAGCACCAAGCTGGCGCCGAAGATCAGCATCGAGTACTTGTTTTCGAGCCCGAACCCCGCGAGGATGCCAAACCACATCCATAGCTTAGTATTGCCTGTTTTAATAATACGAATCAAAAGATAGGCGCAGCCCAGCCAGAAGAGCGGCTCGAACGCGTTCATGGTCAGCAGGCTGTCGCCTACAAGAATCCCCGGCGCCACCAGAACCGCGAGCGCAGCCAGGCCTTGCGCAAAACGTTTCCCGCCCAGTTCGCGGGCGATCACGGCCGTCAGCACAACCAACGCGGCGCCCGCCACGGCGGGAAGGAAGCGGAGTGCAGGGAGCGAATCGCCCAGCAGCCGGCGCACCAGCCACGTGATCACCGCAATCAACGGCGGCTGGTCCACGTAACCCCAGTCCAGGTGCCGGCTGCACGCCAGGTAGTAGAGTTCATCAACGAAGTAACCGTAGCGCCGCCCGGCATATAAGTGCACCAACAGCTTGCACGCCGCGATGCAGAACACCACGGCAGTGGCAGTGAATACGAACCGCTTCTCCGGAGCTTGGCCAGGCGCGAGAGTGGATGGAGAATTCATGCTGGGTCGAAGTCACACTATACAACACTTAGCGGCTTCAGACGCAAAGAAGGGTGAAAGGGGTTCTGAGCGAAAAGCTCGTATTTTTTCCGGGCTTGTTCTTGGACATCTTCTGGCAGGGCCGTGAAAAGGGTCCAGAACTCTGGTGAGGCGTGAGATGTGAAGTTCACTAGTGCTGTTGCCGAGGGCGCAAGCCCTTTTCCAGGGGAGTGAACTTGCCATCGTCGATTTGTTGATTAATTTTCTCGACTAGGTGATGCCCGCGGCCACCGGGAGCAAAGTCCTGCGCCATTTCGGCGTCCCATGCCTCTTCTTCGAGCTGCCCGAACCAGTCGGCCAGTTCGCGCCGCTCCGGCTCGGAGAGCTGTTCAATCGCGTCCTTGATTGCTTGCACGGTCATAGTCCGAGAATAACTGCGCCCAGGGGCGAATGCAAGTCCCAATCCGAACGAGTAACGGTACGGTTGGACTTCTAGAGTCAGACCGAGGCTTGCTCCGCCGCGCGGCGCTGGAAGATCTCGATGTAGCAATTGACCAGTGAGACGGCGGCGGGAGTGATGCCGGGGATGCGAGAGGCTTGGCCGAGAGTGAGTGGGCGGACGCGAGTGAGCTTTTCCACCACCTCGCGCGAAAGTCCCGAGACCTTGCGGTAATCGAACCAGTCCGGGATGTGGCGCGACTCGGCGCGCTTCATCCGCTCCATCTGGCGTTCTTGTTGCTGGAGATAACCTTCGTACTTGAAATCGGTTTCGATGCGGCGGGCTTCTTCGCAAGAGAGTACGGCGTGATGGCCGACCCCCTCACCCGTCCGCCGCTCGCGGACACCCTCTCCCCCAAGGGGGAGAGGGGAATTATCAATGTTCAGTAGACGCAGGCCCTCGCCGACCCATTCCATAAGGTCATCGATTTTGAGTTCTGGGCGCTTCAGGAGTTGCGCGCCGGTGAGCGGCGAGGCGGCTAAGAACTGACCGTCGTTCAGGAGGCCGAGCCTCGAGTAAATCTCGCGGCCCAGGGGCGAATCGGGGCTCAAGCGGGTTTCGAGCAGAAACTTCGAGGCAGAAGAGATTCGCGCCCGCTTTTCCAGGAATGCCTGGTAATCGCTCTGCCGGATGGTGCCGGCTTGGAAGGCGAGCGGCATAAGGCGCTCGTCGGCGTTATCAATGCGCAGGTGCAGCCGGAACTCGGCGCGCGACGTGAACATGCGGTAGGGCTCATCCACGCCCTTGCTCACCAGGTCATCGATGAGAATGCCGGTGTAACCTTGCGTGCGGTCGATGATCATCGGCTCTCTGCCCTTGACGCGCAGCCCGGCGTTGATTCCAGCCATAATTCCCTGGCACCCGGCTTCCTCGTAGCCCGTCGTTCCGTTGATCTGGCCTGCCAGGAAGAGGTTCTGGATTTTTTTGCACTCGAGCCACGGGTAAAGCTCCGTGGGCTGCACCATGTCGTATTCGATGGCGTAGCCCGGGCGAATCATCTCTGCGTTCTCGAGGCCAGGTATGGATTTCACCATGGCCGCCTGGACGTCAATCGGCATCGAGGTGGACATGCCGTTCACGTAAATCTCGTTCGTATCCAGTCCCTCCGGTTCGAGGAAAAGCTGATGCTGCGCTTTATCCGGGAACTTGACGATCTTATCTTCAATAGAAGGACAGTAGCGCGGCCCGATGCCCTTGATCTGGCCGGAATAGAGCGGGGCGCGGTGGACATTCTCACGAATGATTCGGTGCGTTTCGGCGTTGGTGTAGCCGATCCAGCAGACCGTCTGCGGTTGCGTGATCGCTTGAGTCCGAAAGCTGAACGGCGTGGGAATGGGATCGCCGGCCTGCACCTGGAACTTCGAAAAGTCGATGGTGCGCGCGTCCAGGCGCGGCGGCGTGCCCGTCTTAAGCCTGCCGATCTCGAAGCCCAGCCGGCGCAGCGCCTCACCCAGCATGACGGACGGGGGCTCGCCGGAACGCCCCGCGGGGTACTTGTTCTCCCCGCAGTGAATGAGGCCATTCAGGAAGGTGCCGGTGGTGACGATCACGGCGCCCGCCTCGACCCTGCGCCCGTCCAGCAAACGGATGCCACGCGCCCGTGGCATGGGCATCCTGCCCATGTCGCCGTCGTATTGGTTTGGCGGATTCACGGGCGGGACGCCCGTGCCACCCTCTTCCAGAACCAAATCCACGACTTCAGCTTGTTTGATTCGCAGGTTGGGCTCAGATTCGAGAACTTGGCGCATTCGGCCGCGGTATTGCTTCTTGTCCGCCTGAGCGCGCGGCGACCAGACGGCGGGCCCGCGGCTGGTGTTGAGCAGGCGGAACTGGATTCCGACCGCGTCGATCACTTCGCCCATGACCCCGCCCAGAGCGTCGATTTCGCGCACCAGGTGGCCCTTGGCGATCCCGCCCACCGCGGGATTGCAGGACATCTGCGCGATCAGGTCGAGGTTGATCGTGTACAACGCGGTCTTCAGCCCCATCCGTGCCGCCGCCATCGCCGCTTCGCACCCCGCGTGCCCCGCGCCTACCACCACCACATCGTATTTTTCAGTAAAGCCTGACATCATGTTTCCGCCCGCGCCCTGCCGACAATCGTATATTTTAACCCGAATTCGCGAGTTGGTGTGGCACAGGCTCTCTTGCCTATGCTGTGGCAGGTGCCAACGGGGAGCAGTCATCTGAAATACCAGTGGTAGGTCGTTAACAATTCCGGACCGCCACTAGGCCTTGGCGGCCTTGGGAAGGGCGTTGATGACTGATCGCAGCAAGGAATTGACAGACTCAGAAGAGCCAAAAACCGAGGCCACATCCGGATCGAGGACGATGGCGACTGCCCGGCCCTTCATCCGATCTGCGAAGCGGTTGGGGCGCGACTTTCGATAATCAAACCGATACTCCCGGCGCATCTCGTCTGGCTTGGGACGTTTACTACTCGACGTTTTCTTCATAATCCCTTCGTTCACTCTTCGTTGCCGTTCGCGCACTAAAGATTCTAACCGACCCGCCATGTGCAGTAAAGCAGACCACCAGCAGCCGTCCTTGGGACGAATGACCGATGAGAATTTCGCGCTGTTCGCCGATGGAGTGGTCCTCGTCGTTAAATATGCGCGCCAAGGGATCCCCGAAAACCGTGAGTGCTTCCTCGAACGGCACTCGGTGCTTGGAGATGTTGGACGCCGCCTTCCTCCGGTCCCATTCGAATATCACATTCATTGTGAGTCGGGCACCCTATCACGGCGGCCGTGGCTAGAACCGCCCCCGGAAGTCGAAGAGGTCGTACAAGCGCAATTGCCAGCCGGGGAAGAAATCGGAGATGAGAGCTTGATCGCCGGCGAGGATTGCATCTAACAAGTACTTTTTCCCCTGCAGTCTTAGAACCTCCACCGTTTTGCCCTGTGAGTCGATAAGCCAAACCTCGGGGACACCTGCCTCTCCGTACAGAGGGAGTTTGGTAGCGCGGTCGTGCGCAGCGGTATTGCTCAAGAGGATTTCCACCGCGAGGTCGGGCGCGCCAGCAATGAAATTCTCCTGGATAATCTCGGCTCGACGTTGAGAGATAAACATCAGGTCTGGTTGAACAGCCGTGTCCGCGTCCAGGCGGACGTCGAGTGGTGCGAATAGGACCATGCCGAGTCGAGCATCATCCACGTAATTCCCCAGGCTTGCGGCAACGTTCCCAAGAATCATCTGGTGTCTGGTGCTTGGAGTCGGGAGAAAGTGGACATATCCGTGGATCAGTTCATAACGCTTCCCATCACCGGGAAGCTGGCGGAACTCCTCGTACGTCAATCTAGGAACGACCTCGGTACCCATGGCGGGATTATACACCTCGGAGCCAACCATCGTTCAGCCAGCGCCGTTCCGGCGCCGCGCATCGTAAGAGAAGGCAGATGGCGAGGGTGTCGGTGGGATGCCCGGGTTGAAACACGGCGGAGGAAATCGGTTATTTCCGTGATAGTTATTTCTGTGGTTGACAAAACCCGAAGTTCCCGTTAGTGTACCGCCACTCTATGAAGATACTGGTGATTGGTTCCGGAGGACGAGAACACGCGCTGACCTGGAAGCTGCGCGAGAGTGGACTGATGGAGGAGATCTACTGTGCGCCGGGCAACGCCGGCATTGCCCAGGAGGCAGAATGCCGGCCCGTGGATGTCTCGAATCCGGCGCAGATCCTCGAGTTGGCGAGCGAGCTTAAAGCTGACCTCACGGTGGTGGGGCCGGAAGCGCCCCTGGTGGCAGGCGTAGTGGATGAGTTCAAGCGGGCGGGTAGGGTAATCATTGGTCCTACCCGTGCAGCTGCACAGCTCGAGGGGAGCAAGATCTTTTCTAAACAGTTCATGCTGCGGCAGTCGATCCCAACGGCGAGGTTCAAGGTGGCGGAGAGTTTCGACCGTGCCGTCAAGGCGCTCGAGGAGTTTGGCTTGCCGGTCGTGATCAAGGCGGACGGCTTAGCAGCGGGAAAGGGTGTCGTCATTGCCCATTCCCGGGAAGAAGCGGAGAGAACTCTGGATGAGTTCATGCGCCAGCGGACTTTGGGTTCGGCCGGCGAGAAGGTAGTCCTGGAAGAAGCGCTGACGGGGGAAGAACTCTCGTTCATTGTGCTGACCGATGGGCGCGCTATCCTGCCTTTAGTCCCCACCCAGGACCACAAAGCCGTCTTTGACAACGACCAGGGCCCGAATACCGGCGGCATGGGCGCTTACAGCGAGGATTTGATCCTGGATGAACCCCTGCGTGCTGAGATCATTCGGAGCATCGTTGCTCCGACGCTGGTGGGGATGGCGGTGGAAGGGACGCCCTACCAGGGCTTTCTTTATTGCGGCTTGATGTTGACCTCGCAAGGCCCCAAGGTTCTCGAGTACAATGTACGGATGGGCGACCCTGAGGCTCAGCCCATCGTCATGCGCCTGCGCTCTGACCTGGCGGAGCTACTGGTGGCGCTGAGCGAAGACCGCCTTGCGACCCTTGAACCGCACTGGAGCCCGAACCCTTCGGTATGCGTGGTGCTTGCGTCGAGAGGTTACCCGGGCAAGCCGGAACAGGGCAAGGTCATCACCGGAATCGATGCGGCTGAAACTCGGGGAGGCGTCAAGGTCTTTCATGCGGGAACGAAGTTTCAGGATTTTCATTTGCTCTCGACGGGCGGCCGGGTGTTGGGCGTGACCGCGACGGCTGAGGATCTGCCGCGCGCCATCGCCCGTGCTTACTCTGCGGCGAGCAAGATCAACTTCGAGGGAATGCATTTCAGGCGCGACATCGGCGCAAAAGGCCTGAAGCGGCTTTCCGGCGACTGGCGAGCCGGCGCGGCGGACGAACCTGCCAGGGAAGCGCGAAGCCCGCGTCAGGCCGGGTGACCCCGGGGCTGTCAAGCCAACATTAACAATCGAGGATGGAGGACTTGAATGTCTGATAAACCCTTAGTGGGGATTGTCATGGGCAGCGACACAGACCTGCCCATCATGACGGAAACTGCCCGAATGCTGAAGAAGTTTGACGTGCCCTTCGAGATTGAGATCACCTCCGCGCATCGCTCGCCCGTGCGCACTTCGGAGTATGCCCGGACAGCCATCCATCGCGGCCTCAAAGTTATCATCGTAGGGGCGGGTGGGGCAGCGCATCTCGCGGGAGTGATCGCGGCGGAAACCACGCTGCCCGTCATCGGGGTTCCCATGGCGACCACGACGCTCGCCGGGCTCGACTCGCTGCTCTCGACCGTCCAGATGCCCGGCGGAGTTCCGGT
>JBELAJ010000208.1:0-12989 GCA_049508935.1 Terriglobia bacterium | reverse complement strand
TCAAGGAATATATTTGTGTGTATTCGTCACTATTTAGGCCTGAAAGGGAACGAGCGCTGCAAACAAAAGCATTACTCTCCGGAACTGCCCAAAAAATCCTTTGGACCGCGGAAGTTGGGCTACCACCCGCTGCCCCCTCCTTACAAAGGAGGGGAACCCGACCATCAATTCCCCTCCTCTCTGACGAGGGGCAGGGGTGGTGAGGATGGTATCGCGAGGCAAACAGCCCACTACTGATGAGGGGTAGCAGGGATTGCGGGCGCGTTCGGCTGATCGGTAGGAGTCGCGCTCACGATGCGGACTTTCGACTTGAATTGTTTATAGTCCGTGTAACGAAGGACCTCTTTAATATGCACGGAGCCGCTGGAAAAATACAGTGTGTCATCCGCCATAGTGTAAGTGGGAAACCAATACTTCCCGTCGATCTGCTCACGCCAGGTGGTAAAGCGCGGAAAGAGGTTTTCACCATGTTTGGTATGTAACTCTGGCACAGGTTTGCCTTCCGACTTCACGATCTGCAAATCCTGGTCATCCACCCACACCACGCCCTGAAAATACTGGTGCCCTTTCTGGATTTCTTTCGGCCTGACTTGAAATACATAAGCCGTGATTTCGTCTACTTTGACGTGTCCGAGATATTTGATTTCGTATTGCGGCAATTCATCGGTAGTGAGGACAAAGGGCTGAGTGTTGCGAAAAGAAGTAAGATCTTCCTCGGTCATAATGATTTTCTTGAGAGTATCCGCCGGGGCATAAGTCACCCGCTCGATGCGTTTGCCGGCATCGTCGAAGAGGATGTCCCACTCCTGCTCGTAAACGCCTCCAATTTCGTTGTCGGGTCCTAATTCTTCCACCTTATTGATCTGGTGGTAGGTGTAGTTGTCGCGCGCCTCCTTGAAGAGTTTCTCCTTGGCCGCGAACTCCTGGATGATCTTCTGGATTTGATCCGGGGGCGGATCAGTGAGATCTTTCGTCTCTTTGGCGGCTGCTGGCTTGGCAGTGGTGGCCTCAGGCGCGGTAAGTTTGTTCAATGTCTGCGAGATCTTCTGATTCACGTCGGCGGGCGGGGAGTTAGCAGGAGGCGCATTAGGGGAAGCAGCTTGCTGGGAAGCGCCAGGAGCAACCGTAGAAGCCACCGCCGGGGAGGCGTCGCTTCCACCGGCAGGCACCGGTGAAGAGGCGCCGACAACGATTGCCTGAGGAGCCACTGGCGGTGCACTGGTAGAGGCAGCCTGGGCGACAGTCTGCTGATTAGCCTCTGGGCCTCCTGCGGGCCGAGCCAACAGGCGCTTAATTCTGTCCTCGAGCGTCCCGATGTCACGCGGTTCGCCTTCAAACGTGGAATAAACTCGGCCGTCCCGCCCGATCAGCACGGTGGTGGGCAAACCGGATACTCCCCCGTATAGCCTTCGTGTATTGGCATCGCCCATGGCGATGGGGTAGTTGATATTGCCGTGCTGGTAAAACGCCTCCACCGCCTGCTTATGGTCAGTTACGGCAATGCCGATTATTCGCAATCCCTTGCTGTAGTACTGATCATGGAGTCCGACCAGCGCAGGAATCAATCTGCGGCAATGCGGGCACCAACTGGCCCAAAAATTGAGTAAGACTACTTTGCCTTTATAATCCGCCAAATCCAGCTTCTGTCCCGTGATCGAAACCAGGGAGAAACGAGCCGCATAAGGACGGTCGTTCCCCTCCGAACCATTCTCGAGGCCACTCAATGTCTCCGCAACCTTCCGATTCACCTCCGCGGGACTAGAAACTGGCGCTGGTGTCGTCGCGGCTGGAGTCTGGGCCGGGGGCGCACTGGCTGACTGGCTTTGCTGAGGCTGAGCGGCTGCCGGTTGGGACGCTGCAGAACTCGAGGAGGCGGCTTGGGCTTTTAAGCCTGCGTCGGTCAGGGTGTCGATCAAGTCGTCCGTGGCTCCTGCGTCATGGAATTTCTTAGCCAGGTCCGGATTCATCTTAAAACTGACGCCGCGTTCCTTAACCAGCGTGATGATCTTGGGCGAGGGAGAACCTCCAAGGAGCAGCAGGGTCACGTCGTCGGCGCTCAAGGGCTGATCCGCCGCCGCTGCCAGAAGGGCAAAGAGCCCTCCGAAGACTATCGAGAGTATCACCACCGCTGCTTTCTTGGTCATTGGACTTTGATCCTTCCCTGACAATGCTTCCTGGCCCCTTGGTCGCCGCAACAATTGCTCCTATAAGATAGAATATACCTCAAGCCCAGGAGTTGTCTTGCCGTATCAAAGCCGTTCAGCCTGTAGCGGCGAGTTTATCTCGCCAAATGGCGGCGCCAAGCCGCCTCTACCTCAAACTGAGACACTGCCCGAAGCCGGTGTGCTCGCGTCACGGGTCTCTTCCGCCAACCCTTGGTTGGCCCGAAAGGTCTCTGTGGGATACCCCAGTTCCACCCACGCGTCGAAACCCCCAAGCAGCGGCCAGACCTGCCTGAACCCTTTGCCCTTGAGAAGGAGCGCCATCCTGGCGCTCGTAGCCTCGTTTGGTCAAGTGCAGTACATCACCACCGGACGGCCCTTTGGGATCTCCTCATTGCGAAGATGGAATTCCCCTGGAGGGATATGGATCGCGCCTGGAATCCTGAAGCCTGCCTGCTGAAAAGCGAGGTCTGAGCGCAAATCCACGATCACCAGATTCTCACCTTGCCCGAGACGCTCCCTCAAGTCCTGCGGGGAAATGCGCGATTTTTCGAGCAGGCGCAAGAAGCGCCGGCGTTCAAACCACTTCCACAGAAACCAACCGGCCAGGAGGAGAGACACGATCAACGCGCTGGTTTTTCCAAACGCAGCCAGCCAGCCCACCAGCCGCTCGACCTCGGTCCGGAAACCTAACCCCAACAATTCGGCGGACATCACCCAGAGCGTAACCCCAGCGAGATCAAACCACAGGAAACGAGCATAAGAGGTCTTGAGCATCCCGGCCAGAGGGGAAGCCACCGTGCTCAGACCGGGAACGAACTTGGAGAACAGAAGCGTCTTGAGCCCGTTTCGCGCGAAGAAGTCTTCGGTGCGGCCTACGCAGGAATCGACATTGAGGGACAAAGAACAGAGTTTCCGGAGAATCGACCGGCCGCGACGTCTACCAAGGAAGTACCAGAGGGAATCTCCCGCGAGGGCAGGAAGCGCGCTGAGCGCTAGAATGACAGCCAAACGGAAGTGTAACTCCGCAGCCAGTGCGGCGCCAATGAGGATGACTGGGAAACTCGGGACGGGCAAGCCCAGGCTCTCCGCAAGGACCACGAGGAAAAAGATAGGATACCCGTAATGTCTCAGAACATGGACCATGCCGACCTATCGCGCAAGTGCACAGGGGTGAAGAGTTCTCACCTGGACGCTTCCCTGCCCGGTGCTGCGTTACTTAAATAGATGAAACAGGTCGGACAACGGCCCTCATGCCGAGCGAAACTTCCGTGCATTTTGCAGACGGAGATAACTGCGGAAAGCCTTCGGCGCGCTCAGGGTGACAACCCTCGTGCCCGATAGTGTCGTTGTTTCGGCGTAGCGCTGGTCTTAGGCCACAATTTGCCGACCCTTCGCTCTGCTCAGGGGAGGCTCTAAAGGTCGGCGCTACGTTCGAACTAGGACACTGCCCCCGGGCCCGTAGCTGTCTCCTGGCGGTGAAAAGGTATGCGAAAACTGTGTTGTCAGGGTCCCGCACGCGCCGCACGAGTGCCCTCTTAGGCAAACCTGCCGTGCCTGCGGAACCCTGAGGCGCTTAGCGCGCCCGGCGCCTGTTCTTAAGCCGTGATTGGCGTATTTTGTGGGCTTTGCGCTTGGGTTTTGAAATCGCGAACGTAACCGTTCCCACTCGACGGACCTTCCATTCTTCCGCCTCGGGGGCCTTGCTGTCATGCTCCATAGTTGTGCTCTCGATTGTCTCGTTAGAGTCGGCTCGATGCCGCCATTGGCGACCCCGCAGAGACGGCGTCGCCGCTACTTCGCAGCTTCGATGGCGGTAACGGTAATCATATCACCCTTAAGTGTTCCCGTGACCTTCACCTTCTGCCCTGCAAATTGCTCAGGTTTCTTCTGATCGCTGAGCTGATAGACCTTTCCACTAGCGTCGGCAAGCACATACTTGCTCCCGGCCTTCACACACGCCAGCGTGCAATCCTTGTCACTCTGTCCAGGCATCATGTGTTTCGCCCCGCACATGGAATCACTGATGCTCCCGACAAAGGTTTTTGCCGCAGCTTTCGCGGTCCCGGTGAAACTCAGGCCCGCGACAAGCAAAATTACCGCACTATAAACGGCGATTCTCCGCATTTGGGTCACCTCCAAGTCATTTTACCTGAAAAGACGGAAGTTGTGAGCGAGAAGATGGGTCAGTGACTAACAGTCGGCGGACCACAAGAGGTGAGGGACCGCCTCTCATGCTGAGGGCACCACCCTGATTCCGTAAAGACAGCTCTGTCATTCCGATTGGTCATGGGCCTGCGGCCCACCCAAAGGAATGAAAACCACCTGCGACGTCAACCCCCGAAAGCGGGGGTCCATTGTTGGTCCCGAACACGATGGATTCCCGCTTTCGCGGGAACGACGTGATCCTGGAGAGACTCAGCGAGGAATGACCAGATACTCCCACAGCAGGGTATTAAGCAGAAGAGCATGGCGCCGGGGCATGGAAAGCTCCTCTTCCGCCGTCCTCAGCCCCGGCCCCTAGACTCTGGCCTTCTGCGTGTTTCCTAGCCCCCAGTGGCCCGTTCTCTTCCCAGAGGCACGCTTACCGTTGTCTACTTGCCTCCGAGGGGAGAAACATCGGCTACCGTTATCGTACTATCGGTCAGGCTGCCAGTCACTTTCACAGCCTTTCCACCCATGCCCTTGAACTTGTCTTGATCATCGACCTGGTACACTTTCCCATGGCTGACCAGGACATACTTGGCGCCGCCTGACACGCATTTCTCAACGCAAGTCTCGGCCGCCGCACTGGCCTTGGCATGCTTGGCCCCGCAATGCTCGTCGCTGACCGTGCCCGTGAACGCCTTGTTTTGAGCCCAACTCAGACAGCCAAAAGCGAACACCATCAATCCCAGCATGGCAATTTTCTTGATCATCGTATTCCTCCTCGTTTTCTCCAAGGTTTTTGTCCGCCCCAGCGGCGGCAGGACACAGCCTCAGAACCGAGTCGAAGTCAGTTAATCTCCCACAGACGTGGCGTTGAGAGCGTCATCCTCCCGGCCCGAATGCAAGCTGCTGAGTCCTTACCCCGATCAGACTAATTGTACCTGTGATTGGAACCCAAGACAAGCCAATTCAGATGGCAGGTTTCAGGTGCCGGGTGTCTGGGGCAAGCTCTCAGCTTTCAGTTCTCAGCTTTCAGTTCTCAAACCTGAGATCTCACATCTAAGATCTGAATACTCAGAGCTCAACTCTGGGCGGTCACTAGGTGTGTGCTGATAGCTGACGGCTGAAAGCTGACAGCCTTCCTTCCTGACACCTCGCCACATTGCAATTTCATTCACCGGCATCTAGAATCAAAAAGAAAGGAGCAGCAACATGGACAATGACGTTCTGCGGATTGCCGGCAGGGAATTTCGTTCGCGACTGATTATCGGCACCGGAAAATACAGGAGCTTTCAAGAAATGGCGCGGGCCCATGAGGCTTCCGGCGCAGAGATGGTGACGGTCGCAGTCCGGCGTGTGAACCTCACGGACCGCAGCAAGGAATCGTTACTCGATTATGTAGACCGTCAGAAGTATTTCATCCTGCCCAATACGGCCGGGTGTTATAGCGGCGATGAGGCTATTCGTACGGCGCGCCTGGCTCGGGAAGTAGGCCTTTCCAACTGGATCAAATTGGAAGTCATCGGCGATGAGAAGACGCTCTTCCCCGACAATTTCGAATTGCTGCGGGCGACGGAGGTGCTGGTCAAAGAGGGGTTTGTCGTCTTACCGTACACCAACGACGATTTGATATCCGCTCGGCGGCTCGTCGACGCGGGAGCGGCGGCGGTGATGCCACTGGGCGCGCCTATCGGGTCCGGGCTGGGCATTCAGAATCCCGCCAATATACGCATCCTGCGGGAGATGATCTCGAGCGTGCCCCTCATCCTCGACGCCGGCGTCGGTACGGCCTCCGATGCCACTGTGGCCATGGAACTGGGCGCCGATGCGGTCCTGATGAACACCGGCATCGCCGCCGCTCAGGATCCCGTCCTTATGGCACAAGCCATGCAGCACGCTGTCATCGCCGGCCGCCAGGCTTATCTCGCCGGCCGCATGCCGAGAAAACTTTACGCCGCGGCATCCAGTCCGCTCGAAGGCGTGGTGCGATAAAAAAGCTGGAGGGGGTTGACGTATGGAAACGGTCAAGGTGAGCCCGCAGTTTCACGTCGTATTTTCGCGCAAGATTCGCGAGTCGCTGGGTATCCGGCCCGGGCAACGGCTTCAAGTCCTGCTATACGATGGCCGCGTGGAACTGATCCCCCTGAGGCGAATGAAGGAGATGCGAGGTTTTCTGCGTGGAATCGATACTAAGGTCGAGCGAGACGAGGATCGCCTGTGAACGTCGTGGATTCATCGGGATGGCTCGAGTATTTCGCGGACGGCCCGAACGCGGATTTCTTCGCGCCTGCCGTGGAAGATCTGGAAAACCTATTGGTCCCCTCGATTTCATTGCTGGAAGTTTTCAAGCGGATTCTCCAACAGCGCGGCGAGAATGCGGCTCTGAAGGCGGTAGCCCAGATGCGAGGTGGACAAGTGATTGACCTTGACGGAACGCTTGCGCTAAATGCTGCCCGAATAAGCCTTGCGCTGAAGTTGCCGCTAGCCGACAGCGTGATCCTCGCTACAGCGCGCGCGTACGGAGCCACCGCGTGGACTCAGGACAGCGACTTTAAAGGGATCGAAGGAGTGAAGTATATCCCCCGAAAATAAGCACGCTCACTTCACGGTTTTGTCCGAAGGGGCGACAGGCGTTTGCTCTTTGGGGGAGTCCTTTCCAGTCACGCCGGTGTAGATTATGTCGCTAGGAAAGGCCAGCCCCATATTCTCGCGCGCCTGACGCTCGATGGCTTTGGGGTCGGACTGAAGCGCCTTGATGCGCTTATCCAGTTGGGCGTTTTCATCCTTAAGCTGCCGAATTTGTTCATGCAGGCTCTGAATTTCATTTTTCTCCTGGCGCAGAGCCATGAAGCCGTGCGCCCCCAATATTTCGTGAACGAGCAGCACGATACAAACTACCACCAGTATGTACGTCGCGTAACGGCGTAGCGTTGCGACATCCCAGGGGAGCATCTCGATCACCCAAGCGCAGTGCGATCCAGGTTTAAAATCCGCTCTCCGGATCGCTGTTTACAACGGCGTGTTCCAATCGATTGTCCTGCCGCGCCAACTATCGCAACCTGCTAATCCTTAGTGCGTGCCGTGCCTGGCAAGGGTCCGATTGGCATTGCCGTCCCTGCAGGCGCTATTGTATCCTGAGCAGAGGCTTCGAGCAAGCGAGTCATGCAAAGGTCCTGGTCTGAACCTGCGCGCTAACCGGCTCTCGACCGAAGACGGCCGGCCTCGCAATCGTGGCGCGGGTCCGGCACGCGCGAAACTTCGCGGCCGTGCGGGCGGCGCGGGAGGGTTTGTGACGGATAAAGTTGTAATCCTCGTCACCGCAGCTAATCAAGATGAAAGCCGGAAGATCGCACGTCGGCTGGTGGAAGCTGAACTTGCAGCCTGCGTCAACATCCTGCCGCCCATCGAATCGGTATACCGCTGGCAAGGCCAAATTGCCGAAGAAGGGGAATGCCTGCTGATCATCAAGAGCGCCAAGGCATTGTTCGCTGAGATCGAAACTGAGATCTTAAGGCTTCACAGTTATCAAACGCCTGAGATCATCTGCCTCCCAATTGTGGAGGGTTCCTTCAAGTACTTGCAGTGGATATCCGAGTCCGTGAAGCCGTTAGGCGCAGCAGAAACCGGTTAGGGGCCGATACCAGGCGAACATAAGTTGTTGAGAAGATTCAATTGAGGAGTTGACAAGAGAGAGATCGAGGAAGGAGTGGTCATATCATGTTTGGCTCAAATTATTCGCGGCCCGCAATTTGGATTTGTATCGGTATGGTTATTCTACTTTCTGGCGTGGCTAGCAACTCTGCGCAACAGCCGCCAACTCCCGAGTTCAGTTTCAACGTCGTGGTGAAAGAGGCCGAAACCGGCGAAGTTATGAGCCAGGCGCGCCTGACGCTCACCTTCAAATCCGGCAAGCTCCACCGTGTTGTCTCCTACGGCGCGAAAACCAACGCCCAGGGACAATACCGGTTCACGAATATTCCGATGGGAACTGTCCATTTGTTCGTAACGGCTGAACGTCATCAGAGCTTTGGAAAAGAATTTGAGCTTGAACAAGATGATCAGACCATTGAGGTTAAGCTTAAGAAACCCCAGGCGCAACTTTAGTATTCAAAGCGCACCATGTGCGTGCCAAACAGAAGACGAGGGGAAAGATTTTTGAAAGATTCTCAGACCGGATCAGAAGATGCTACACGATGGTGCAAAGAGTTAAAAGCTCTTCCATTCGTTAACCTTCCCGTAACAAGAGGCGTCTTTTCCACAAGGTTTTCAACAGAGTTGTTGAAAAAAATCTTCGATGGTCTGCCTTACGAATGTCAGAGGTTTGCCAAGGGATTGTCAACACTCGGCGTGTCTCCATTCCTCTGCCAGAAGTTAGCGGTATCCGACACTCGCCCTGGTACTAAGTACCTGATTTGAACACTGATTATTTAGGAACTGGCGCCGCACCCGGCATCGAGGGCGGTTTGGGCGGACCTTGCTGCCCGGTCGGTGAGGTGAAATAGGCATCGTCCATCCAGACCTTGGAGTTTACCTTGAGTGCGTCCAGGGCGGAAGTGATCTTTTGTTGCCGAAGGGTGCTTTCTATTTTTGGAGTGGCGCTTTTCAAATCCCCAGTCTGGTGGGAAACAACCTTTACGAAGCCCAGTGCCGTACCAAAGTCAAACAGTTCAGTCACCTGCCCGGGCGGGAGGTCGAAGGCTGCCTTTTCGATGTCCGCTCGCATCTGTCCCCGGCGAATCGTAAAAGGCTGGCTATCCACACGCACGACATTTGCCATTTGAAATTTTTCGGCCACTTGCTTTGGGTCTTGTCCGGCGATGAAAGCCTGGCGAATCTCTTCCGCGCGGGTCTTGGCTTCGTCCGGCGAAAACCCCGGAGTCCCTTCCTTGGATCCGTCCGGTTTCTTGCGAACTGTGATTTGGAGCACCTGAAGTTCCTCGAACTCATTTTGATGCGCGGCAAAATACTTGCTCGTCTCTTCAGGCGTCACGACCGCCCGCTGCACGATTTGCTGGTACTCCTGCTGCGCCAGGATCTTGAGGCGAGTCAAGGCGAGCGTCTCCTTATAGTCGGGAGACTCGTCAAGATGATTGCTGAGGGCTTCCTGGGAGAGAACCAGCATCAAAACGTATTCATCTCCGAACGGCTTCTTCCCTTGCCGGGCCACAGAATTTTGAGCCTGCGGAGGAAGTGAGTGGATGGCTTTTTCAATTTGCCCTTCAGTTATCGACTGATCGCCGACCTTCAACACCACCTTATCAGGCGAGGCTGGTGCGGCGGCGGGAGCAGGGCTCGGAGTTGACCCGGCCGGCGCTTGGCCGCCCGCTGCTCGGCCAGACACAACACTCACAGCGAGCGCCGCGATCATGGCCCCCGCTGTCATCCAAGATGCTCTTCCCCACGTGACTTGACCCATTGACCCTGCCTCACAATTCGTTTGGAATGCTGCAAGAACGAACATGGTAACATATCAACTGATATAATTGCATCGCAATGGGACGCGATTCGGGCTCCATGAATTTCAACCTCTCCAGCGACTACCAGCCTCGCGGCGACCAGGTGACGGCCATTCAGGAACTTCTGCGGGGAGTCGAAGAAGGCAAGCCGCATCAAGTTTTGCTAGGGGTCACAGGTTCCGGCAAAACCTTTACAGTTGCCAAAGTGATTGAGGCGGTGAACCGGCCCACACTGATACTGGCCCACAACAAGACCCTTGCCGCGCAGCTTTACCACGAATTCCGGTCCTTCTTTCCACGCAACGCCGTCGAGTACTTCGTTAGCTACTATGATTACTATCAGCCGGAAGCCTACATTCCCGCCAGCGACATTTACATCGAGAAGGAGGCGACCATCAACGACGAACTGGACAAGCTGCGCATGTCCGCGACTCGCTCGCTCTTCGAGCGGCGCGATTGCGTGATCGTGGCCAGCGTCAGTTGCATTTACGGCCTGGGGTCGCCGGAAGCATATTACGGAATGGTCTTGCTGCTGGAAAAGGGCCAGAAGATCGCGCGGAGGGACATCCTTCGGCGGCTGGTCGAAATCCAGTACGAACGCAACGACGCGGAGTTCCGGCGCGGCGCTATCCGCGTGCGCGGCGACGTGATTGAAGTTTTTCCCACTTATGAGGACGTTGCCTACCGGATCGAAATGTGGGGCGACCAGGTGGAGACCCTGGCCCAGATTGACCCGCTGTTCGGGCAGGTGAAGCAGACCTATTCCCGCCTGCCGATCTACCCCCGTACGCACTACGTGTTGCCTGCCGAAAGGAAAGAGGAGGCGGTCGATCGCATTCTCAGCGAACTCGAATGGTGGCGGGGCGAACTCGAGAAGCAAGGCAAACTGGTGGAAGCCCAGCGCGTCCAGCAGCGCACCATGTTCGACCTCGAGATGATGAAGGAGATCGGCTACTGCCACGGCATTGAGAATTACTCGCGCCACCTTTCCGGCCGCCTGCCGGGCGAGCCTCCGCCCACCTTGCTCGACTATCTGCCGCAAGACGCCCTGATCTTCATCGACGAAAGCCACCAGACAGTGCCGCAATTGCGCGGCATGTACCACGGCGACCGCTCCCGCAAGCAGACGCTTGTAGACTACGGATTTCGCCTGCCTTCCGCGCTGGACAACCGCCCCCTCTCCTTCGAGGAGTTCGAGCATCGCGTGGGGCAGTTGATTTACGTCTCCGCCACTCCAGGCCCTTACGAGCTCACGAAATCCGGCGGCGAAGTCGTGGAGCAAATCATCCGCCCCACAGGACTCATCGACCCCGAGGTGGAAGTCCGCCCCACTCGCCACCAGATTGAAGACTTGCTGGCGGACATTCGAAGCCGGACCGCGGCCAACGAACGAGTTCTGGTGACCACGCTCACCAAACGCATGGCCGAGGACTTAGCGGAGTATTACGCCGAAGTCGGTGTGCGCTGCCGCTACCTGCACTCCGAGATCGAAACTCTCGAGCGCGTGAAGATCCTGCGCGACCTGCGACGCGGCGAGTTCGACGTGCTGATCGGCATTAACCTGCTTCGCGAAGGGCTTGACCTGCCGGAAGTCTCGCTGGTCGCCATTCTCGACGCCGACAAGGAAGGCTTCTTGCGCTCGGCGGGAGCGCTGATCCAGACCATGGGGCGCGCGGCGCGGAACTTGCACGGGAAGGCCATTCTCTATGCCGACCGTATGACGGTGTCAATGACTAACGCGATCGCTGAAACCAATCGCCGGCGCGCCAAACAAACTCGCTATAACGAGGATAATGGCATCACGCCGGAGAGTATCGTCCGACCCGTTGATATGGTGTTGGCCGCCATCGTGGCGGCAGACTATGTGGAGGTGCCTGTCGACGTGCCGGAGGAACCCGTTACCCCAGACCAACTCGAAGAACTCACCAAGAGTCTTGAGAAGCAAATGCGGGAGGCCGCCAAGCAGTTTGAGTTTGAGAAGGCCGCTCAACTCCGCGACCGCATCAAGGCATTGAAAGAAAAAACCGCGGCGACGCTGTGAGAAGTCGAGCAGTCAAGGAGTCGAAAGTCGAGAGTCGAAAGTCAATGGTCGTTAAATCCTCGCACCGCGCGCCCCTCCACTGACGCAGCTTCATTCCCGCGAAAACGGGAATTCAGCTTCTTCAAACGCAAGAGCGATTTCTTACTCCGCGACCCAGCCTTAGTTCTGTTAGAATCGACTACGTTTGAGGAGCGTGCAATGAGTATCCCCGTCACCACAACCCTGAACATTGACGGTTACCGCATCAGAGAATACAAGGGAGTTGTGCGCGGCATCATCGTGCGCGCGCCTACCATAGCGCAGGGCATCCTGGGCGGGCTGAAGAGCATTATCGGGGGCCGTATCGGCGCCTACACCGAGATGTGCGAGCAAGCTCGCCAGCAAGCCTACGATTTGATGATCGAGCATGCCATGGAGGTAGGCGCCAACGCCGTCGTCGGCCTCCACTACGACGCCTCCGAGGTGGTAGGACGAGAGTCCGCGACAGAAGTCCTCTGCTACGGGACTGCCGTAGTCATCGAATCGCTTCCACGGTCTTAATCGCTCGAATCCGGTTCGACTCGCTTGACTGCAGCGCGATCGTTGCTTTGTGTTTCCGCAAGCCGTGATTCGAGTTTGCCTTGATCTCCGATCTCCCGCAATGCTTCAATCTCCGGCAGCGTAAGCAGGTCCTTGGGACGGCTTGTTGCCCTCTTAGATTTGATTAGACCGTCGAGCGAAAGAACCGAGCATTCCAGCCCGAAGAGCACGAGGCTCACTGAAATTGCCTTTGCTTCTTTGTATCCTCCAATTCCGGTGACCTCACCGAGCAGGTCGATGTCCCCGAGGTCGGTGCTTAGGGTGAAATTCATCCCGTTGGCGATAGTTGCGGAATCAAGCCGGAAAGGCAGATGGTTCCCGACACCGCGCAGCCGCGGATGGAAGGGCTCCAAGGCGTTTGCGAGATGCTCGATATTATCGCGGCCTCGATCGTAGCAAATGTCGAGGTCGTACGTGAGATGGGGAAGGCCGTGAGCTGATGCCGCTGCACCACCGATGACCACGAATCGAACCTGAGTCTTACTCGGATTCGGCGCATTCTGCTGTTTAAAAAGGGGTCCCGAGGCCCTTTCAATGCGGGCGAGAAGGTTCTTATGGTACTCTAAGCCTTACATCGCTTTTGGTTAGGTGAGGCTTGGAGTG
>JBELAJ010000207.1:0-13007 GCA_049508935.1 Terriglobia bacterium | reverse complement strand
GACGACGGCCGGCGCCTCCGGTACGAAACCTTGCGGAGCAGCCTGCAACGGCTGCTTCTCCAACTCGGCCTTGCCGAACGAGACGGCTGCAGCCGGCCCACTCTCCATTCGCTTCGTCACAGCTTTGCCGTGACACGCCTGACTCGTTGGCACGAGGAAGGGGTTGACGTCCGGACCCGCTTGGCGCACTTAGCCACGTACCTGGGGCATGGCGATGTACGTGACACTTACTGGTATTTGACCGCGACGCCGGAATTACTCCGGGGAGCCGCCCAGCACTTTACCGCTCCTGACAGTGAGGGAGGTGAGCCGTGAACACTTCTCCCAGCCTTTCCTCGCTTATTCAATATTTCTTCACCCAACATCTTTGCGAGCACCGGCGCTCAAGCGCCAAGACCGTTCTTGCGTATCGCGATACCTTCCGCCTGCTGTTTAGCTTCCTACAATCGCGTACTGGGCATGCCCCTACCGCCCTGACCCTCGCTGACCTGGACGCGCCGGCCATCTTGGCCTTCCTGGATCATCTCGAATCTGGGCGGCACAACCAGATCCGTTCCCGGAATGCCCGCCTCGCCGCCATCCGATCTTTCTTTCGAATCGTAGCCGTTCGCGACCCCGCCAGCCTCGGTCTCGTGAATCGCGTCCTGGCTATCCCCACGAAACGCACGGACCATCGTTTGATCACTTATCTCACCCGGGTCGAGATGGACGCCGTACTGGCGGCGCCCGATCCCGCTGGTTGGCTCGGGCGCCGTGACCATGCCTTGCTTCTGGCAATGTATAACAGCGGCGCTCGAGCCTCGGAAGTCCTCAACATGCGGTGTGGGCAGGTCACGTTCGGATCGAATACTTACGTTCAACTGCATGGTAAGGGACGCAAGGAACGGACCGTTCCTCTGTGGCCTCAGACGGCACGGGTCCTGCAACGCTGGTTCCATGAACTGGAAGCGACGAACGACTCGTTGGCTTTTCCCACCATCCGACGGACGGTACTGTCGGCGGACGGCCTCAATCATCTCCTTCAGCTGGCGGTCCAGCGTGCCAGTACCGATTGCCCGAGTCTCCTCACCAAACGGGTTACTCCGCATGTGGTCCGGCACGCGACCGCCATGCACCTGCTCCAATCGGGTGTCGATATCGCCACCATCGCCTTGTGGCTTGGACACGAGAGTATTGAGACGACCCATGGATACGTGGAGGCGGATCTCGCCTCCAAGCAAAAGGCTTTGGAAAAACTGGCACCCGCACAAGGCCAATTGCATCGCTTTCAGCCCGAAGATGAACTGCTACGGTTCCTAGCCGGGCTCTGATTATTCCGTCTCCGACTCCCATGAGAATCAGCTTTCAAGCCCGTTCGCCGCCCATATCCCGGATGATCCCGTGACGCCTCTCTGACTTCCGATGTCGATCAACAACAGACCTTTTTCGGGATTCTCACATTCGGAATAGGAACCAATTTAGGCGCTAGGGCTCAGTTGATTCAGTGCTGGTATCGAGGAACTCGCCGAGCCTCATTTCGTTTTGGTGAATGAGAGATCGCACCATGCGGGACGCAGGAAATAGTTCCTGCGTCAGCTTTAAGTTTTGAATCGACATCTGCATCTCATCGGTGTTTCGCTCCACGAGAGCGATCGCGAAGCCAATGTTGCCAAGATAGATTGCTGCTTCGAAGTTTCCCGAGTTCCGCTTTAACGCTTCCATGGCTGATATATAGCATTCGATGGGACGTCCTAGGGCCAATTCGGCACGCGCTTTAATGGTGTATCCGTAATCCGAGGTAGCATCGATTAGCAGAGCGGTCGAACAGAGTTCGACCGCTCGCTCCAGTCGGTCGGCTGTACGTGAGTAGCATTCGGCTAGGCAGAACTTCAGGTCAACATCTTCGGGGCACCGCCCGTGTTCCTGTTCGAGGATCGTGATCGCGGCTTCGACATTTCCGAAACCCTCGTAGAACACTTTTGCTTGGTAGATGACCCAGTCTATTGGGTTAGTAAACTCACTTTCGGCTTGGAGCCGCGCAACCGGTTCAGTTTCACAATCGACCCCTTGCTCTCCGAACGGTCGAAGAAGTCGTCGTTCCATCTTGATCCCCCCCTTTTGCAAGTTGTTGTCACTCCACTGCATTAATCGAATTTAAACACGCTATAGGCCGCCCGTTTTGTTTAGCCAAGCGGCTGGCGGTTACGGGCGGCCAAGCGTGACATCGTGTTTTCGGTCCGACTAGGTGGCCACTTTGGCGAGTTGGTTTTCAAAACGGGACAGCAGTCCAGAATCGTTAGAGAGCTTGGACAAAATGCGTCCGGCACCGTCCGCAAAATCGTCAGGAGCACTACGAAAACGCTGCATCAGTTGACCTAGTGTGAATCGAACTGGCTCGACGAATTCCTGATTGGAATCCCCAACCAACCAATTGCGGTCGTTTGGAAGCCGGATAAAATGGAGCGTCGACAATTCCCGGTTTCCAGGGCCTTTGTAATCCCATTCGCCTAGCTCACCGAACCGATGAAAGTCCTTAGGGCCGAAATCAAAAGGCTGGTCGGACCGCAGTTCCTCTTGAGCTTCTTTGATGGCGTTTCTTAAGATTACGGTTTCCAAGTCGAATAGCCCAACGTCCTGGTCAAAGCTGAATTCGACATGGCCGCTACCACCGAAGTCCAACTTGTTGGGGCAGGCCTTACGCCGTTCACCACGACGGTAGAGCAATAGATCCGCGGGCGAAGTTCCGGCGAGCGTTGGAATACCTAAAACAGTCGTGTGCTGCCACTCATTACGGTGAGCGGCACGAGCATCGGCGAGTCCTGCGCTGTACAATTTGCCTTCGCGTTTTTCCACCAGGATAAGCATGGGAAGTTCTCCTTTGGGGCCGCTCCCTCAGGGGTGCGGCCGCAACTTGGAATTTAATTTAGGGTATGACCATTTGCGATTTGTGACACAATTCGACGGTCCGGGCGGCCGAAGAGCACCCCATGAAGCAAAAAAGGGAATTCCCATGAACTCAGACCGGAAGTTCTTCCTTCTCACGTACTACCAGTCCCCGAGGGATCTCAACCTTGATCTTACGCAGGGGCCGAGAGGTGCTTACCACTGGCAAATCGGAACGAGGCCGATGGAGTCTCAACTACATAAGATTCGAGACGGCTTAGCTAGTGGGTTACTGATTTCGGTGCTAGGAGATATGGGCTACAAATACGAGGGCCCCATTTTAAACCTGCCAGAAACAGTGGCTGACGGGCTCAGAACCATCCAGAGTGTTGATGTACCTATCGGTTCTTCGGACCTACTGTTGCTTGCTACGCGGCCTCCCTTGAATGATTTCGAGGAAGGCGAGCCAGTTTCGAAGCGATACATTCTGCGAAGCCACAATGCGCTCGAGGAAGTCATATTCGAAGAGCTCCAGTTGCACTTCCTCGCAACGTGTCACCGCGGACGCATCATTCTGAGTGAGACTGTTGAACTACCGGCAGGCTGTGAGGACCTGCGCGAAGTCGTTTTCGAGCAATCTCGGGGTGCCCGTGTAGCAAAGGCATCGGTTAATTGTGGTGAGGGCGATACCGTGGGATACATGCTATCGACCGGGTCCGTGCGTCCACATGGGCCACGCCTGGTAGCAGCTTTCGGTATCGGGGGAACGGAAACGCTGTGGCTGAGCTACCTTATAAAGAACAGCCCGCAAGTCGGGGGAACGTTCCACGGTCTTTTGAAGGCAAGGGAACGCATGATGGCTCTCGCTGTCTTTAGGGTGCCGCCGGTCGTCCCGTCTCCTTTTCTTCACTATGAGTTAGGCGCCTTTGGTGCACGGACCATCTCATGTAAAGTCGTCGAATGAAAGGGGAAACGGCTGAATTGGCAATCGTTCCGTTCTCAATTTCTTGGATGTCGCTTTCGCGCCAGGGCAAATTCACCTTCCTCAAACTTCACTAGCTGAGTGAGAGTTTTCGTCTTCAGGGAGGAACCCGAGCAGTCGCCGGGTGAATCGAGTCCACCAGTCAGACGGTCAAGCCATTGGCGTGTCTCCGATTATTCCGAGTTCAACACGCATGGGAATCAGCGTTCAAGACCACGCGCCACGCGCACTCGGAATAACCCGGGACTCGGAATAACTTGGAAAACGCGCGAAATACCCATGGATTCTCACAAATGCTCAATCCCATTCGTGGCGAGCCCTAAAGTGGTTACCTCTCTCCGCGCCGTGATAGTTGGGTATAAGGGGTTCGCAGGCTGAACGGCGTTTAGTTTCCGATCCGGCTTAAGTGGTGGGAAGGGCTGTTATCAATAGGAATCGCGCGCCAAAGAGTGGTAATCTCTTTGACGTGCCCAAGGTGATTGATCCATGCCAGATAACTCCGCAGAACCGCGAGTCCTCAGAGTATTCCTTGCTTCTCCGAGTGATGTAGCCGAGGAGCGGGAAGCACTGGCGCACTTAATACGCGACATAAACGATATTCTCGCGTTTCTCGCACCTGACACCGGCTTGAGTCTCGAGCTTGTGCGGTACGAAACTCACACTTATCCCGATATTGGCCAAGCCCAGGAAGTGATCAACCGGCAGATCCCCATCGACTACGACATATTCATTGGGGTGATGTGGAGGCGGGTCGGCACAAAAACGGCAAAGAGTCCCAGCGGAACCATCGAGGAATTTCGGCGCGCATGTGAAAAGCGTAGCCATGGTCACCTACCCCGCATTATGTTTTATTTCTGTGAGCAGCCCATCCCAATCCCGGACGTGGCGGAGCTGGAGCAGTTGAAAGAAGTCGTCGCGTTCCGGGATGAATTGTCTAAGATCGGTTTCACATGGACCTATCCCTCACATGCTGAGTTCGCCGAGCACGTGCGAGGGGGACTGCTGCGTGCCATCCGCGATATCTTGCAAGAGGAATCACGAAGTCCCGCAACTGCGGCCGTAATGGAGCGGCCCGCAATTGTTGATAGCGCCGTCCGGACAGGGGTGCTGAGCCTTGCCGCGGAATACGAGGAGATTCGTCGCACAGAGCAGGGGGGCGGTGCTCGCACTCGCCACATGACAGCGGTTTTTTCTCGGATGAAGGCCATTGCGGCAGGTGTGCGAGGGATGTTGGTCGAACTCCAGAAGAATCCTTCGCCCGGAGCGCGCCTCGCCGCCATCGCAATACTGCAAATGTTCCCTGACGCCCGCCACCTGAACTGGCTCGCCGAACGTTTGGACAATCCTGAAGTGGAGAAGCCTTTTGTTGGGTACCAAGCAGCCCACGCGCTTCTCGAAGCAGTGCGAGCGCTCCCTACGACGGAGTGTGCGCAGCTCAAGTCCGCCCTTGAGAGGGCAAAAACGCTTGCTCAGAAGCTTCCGTCGGATTCAAACCGGCTTCAAGTACTCGCCATTGCCGAACAGGAGCATTCTCGAAGGTGCGCTAGTACTTGAGATTGCTGATGGTGAATCCCCAAATAACTCGCAAACCTTTATTGGATACTTGGGCTGTTCTCGACAGCTATCGGTAAATACGGGGTGTTTACCCGCGGGTTAGCGATGGCGATGGTAGGCGAATCGCGGCTGATCCGCTCTCTCTTCAGTCACATCGTTGAGTGGTCCCATGCCAACGTGTGGGTCAAGGCGATAATCAAAAGCGATCTTCATTTGACGAACTACGTCGAAATAGGAGTCGGGAGCCGACATGGGCCGGCGATTTTAGCCGCGCCCGCTGTCTTGGTCCTCTCTACTAAGGCAGCGGTCTCTCCCCTCCTCTTCTCGCTCACGCACTGCAACTCCACAGCGGGCATACAATGTACCTTCCCGATCCCATGACCTTTTAAGCCTTTTACTCCCCCCTCAATTCTGGCAAACTGAGACGCTTTGTTGGAAGCCCTTAACATCTGTTTCTGGGTTTTGTAAGGAGGTTATATGCCTATGCCACTCCATCGAATTAATCGGCGGGACTTCATGCGGCTCGGTGCGGGTACGGCAGCAATCGGCGTCTCCGGAAAGGTTGCCACTCTGGAGCCGGCGAGGCTGTGGGCATCGCCGGGTGCCGTGCCGCCTTCTGACACGGTGCGATTCGCAAGCATCGGGACGGGTGTACGTGGCTGCGAGGTACTCCAAGCCACCCGGCTGGTGCCGGGAGTTGAATGTGTTGCTACGTGTGATGTGTACGACACTCGGCGCATCTCCACGCGCGAAGCCTTGGGTGGCAAGGAGGTTCCATTCACGCGCAGCTATCAGGAGATATTGGACCGCAAGGACATCGACGCGCTGATCATCGCAGCCCCTGACCACCAGCATCGCCCGATCGCCGTGGCTGCCTGTGAAGCGGGCAAAGACGTCTATTGCGAGAAGCCCATGTCCCACAGTGTGGAAGACGGCTTTGCCATGGTAGAGGCTGCCCAGAAGTACCAGCGCATCGTACAGGTGGGAAGCCAGCGTCTAAGTTCCGTCATTTACGCCAAAGCCAAGGAGATTTACGGCTCCGGCAGGCTCGGCCAAGTGACTATGATTGAGGCCCACTGGGACCGCAATACGCCGGGCGGCGCCTGGGTCGTTCCTATTCCACCTGACGCCAGCGAGGAAACCATCGATTGGGAGCGCTTCTTGGGCGACGCTCCCAAGAGACCCTTCGACCCGGTGCGCTATACCTCCTGGCGCCGTTTTGCAGACTACGGCCTGGGCTTGGCGGGGGACCTCTTAGTGCACATGCTGTCGGGTATTCACTATGTTACGGGGACCAGTGCTCCCCCCCGGCGCGCCCAATCCACCGGCGACGTGTTCCGCTGGAAAGAGACGCGGGAGTTTCCCGACCTCCTGGTGACCCTGTTCGAGTATCCGGATTTTCGGGTCAGTTTGCGCTGTAACCAGAACAATGAGAGCGGAGAGTATCTAGCGTTCTTCGGCACCGAGGGCACGCTGGAGATACGCGACATCGTATCAATGCCTGCCTTTGGCTTCGGCGCGGTGAGTGGACTGAGGAGCCCGGTACTAACCTTTACTCCCCAAGACACGCGGCCGACTCCGGAGAGTTACTCCGTTTTCGGCTGGCCGAAGGCGATGCGAGAGGAATATTTCAGGAAATTCCGAGAGGAGCATCCGCTGCCGGGGCTGTTGCAGTCGGGGGTCGAGCAAGAGGCGGAGAGTTTTCTGCCGCCACCCGGATACAGTGATGTTCCTGATCACGTCGCCAACTTCTTCAACTCGGTAAGGACGCGGAAGCCGCCGGTGGAGAACGA
This sequence comes from Terriglobia bacterium, assembly GCA_049508935.1. Lineage (GTDB taxonomy): Bacteria > Acidobacteriota > Terriglobia > UBA7540 > UBA7540 > CAVROP01. The sequence continues at coordinate 5,816 of JBELAJ010000207.1, read as the reverse complement.
AGTCTTCGGGAACAACGCCGCCCTGGGCTGTCATCTGGCCAACTTTGCATACTTCCAGCAAACGGTGGCGAATTGGGATGAGGAGGCTCGGAGGATCAAGCGATAAGACGAATAGGTAGTCAGATTGCACTCTAAAGCGCGCGCCAGTTCAGGCAATAACCGAGCGGCCGGCAAACAGAATGTGGAGTTATAAAGAGAATGATCCGGCCTTCGCCTTGTGAGGCAGACACCCAGACGCGCACGTCCTCGATATAACGCTCCCGATCGGCGCCGGATTTCAGGCACTCAAGATCGAACCACACCTCGTGTCCACGAGACTCAAGGTCGCGCTTTATGCACACCGCCAACCCGGCATGCTCGTCATGACCGTAACTGATGAAGACCCGCATTTCGGAACAACCTGCACACGATCATTTCAAAATGTCGGCGGCGGGGGAAGAAGAGTGTTGGCTTATCGCTTACGGAGGGTAGGTATAGAGAGCAGATCAACTCCCTATCTAGCCGAATTAGGAACGATGAAACGTTAGTGCTGAAACGGGCTTTATGGACACCAAAGGGGCGCAATTTGGGTAACTATTGGGAAATCCCCTAATGTTAAACAGCATGAGGAGTACCCTCTCCAAGCTGCGGGTACGAAACCCGCCTGTGATCTCAAGCTGGCACTTTGTGAACCCGATACGAGACGGGAGGGTGCTCGTTGTGCTACCCGCTACGGCAGTGGTGTATGATTTCCTCGTCCGCAAATGCAGTTCGGGTTTGGCGCGAACGGCCGGAGAGGAGGTTTGATATGGCTACAAAGAGAATTCTGATGCTGGTGGGAGACTACGTCGAAGACTATGAGGTCATGGTGCCATTTCAGGCGCTGCTCATGGTCGGGCACACGGTTCATGCCGTCTGCCCCGGGAAGAAGTCCGGTGAGACGGTGCGAACCGCCATCCACGACTTCGAAGGTGACCAGACCTACAGCGAGAAACGCGGGCACAATTTCACGCTGAATGCCAGCTTCGCGGACGTCCAAGCCGAGAACTACGATGCACTGGTAATTCCCGGCGGTCGTGCGCCGGAGTATCTGCGCCTCAATCCTCAGATCATCGAGATCGTTCGCCATTTCTGCCAAGCCAACAAACCCATCGCCTCGATCTGCCATGGCGCCCAGATCCTCGCCGCGGCGAACGTCCTGGGTGGGAAGAGTTGCAGTTGCTACCCCGCCGTCTCGCCGGACGTCGTAACAGCGGGCGGTAAATACGTGGACATTCCTGTGGACCAGACCTACGTGGATGGCGGCTTGGTCACAGCCCCCGCGTGGCCGGCTCATCCCGCCTGGCTGGCAGCTTTCCTGAAAGTCCTCGGGACGAAAATTGAGCCGTAGGCAAGCACCGGTCGGGTCTGCTCACTTTGCATGAACGCCGTTCTTTCCGACATGGAACCATGAATGACGCAACCGTCGTTGTGGCGGGAGCTACCGGTAATCTCGGCGGACACATCGCGAGAGCTTTGCGCGAACGGGGAGTCAGCGTACGAGCCCTCGTTCGCCGCGGGACGACGGATGATAAGCTTGAACGACTGCGGAACCGCGGCGTAACGATTGTCAGTGTCGATTTCCGCAACGCTTCCCAGGTGGCGCCAGCATTTTCAGGTGCGTCCTGCGTAGTGTCGGCGCTGGCCGGACTACGCGAGGTGATCGTGGAAATCCAAACGCTTCTGCTCGACGCTGCGGTCAAGGCTGGCGTGCCACGTTTCATTCCGTCCGACTATTCGATCGATTTCACCAAGTTACCCGCCGGTGAGAATCGCAATCTCGATCTTCGCCGGGAATTCCACCAGCGCATCGATAAGACTTCGATTCGAGCGACCACGATCTTCAACGGTGCGTTTGCCGATATGCTGACCGGCCAGATGCCGCTCATTCTCTTCAAACGGAAGCGAGTCCTCTATTGGGGAGACGCTGACCAGCGCATGGACTTTACGACGATAGACGACACGGCCGCGTTCACGGCGAGTGCGGCCCTTGACCCGACCACCCCTCGGTTCCTACGCATTGCTGGCGATCAACTGAGCGCCCGGGAACTGGCGGCAGTCGTGGGCGAGGTGACGGGAAGGGAGTTCCGCCTGTTCCGCGTGGCAGGCCTAGGAATGCTCGGGACGCTTATCAAAATCGCCCGCGCGGTCGCTCCCGGAAAGAAGGAACTTTACCCGGCATGGCAGGGCATGCAGTACATGCGTAACATGTTCGACGGCCGGGCAAAGCTGCAACGGCTCGACAATGATCGTTACCCTAATGTTCGTTGGGCAACTGTGCGGGATGTGCTCTCAAAATCTCGAATCCAGACCGGGGATCCGACGTGACCGACCGTTATTGAAGCCCAGAAGCGCGTGTACTTTCAGTAATCCTGCGCATCTTCGAGCCGGAAGTACTGGAAATCCCCAAGTGACTCGCAATCCCTTATTGGATACTTGGGCTGTTCTCGCCAGCTATCGTTTTCCGGTCTGGGCCATGCGCCAGCGCTCGCGCTGCGGGGTGCAACTTCCGGGTTTCCGTCATGCTGTACCTAGCCGGCAGTAGCCTTGCGACTGTTCTCCCCACGCGCTGCTGAACCCAAGTGGCACTGGATGCACCGGCGTGCACCGAATCAGTCTGTTTCGGTGAAGACGTACTCGTGCTGGGCATCACGAACAACGAGACTGCGCTTACCGCTGCGCTCGGCTCTGACGAACGCGAGACCATCGCGGGTTGGGTCGATGGTGACGAAAGAGACAGTGCCGTCGTCATTCTTACGGGAAGCCACAGTACTCTGCCAGCCGTCAAAGCGAAAAACCGTATTGGCACCCTGATGCTCTACCGTAATAGCACCCAACGCCTCGCTGGTGTAGTGAGCCGCCAACTTCGCCAATTCGGCCGCGCTCGCGGGAACCATCAGACGCTGCCGTTCCTTTGACATGTAAGCGTGATAATTCTGTGCCGCGCTGTCCAGGTCGCCTACCGCTTCGGGCTTTCCCTCGTAAAGAACTTCCACCAAACGACGTCGGAACGGACCCAGCAACATGCCCCCATTGTCGGCATTGGTTAACAGTACCGCGCCCACACCGGCATCCGGAATGACCATCCAGTCCGATTTATACCCGAACATGCTGCCGCCGTGGTGCACGATCGGAATCCCCCAACGGCTGAAAACCTCCAGACCCATTCCGTAGGTTTCGTCCTCGCCGGTTGAAATCTGCGGCCTGCGACGCATAAGCAGGTTCTCCTCGGAGACGAACTGCTCGCCACTCGGGAGCTTGCCACGCGAGAGCTCAAGGAGCGCGTAGTGTGTCATGTCATGAGCCGAGCTCCAGAGACCGCCTGCGGGACGGAATGGAACAATCGAGTAGTTGGTGTCCATGAGGGCTATGGCGGGATGCTGTTCGATATCGTCTCCATGCGGGCTGGCGAAGTTGCCGTGCTGCGCACGCTCCATATCAAACGTACTCTCCGTCATTCCGAGCGGACCGAAGATCTCCTCCTTCATCGCTTTGTCGTAAGCCGGTCCGAGTTCAAGCGCCGGGTCATACAGATGTGCGCCTATATACCCGGCTGCTGACGCCATCAGGTTGCTGTATTGAAACACCTCGCCAAAGCGGCTCGTGGGCAGCATATGACTGAGCAGCGTGAACGTGGATTCAGGCGTGTAGCTCTTGAATTGGAACAACCACTCAAAATCCTGTCGCGGCATGCCTGTGCACGCGCAAATCAGCTGTTTGATCTCTACCTGCCTAGTTGTGTCGGCATTGCCGAGCCGGAAACCTGGATACGCTTGCGTCACCGATTCGTCCCAGTTCAACTTGTGCTCGTCAACCAGCCTGGCCAGCAAGAGTGTCGTCATCCCTTTGGTGTTGGATGCCACCATGAACAGTGTGTGCTCGTCGACGGGCCTAGCGTCCCCGAGCTTACGGACGCCGAATCCCCCTTCGTAGACAACCCGACCGCCTTCGATGAGTGCCATGGAAGCGCCGGGGATACCAAGGCTCTTCACCGAATTCTCAACGAAGGTCTTGAGTATCTCAATGCGCTCCGGAGTAAGCGGGAGCGCCTTCCTACCGGCAAAAGACTCGCGATGGTAGCCCGCTGGACGTAGGCTCTCGACGATGAGATCGATTTGTGCTCCGCGCTTATCAAACGTAGGCTCCGTTCCATCGGCGAGCAGCACAGTCCAGATGTCGCCCGTCCGCAAAGCAACGGCCACTACAACCGCCTTCTCATTGGGCGATGTTTCATAGATGAATTGTTTACGAGCGCTCCAGCCCTCGCGCGCGGGTAGATCCATGGCCACTTTCAGCGGTCTGTTCCAGTTAGGCCGGTACGACTTCCAGGCGTTGGCTACCGCCGTTGCGGCGTCGGGCGCCCGCTCCTCTAGCAAAACAAGGCGAGTGTCCGGCTCGGGAGGCTGCAGTGTGTTTGAAGAGACTTCAGTTGTCATGAACCAGCCGGCGGGCAGCGTAAAGGTAGCGCCAGCGAGAGACGTGACCACCGTATCTTGCGTCACAACTTTCGGGGTTGGCCTCGGGCCGTCTTGCACCTCGGCGTTTGGAGGCGCCGCCACGCAATGTGAGAAAAACAATAGAGCGATTGGGAAGAAGGCGTTGCGAAGCATGCGGTCGATTATACCTTTTCTCGGGCCTAACGATAGGCGATTCTTCGGCCAACCGGCCAACTCCCGAATTGTCAGCTTAACTCAAAATTTGGACACGCTAAGAGGGAGATCAGATCGCTGTCGATAAATCCCCAAGTAACTCGTAAGGCGACGTTTGGATACTTCGGCTCTTCCCGACACCAATCAGTGAAAATTGGGCGATAAAAGAAAACCGATCTGGCAGAACACAATATGATGCATTGTCGTCCACGAACTGCGCGTCCGAGGTGCCAATTTCCACACACCCAATCTGGAGTTCGGACCTAATACGGACTAGGTGCAGCATTTGCACCGAGGACTGCTGGCTACCGCCGATTTCAGAGCGTCAATTGCACCTCTGCAACTTTTCCCGGTTCTACCAAAGCCACCTTCTGGTCTTCAGCGCTTTGCCCGTTCACCGTTGCCTGGATCTTGATCTTGTATTGTCCGGGAAGGACGTTAAGCTTTGTCCATGTTGCTCCTGTGGTCTTCTCCTGGGTCGTTTCATCTTTGGCGTCCGTCAGAAGCACGCTGATCGGGGTCGGGGGATCTGCCTTGGCCGCATTTTGAATCTGGAGTCGAATGGCGCCAGGCTGCTCGGCCGCCTGCCTGGCTTGAATCGTTTTGTCGACGTGCGTTTTTAGAGAAGCGAGTTGCGCAGCAACGTCCTTTTCCATCTGGACCATGCCGTTCTGAAACTCGCTCACCCAATCTTTAGTTTCCTGCAGCACCAGCCCTTCGACGTCGCTACGGAACTTTGTGGCGCGCTCGATCAGGGGCGTGGCATTCGCATTGGTTAGAGATGCCCCCGCTTTCGCCATCAGGTCGGCCCACTCCATGCGGAATTCTTCCAGGGTTTTGTGAAGGTTAGTCGCCGTCAGAACATACCGCGCCCAGCCACTGGAATATCCAAAGGCCTTGTCCAATCCCAACAATGCCGCGGCGATTCCCAGCTCATATGATCTTGAACCCTTGGGCTGATTTGTCCAATGCCGGTTATGGCCGTTATATGTCCAAGTGCCCGGCGTGTAGGGTCGTCGGTGGTTAATAAACGCTGGGCGACATAACCGGCCAATCTCTGCCCGTTCTCAGGATGTGCGGAGTTTGCGCGCTTCGGCGGCGATCTTGGTGAGGCGGTTGGAGAGCCGGTCGAGGCAACTGCGGGCAGCA
>JBELAJ010000206.1:0-13010 GCA_049508935.1 Terriglobia bacterium | reverse complement strand
CCCCTCTCAGTAGCCTTTGCTCGTTTTTCGATTTGGTTAAGAAATCAGGCTGTAACTCAGAAGCCCCCGTCAGAAGTGGCGGGGGCTTTGCTTTTTCGGGAGCAAAGACGCAATCTTTAGAACCCCACGAACGAACCGGGAATGTCTTTGAAAACAAAGGGACGCTTGACAGGTGATCTGCCAAGGGCGAAACTGTTCTATTGACGGTCTTGGCTACCAGAGGTGGTCAGAGTTCATGTCGGTTGAATCGAAGGACGCTCGGCGGGAGACATCGTCTCTACTCACAAGGTCGGGAATACCAACGATATCTCTTGAGCAGGAGTTAGTCTCGCGCGGCTTGCGGATGACGCACCAACGGCGTCTCTTAATCCAGATCATCCAGGGCGCCGAGAGCCATTTGGATGCCGTGGCTCTTTGGGAGCGTGCCAGGGGTCAAGATCCCACGCTGAATAAGGTCACGGTTTACCGGACCCTGGCCATGTTGAAGAAACACGGATTGGTGGACGAGCTAGACCTGATGCACTTGAGGGGCGGAAAGCACTATTACGAGGCCAAGGCGAGCCGTGATCATGTTCATCTGGCCTGCCTTAAATGCGGCCGCATCCAGGAGTTTGAAAGCTCACTTTTCGAGAAGCTTAAGGGGCAGATCGAACGCCGGCGCCGGTTCAATATCAAGGTTGTTCGCGTGGAAGCCGGCGGGTACTGCGAGAATTGTCGAGAACACTGATGGGTTAGCTCTGGCGGAATTGCTTCGTTCCACTTTGCTGAGCAAACTCCGACCTTCCGAGTAAAGCGAGGCATCTCGCCGAATGAGGGCCCCGGAGCCAGATTCCCCGCTTCACCCGGAACGAAAACTGACTCAAAAGCGGAAGGGCGGCTCTCATTTTCGGGCATTGTGTCACCTGACGGCCCGAAGAAATTTCTCGGAGCAGCTAACCCATTTCGACTCCGCGTGCGTCTAACTTCCCGATAGTGTCCGGATAATAACCACACTGTCGCACGCTTGTTTTATTGCCTGCCGTCATTCATAATGTCGTGTGTTCATGACTGGTCGCGGACTTTGGGAGTGGCAATGATGACTAAGGAACTGCGCATCGTGCGCATCGTCGCTTCAGGTTTCGTCTTAACAGGGCTGATGGGGTGCGCCGCCGGCAATGTGGAATTCCGGGAAGCGCAGAGAGCGGAACTTCGCAAAGATTGGGATACCGCTTTGGTTGATTACGAGAAGGCGGGCCGGGAGCAGCCGGAGAATGCCAAGATTATCATTCACACCAGGCTGGTTCGCGCTCAAGCTGCGGCACTGCACTTCAGACAAGGGGAGCGCTTGTTGAAGGAGGGGAAAACGGACGAAGCGGCGGCCGAATTCCAGAAGGCCGTAAGCATCGATCCCACCAATGAAGCAGCGGCTACCGAACTGGCCAAGGTGTTGGCATCCCAGGCGGCTGCCCGGAAGGCCCGCGAATCGGCGCTCAAGGAAGCTCTGAAGTCCACCCAGGAAGCGGAGAATCCCGCGGAGATCAAGTTGAAGCCTTTCCCCAAGGAGCGCCTGGCCCACTTCCGCATCACTGCCGACAGCCGCAAAGTCTTTGACGCCCTGGGCAAGCTTGCTGGCCTGAATGTCGCCTTCACTTCCACCTTTCGCCCCACTCCCCAATTCTCCGTTGACCTTTCCGACGTGACGATCGAAGAGGCGCTAAACATTGTGGCCCTGCAAACACATTCGTTTTGGAGGCCGATTACTTCCAATACGATTCTGATAGTTCCGAATGACGCGACGAACCGCCGTGATTACGATGTCGAGGAACTCAAGACGATCTATCTCACCAACCCGTTGGCGAACGCGGACCGCACGGCCATCGCCACCGCTTTGAAGCAGGTTCTGGGGCTGCGAAACATCATCGACAACCCGGATTCCAATGCCATCATCATTCGCGACAACCCTGAGAACATCGCGGCGGCCGAACAGCTCGTGCACGAGCTGGATCGTGGTAAAGCCGAGATCGTGATGGAGGTGGCGGTGGTGGAGGCCGACCGCGATCGGGCTACAGACCTGGGACTGTATCCTGCCACGGTTTCATCCTCAGGTACCGTAACGCCTGGAATCCAGGCTGGAGCGGGATTCACTCCTCCAACTACAACCTCGTCAAGCGGGACCACCATAGCGACTACGACGGGTCTCCACGTAGGCCTCAATGACTTCTCTCTCGTTGTGCCCAGTATTGCGGCCAACGCGATATTGAACGACAACCGCACTCATATTCTCCAGAACCCCCAGATCCGTGCCACCGACGGCCTAGTGGCCAAGCTCAAGATTGGTGAGAGAGTTCCGTACGCCACGGGCAGTTTTCTCCCCTCCCTGGGCGCCAGTTCGACGACCACCGGGGTTGGCTTGCTGGCCAGCACACAGTTTCAATTCCAGGACGTGGGCGTGATCCTGGAGCTTACCCCGCACCTGCTTCCCGACGGCGAAGTGGCGATCCACGCTTCGATCGAGATTTCCTCCGTGGGCGCGGATGTTACGGTCGGAGGAGTGAGTGAGCCTACGTTTGGCGAGCGGAAGATTGAGCACGACATTCGTCTGAAGGAGGGTGAAACCAGCGTGCTTGGTGGTTTAATTCAGTCCACCCTGACGAATATTGTGGGGGGCGTCCCGGGCCTCGGCGACGTTCCGGTGTTGAAGTACTTCTTTTCCACGACGCATACTGAACGCAATGACGAAGAGGTCCTGATTATGTTAACGCCCCGCGTCGTCCGCCTGCCTGAGCCTTTCTTGACGGATCAAGCCAAAACGACCTTGACTGGCGCACCCTTGCCGACGGGTGCACGACCAATTCCTGGACCTGAAATCCCTGGGCAGCCAGTACCGGGTGAACCGTAATGAGGGCGCAAGAGTTTATGATCGGTCGCAATCACCTACAGGGATCTTCCGCTTCAGTTCGTCGAAAGCCGCGTCATTCCCGCGAACGCGTGAATCCATTGGAGATGGGTCCGCGCTTGCTCGGGGACGACGGCGTTTATTGTTTTCATCTCTGTGGGTGGTCTGTACGACGATATCGGCTCAGGATGACAGGTTTTACCTTTGTCGAGCTGATGGCGTCGATTGCGATCCTCATGCTCCTGACCACTGTCGCTCTTCCCTTGGCCCGCATACAGATCCAACGAACCAAGGAGGTGGAACTGAGGAGGGACCTGCGGGAAATGCGCGAGGTCATCGATCACTACAAGGACTTCGCCGACCACCAGATGATTCCGGTTAAAGCCGACACCTTTGGATATCCTCCGGACCTCCAGACACTGGTTGACGGTGTCGAGCTGAAGGGATCAGCTACGGCGAAGTACAAGTTTCTTCGCAAGATACCCGTCGACCCCATGACCGAGTCAGCCGATTGGGGAATGCGCTCCATGCAGGATGATCCCGATTCGCGGAGTTGGGGCGGCCAGAACGTTTTTGATGTTTTTTCCAAGAGTGACGGGATCGCTCTGGATGGGACGAAATACAGCGATTGGTAGACGAGGGAGTGAGCGCGCGTAGAGTTGATAGAGGGGGCGGAGCATCGTGATTGATACGGGAAGGAGCACCGTGATTGATAGGGGGATGGAGCACGGTGATTGATACAGGGACGGAGCAGAGTGATTGATAGGGGAGGCGGAGCAGAGTGATTGGGAGACGAATTTCAAGTCTGAGATTTCGAATTTCAAATTGCGAACGCTCGAGTGAGAGATTTCAAGTTTCAGGTCGTGAACTCGCGAGCCCGAGCTCTCAAATTCCAAATTGTGAGCGCCGGCGGGGCTTTTCACTTATCGAGCTGATGGTGGTCCTGTTTATTCTCCTGATCCTCGCAACCATGTCCATTCCCATTTTTACTTCGGCCATCGTGCACGCGCGAGAAGCAGTCTTGAAAGATGACCTGTACACGCTCCGGAAACTCGTCGACGAATACACTCTGGACAAGCAAAAGCCGCCCACCTCTTTGAGCGATCTGGTGGATGCCGGTTACCTGCGGGGTGGGGTTCCCGTGGATCCCTTCACCGGCTCGAGTGAGACCTGGCAGACGGATTCCGAGGAGGTTCCAACGAGTTCTAGCCAGACTGCCACCGGAATCGTGAATGTGCACAGCGGGTCGGACGGGACTGCGCTGGATGGGACGGCGTATAGCAGTTGGTAAGGCAGTCCAAAGTCGAGAGTCAAGAGTCGAGAGTCGAAAGTCCGAGGTGGGGTCTGCTCTCGACCCTCAACGATGAAGATGTTCTCGCTCTCGACTCTCGACTTTCGACTCTCGACTAAATGGAATTCGTCTGCAAACTCGGAACGGAAACAGGCAAGGTCTTCGTCCAGACGGAGCAGGCTGCCTCGGAGGTGGAACTTCGTCACCGGCTGAAGAACGAAGGCTTCTACGTCTTCTCGGTTCGGTCGAAAGACCTACTTGCGGCCCACTGGGCTCCGCGACGCAAAGGCCGCATCAAGGCTGACGAATTCCTGGTCTTCAATCAGCAATTCCTGACCCTCTCGAAATCCGGTCTACCGCTGCAAAAATCACTTGAATTGCTGGCTGGTCAAGCCCAGAGCGAAGCGCTGCGAGGGGCCATAATCAAAGTGCAGGAGAAAGTCCGGGCCGGGGCGCTGCTTTCCGAGGCATTCGAGAGTGTGGGCCAGTTTCCCAAGATGTACAGCGCGACGCTTCGCGCCGGAGAGCGCAGCGGCAGCCTGGACCGCGTCCTTGCTCACTACCTGACTTATCAAAAGACTTCGCGCTCCTTTCGCAAGAAGTTCTTATCGGCGCTGATTTATCCCGCGTTTCTGATGACCTTTCTGGTGGGCCTGATTTCTTTCGTAGTCACTTTCGTGGTTCCGCGGTTCGCCAGCCTCTATGCCGAACTTGAAGTCGAGTTGCCGCCCTTGACGCTTTTCTTTATCTCTTTTTCATTGGCGCTGAAGCGGTACGCGATTGTCATTTTAGTGGGGATCGTCGCGGCGGTGATGTCGACGCGCGGCGTGCTGCGCTCGCGGCGGGTGCGCCTGGCATGGGAACGGACAAAGTTCGCAATGCCTAAGCTGGGCAAATTGCTGCTGAAATTCTCCGTGGCGGAGTTTGCGCGCACGCTTGCAACCTTGCTCCAGGGCGGAATCCCGATCATTACGGCCCTTGAGAACGCGCGAGAATCAGTGTCCAGCCCCTTGATAGCGGATGCGATTGGAGCGGCCGTCAAGGAGGTTTCGGCCGGGCGCGCGCTGAGCGCCTGCCTGCGGCCCTGCGGTTTATTCCCACCTCTGGCCCTGGATATGATTGAAGTGGGGGAATCTACAGGGGCCATGCCGAGCATGCTGGAGGCCCTGGCGGAGTTTTTTGAGGAAGACGTTAGCGTCGATCTGGCCACTCTGGTGTCCCTGGTCGACCCGATTATGATCGCTTGCATGGCGGTGGTGGTGGCGCTCGTATTGATTGCGTTCTACTTGCCACTGTTTTCCATGGCCGCGCAGATTCACTAGAGGTAGGGGCACGCCATGGCGTGCCCCTACGTAGGCATTTTGGAGGTTATAGTTGGATCAATCCACTCCGGAGCTAATCGCCGAATTCGACCAAGTACGCCAATTGGCGGCCCGCTACCATTTTGAGTTTGTGGACTTGCGGGACTGCCGTCCGGACGGGGACCTGCTTCGCACCATCCCGCTGGACATGATGCTCCATTACCAGTTTTTGCCGCTCGAGGCCCACGACCACCAGTTGGTGATTGTGGTGGGCGACCCCACGGACTTGTCGCGGCTGGATGAACTGGAAATGAAGCTCGACCGGCAATTGATTATTCGCGTTGCTCCTCCCAGCCAGGTGCGCGATTTCCTGAAAAAAACAGAGCCTTCGCAACGGGTTTTGGACGAGGCGACGGAGGAGTTCCGGCTGGACGTCATCAGCGAGGAGGAGGCCGGCCAGGGCCTTTCACTCGAGAACTTGGTCGAGGAGCGGGAAGTCAGCCCTATGATCCGGCTGGTGGATTCTATCATTTTTGCCGGGTTGGAGCGGCGCGCCAGCGATATCCATATCGAAAGCCGCGACAACTCGCTAGTGGTGAAGTTCAGAGTCGATGGGGCGCTTCAGCAGGCCATGGCGCCGCTGGCGCGAGAGTTCCAGTCCAACCTCATCACGCGCATCAAAGTGATGTCGGAACTGGACATCGCCGAACGCCGGGTCCCTCAGGACGGCCGTTTTCGGGTGCGTTATCGCGGCCGTCCGATCGATTTTCGAGTGTCCATCATGCCTTCGATCCACGGCGAAGATGCGGTGCTGCGCATTTTGGATAAAGAATCCCTCTCGGAGAAGTTCCGCCAGTTGCGGTTGGAAGTCCTGGGGTTGGCGGATCGCGAAATCCGGCGGCTGCGAAAATTCATCCGCGAGCCTTACGGCATGGTTTTGGTGACGGGACCGACGGGAAGCGGCAAGACCACAACGCTTTATGCCGCGCTTTCGGAGATCAAAAGCGACGAAGACAAGATCATTACGATCGAAGACCCGGTCGAGTATCAGCTTCGCGGCGTGACCCAGATTCCCGTGAATGAAAAGCGCGGTCTGACTTTCGCTCGCGGCCTGCGGTCGATCCTGCGCCATGATCCGGACAAGATCATGGTGGGCGAGATTCGCGACAACGAGACCGCGCAGATTGCCATCCAATCGGCATTGACCGGCCACCTGGTTTTCACCACTGTGCATGCGAACAACGTCGTTGACGTGCTCGGCCGCTTCCTGAATATGGGCGTCGAGGCTTATAACTTCGTCTCGGCGCTCAATTGCATCCTGGCTCAGCGGCTGGTGAGGACGCTGTGCGAGCAGTGCAAACGCCCCACGGAAATATCGCGCGAGCTGTTTGATGAGTCCGGCCAGAAACCCGAGGCTTGGCTCGGCACGAGCATGTACGAGAGCGTGGGTTGCCAGGCGTGCAACCAAACCGGGTATCACGGACGAACGGCCATAGGTGAGTTGTTATCCCTCTCGGACCGCGTGCGCGAGCTTATTCTCGAGAAGAAGCCGAGTTCTGAGATTCGGCGGGTGGCGCGGGAAGAAGGGATGGTTTCACTGCGGGAGTCGGCGCTCGAGAAGGTCCGTGCCGGAATCACTACGTTTAAGGAGATCAACAAGGTCACCTTTGTGGAGTAAATGTGGCGCGGGCGTCTCGCCCGCGGTGGTGGGAGCGTCCCGCTCCCGCACGCGGGCTGGAACCCCGCGCCACGCGAGATGCGATGAATTGGGATACTATAAAATCCAGGCTGTTGCCCAAGGCGGGGGGAAGAACCGGATCGTTCCTGTTGCCCTCTGTCGTGCTCGATTTGCAGCCGGGGTTCGTTGCCGGCGCGAGGTTAGACAGAAAATCGCGGCAGGTTCGCCGGATTGCCGTCCGGCAGATTGAGCCTGGAGCCCTGGATCCTCTTGCCGCCCGGCCTAACCTGGCTAAGGCGGAGGTAGTGCGCCGGGCCATCCGTGAAGTCCTGGAAACGGTTGGAGACCGCAACGACCGGCTGGGCGTTCTTTTGCCGGATCCTTCGGTGCGCGTGGCCATCCTGCGTTTTGAGACCCTTTCGAACCGCCGGGAGGAAGCCGAGGCTTTGGTCCGTTGGAAGATGGGAAGCATCCTGCCGTTTCCGGCCGAGGAGGCCAGGGTCAGCTACCAGTTGCTCTCCAGGAATGAACAGTCCGTTGAGGTGCTGGCGATGGCGGTGCGCAATTCCGTCGTCGCGGAATATGAAGCGGCCTTCGAGGATTTGGGGGCCGGACCCGCGCTGGTCCTCCCCGCCACGGCGGCGCTTCTCCCCTTGCTCCCGGCGGGATATCAAGGCAGCCAGGTTCTGGTGCATGTCTGTTCGGGTTCTGTGACCTCGGTCGTAGTGGTGGGGGACGGTATCAGTTTCTGGCGCAATCGCCAGCTCGAGCGAGTCACGGCGGTCGGAGCTGACGAAGTGGTCAGCGAGTTCGCGCGCGTGGTTGCCGCCTGCCGGGACCACCTTAAGAGCGAGATCGAAGACCTGTACATCTATGTCCGGCCGCCGGCAAGTTCGTCGCTGGACAATGAAATCGGAAAAGCGACGGGCCGGCGCGTTCAACTCCTGAGTAGCCCGGCGTCACGCACGGGAGAACTTCCGCCCGCCGAGAAGGAGATTCTGGAGAATTTCGGCCTGACGTTTGCCGGACTTTTGGAGAATCAGAACTAGTAGGGGCGGTTCGCGAACCGCCCCTACTTCCCTTAGGCTTATGAGAGTTGCCCTGAATCTTGCCATCCCCCCCAGCGCCCGGGAGCGCTATGGGCTGCTGTGGTCGATCCCGGCCACGGTGCTGGGCATCGCAGGGTTGGTTCTGATCATCTTGTTCTCGCTCCGCTCCTATCGCCAGTACCAAGTGGTGCACGCCTCAGTCGTCCGGTACCAGGACCGGGATAATGGATTGCGCGCCCAGGAAATGGCTCTGCGCAGAACGCTGGAAGAACCCGCGAATCGCCGTGTCCTGAACGACGTGCAGCTCGTCAACGCCCTGATTGAAGCAAAACAGGTATCACTAACCAGCTTGGTTGAAGACATTACTGAGCTCATTCCGGATGACGTGCGGCTCAGCGCTCTGGCCATGGCGCCGGACGGCCACGAACTGGCCCTGCGCTTCGTGATAACCAGTAAGAATGCTGAAGCCATCGAGCGGTTTCTAAGTAACCTCGAGGACTCCCCGCGCTTTAAGGATGTGGCAATAATGAACGGGGGGCTCGAGGAGACCGGCGCCGATACCGAACTCGAGAATATCGCCTGCACCGCGCACTACGTGGTGGGCGAGAGCGAATCGTCGGGGGAATAATTGCGCAGGAATCGTCACCAGATTGTAACTCGCGTTTTCCAGATCGCCGGCATTTCCCTGGTGCTGCTTAACGTCCTGCTCTATTTCGTCGTCTACCGGCAAACCCAGTCGCAGCTTTCTTCAGAGTTGGAGCAGTTCGCTGCCTTACGCCAGCACATTTTTGACGGCGAGGCGCGGATCGAGCGCCTCACGAAGTACAAAGCAGGTTTGCCGGAGACTGCCAGAAATCTGGCGGCGCTCATCGAGGATCACACTTTACACCGCCGCACGGCTTACTCGCAGGCCTTTAAGCTCCTGCGTCTTGTGGCGCAACAGTCCGGGGCGGAACTCGGCAAGGTCGAATTCAAGCGCAATGATAAGGCTGCGGGACCCTTGCTGCCTCTCGGCGCTGCGATTAATGCCGAGGGGTCGTTTCCGCAGTTGCTGAAGTTCGCGCACGGACTGGAAACCGCGAGCGATTTGCTGGTGATTAGGAGTTTTAGTATGACGGAGGGTGAGGATACCCCCCAGCAATTGCGGCTGGTGGTGGATATGTACTTTACACCATGAAGTACTGTTCGTAGGGCCGGCCTTTAGGCCGGCACGTGCCGACCTGAAGGTCGGCGCTACATTCGGATACCATGAAGCTAAGTGGACAAATGGAGAAGTGGGGCATCGGCATTCTGGGCGTGCTCTCGCTTCTACTGATTGTGCACCTCGTGGACCAGTATAACCACATGCGGGCAACGGTGAGTCATCCCGCAGTGAGGGCTCGCCCACACGCCGGCCCGGGCGCCCCGGCAGGGACTGGCGCGGTGGTTGTGAAGCAACCCGTGAAGCCGAGGCTGCCGGATGACCTGTCCGTTTACAATTCAATCGTCAAAGTGGACTTACTAAAGAAGTACGAAGACCGTCCCTTGCCGGAGTTGCCTCGCGATCCCTTCACATTTGTGGCCGTCGCAGCCCCGTCGCGGGTCCAAGCCCCTGGCGTGGCGGTCGCGCCGCCCCCGGCCCCGCCTCCACCTCCGTTGAATTTGAAGGTCATGGGTTACACTGAGGGGACGGGGGCAGCCGGTGAAGCCATGGTCGAACTCTGTGCTGCAAGCTGCGAGACTTCATCCCCGGATGACCAGGTACTGGTGGTCCATGCGGGTGATCCAGTGGGGTCCCGATACAAGGTTATCAAGATAAATCCTACGGTGGTTACCGTTGAAGATGCCGCGATCCATCAAACCGTTGATTTGCCCGTCCCGCAGTAGCTCGACCGGGTTCGCGCTGCTGATTGTGATGGTGGCGGCCGCAGTCCTATTGATCGGACTGACGGCGGTGCTGCCGAACATTTATCAGGAAGGCCAGCGTGAACGCGAAGCGGAACTCAAGTTCCGCGGCATCCAGTACGCGCGCGCCATCGCGAGCTTCCACCAGAAGTTCCAACGATACCCAAACAGTATCGAGGATTTGACAAAACTGACGAACGGCTTCCGCTTCCTGCGTAAGGAATACGTGGACCCGATGACTCCGGGCGGCAAGTGGCGGTACATCCACGCCAACGCCCAAGGAGTTCTGCTGGACTCGAAGACGCAAGGCCCTCCACCGGGAACGATGGGGCAGTCGGGCATGAATCCAGGTGCAGCCGGGTTCGGGACGCCAACTGCCTCGGGCATGAGTGGTTTTGGCCAGCAGGGTACGGGGAATAGCTCATTCGGCCAGCAAGGCAGCTCATTCGGCCAGCAAAGTACGGGAGGAAGCTCCTTCGGCCAAGCGGATGCCGGGAACAGCGGTTTTGGCGCGCAGGGCGGCGGGAGCAGCTTTGGCCCGCAGAGCACCGGCGGAAGCGGCTTTGGACAGCAGGCCACCGGTAGCAGCGGATTTGGCTCGTCAAGCGGCGGCTTCTCTTCCGATTCGAATTTCGGCGGGGCCACTCCCGGCACCCAGCAGAACTCCGGTTTCTCTTCGGGAACCCCCCAAGGTGGCGGAACCTTTATCGTCGGAGTGGCCAGCACGAGTCACAAGCAATCGATCAGCACTTGGAACAAGAAGACGCACTATGACGAGTGGGAGTTTGTCGGGATAGATCTCGGGGCGCTCGGCATTGCTACCTCGATCTCTGGGCTCCCAGCAGGTTTAGGCGCACAGCCCGGTCAGGGAAACCAGCCAGGCGGCTTCGGCCAGGGAAACCAGCCCAGCGGCTTCGGTCAGGGAAACCAGACCAATGGCTTTGGGCAGGGAAATCAGCCGAGTGGTTTCGGCCAGCCAAATTCTACACCGGGGCAAAATCAAGGTGGCTTTTCGTCCCCAGGCGGGTCCGCCCCCAGCGGATCCGGCTTCTCGCCGCAATGATCCAATGATAGACTTACAACGGACGAGATTATTTTGGTTTTCAACTTACAACCAAGCGTCGAAAACTGACGACTAACTACTGACAGGTGACGGTCGAAGCGTACCAGCAATCTGGCAAAGGAATTATGAGCGGAATTTGGCGGTTGAGTCGAGCCAATGTTGTTGCAAGAGCATTTCTGGGCCTCGTTGTTGGGCTATCCCTGATGGCCGCCGGGTGCTCCTCAACGCCCTCGTCGGCGGGCATTGTACTCACGGTAACCCCGGCGACGGCATATATCCCCGTGTCGTCCTCATTTCAATTTGGCGTCACTGTTTCCGGGACACCAAATTCTCTGGTGGTGTGGAGTGCGGGCGGCGTGGTGGGCGGGAATGCCACCGTCGGGTTTGTATCCTCTTCCGGTTTTTACAGGGCGCCAGCCAGCGTGCCTTCGCCAGCCCAAGTCACCATCACAGCGACGAGCCAGTACGACGCCGTCAGTTCGTCTTCTGCCATGGCGACGATCGTAAATCAGACGTCCGGCGTGCATACGGTGCAGGTGGCTTCGGGCCAAACCATCATGAACGTTAACGTGCAGGTGCCGCAATTAACTCCCACACTGACGATTTACGGCGCGGGAACCTGCGTTGGCAGCACCTGCTCGACCTCAGCCACCGGCGCGCAAGTGACCCAGGGTAGCACGGCGACGATTTTTCTGGTCGGGAATGGAGTGGTTGCGGGAACTGTGTATTCGATCAGCGGAATCTCCAAGGATGTGACGGTGACACAGCCTTCCGCGTCACAGTTCGGTCAAACAACCAATGGCACGCCGTCGGTGACTTTCAGCATTTCGGTCAGTGCCACCGCCGTGCCGGGGTTAAGAAATATCATGGTCTCGAATCCTGCCACGGGCGAACTCTCTGCCTTTGTGGGCGGATTACTCATTGTTCCTTCGGGGCAATAAAAACTAATGAAGATCCGTCCACAAATCTTGGCGTTGTCAATCCTCGATGTGGCGCGGGCGTCCCGCCCGCGGTCGCGGGAGCGTCCCGCTCCCGCGAGGCTGCGGGCAGGTTGCGCGCGCGACTGCGGGCGGGACGCCCGCACCACTTTCGACCCGTCGAGGCGTAGAATCTTGTCGAGTTCACTCTTCGTGGTACTCGCCGCCCTTTTTATGACAATCCCGGCGTCTGCCACCACACTGGTGAGGATGAGCCTGGACCAGCTTGCCGAGGCCTCGACGGAGATTGTCCGCGCCCACGTGGTCAGCCAGCAGACGGTCTGGAACCCGCAGCACACTCGCATTTACACTTACACCACACTTGCCCTGGACCAGACCTACAAAGGTGATCCGCCGTCCTTCCCCGTCATCCAGCAGCCAGGCGGCACGGTCGGCAAGACACGGGTTTTTGTGGCCGGAACCGTTCAATTCCATGCTCAGACAGGATACCTGTTGTTTCTGGAACGGTCCTCGGCGGACCCCTCGAAATTCCTTCTGGTCGGAATGGTGCAAGGCGCCTATAGGATCTATCGCGACGAGAAGACGCAGCAGGAAAAGCTGATCCTGCCACTGGGCTCTCTGACGCGCGGAGTTCCGGCTTCAGGGCCCGGATCAATCCTGGCCGGTCCGGCGGTTCCGGTCCATCAATTTCAAAGGGACATTTCAGCTTCGCTGAGCAGTCCTTTGACCATTCCGCGAGGCACGGCAATACCCGTGGCCATCAAGTCCGCGCAGTTTGCGGGCCTGCGGCGGATGGACGTCAGAGGGCGAACAACCACCGACCTATTCCCAAACTCCGGCCTGGTCATCCCCGCTGGCAGCGCGATTTCCGGGTTGGCGGAGCGAGTTGGTGACTCCTGGATGATCTCCTGGACGGAAGTTTCGATTCGCG
>JBELAJ010000205.1:0-13153 GCA_049508935.1 Terriglobia bacterium | reverse complement strand
GGCCGTACCACGGAGAGCACAATGAAGTTGACGAGCGGGATGTGAGCTCCGCCTATTTCACCACACTGCAGGCGAAGTTGTTGCGCGGCCGTTTCTTTACCGACGCGGAGGACGCCGCGAAGCCTTCCGTCGTCATCATAAACCAGGCGCTGGCCAGAAAATACCTCCCCGGCGAAGATCCGATTGGCAAGCAGATCGGCGACACCAACCTGTCGCCGAAGTCCATCAAGGAAATCATCGGCGTGGTGGACGATATCAGGGAGGGCTCGCTGGATTCAGAGGTCTGGCCGGCCGAATACGTCCCCTTTAACCAGAGCCCCGACACTTTTTTCGCTGTCGTCGCTCGGACGTCCCAGGACGAGGCGTCGATGCTTCGAACGCTGGTCGCCGCCATTCATCAGATAGACCCCGGCATCGGAACGGCCAGTGAACAGACCATGACCGAAAGAGCCAACGACTCCCAAACCGCCTACCTGCACCGTTCCTCAGCTTGGCTGGGGGGAGCCTTCGCCGTGTTGGCATTACTGCTAGGTGTGGTCGGGCTCTACGGCGTTATCGCCTACTCAGTGAGCCAGCGGACCCGCGAGATCGGGATTCGCATGGCGCTGGGTGCCGAGCGCAGCTCTGTGTATAAGCTCGTCCTGAAGGAGGCGGCCTGGTTGACCGGCACCGGCATCGCCGTAGGCCTCATTTGCTCAGTGGCTGCGGCAACGCTAATGCGCAAGCTGCTCTTCGGCACTCAGGCATGGGACGTGCCGACGTTAGCAGCGGTGGCTGCGGTGCTTTCCATCTCGGCGCTGCTGGCCAGCTACGTTCCCGCTCGCCGAGCAACAAAGGTCGATCCCATGGCGGCGCTGAGGCATGAATGATCGGCAATTTTCGATTGACGATTGTCGATTGCGGGCTTGGAGTGCGGTAGCAGCAGCTACCGCCTTCGGTTCATGCGCTAGAGACGCAAGGCAGGCGCTGCAGGCACCGCACTCCAAGGTGCCTTCGGCACAGTTATTGTCATGAAAGGGTTACCGTCGTGAACTCCTGGGCGGGCACAGAAGGGGGATCGTCTCACGGCCGTTCCGGCGATAGATACGGAAATCTTCCTCGTCCACGGTAATCACAGTGTGCTGGGGAAACAGCTCGCTCCTGCGGATGAGGCACAGATCGGCCAGATCGGGCTGGCGGTCTTGGAATCGTTCCGCCAGTTCCGTCAGGCGCTTTTGATGCTTCGGCATCTCGAACGCGACTTGCAACATTCCGTCCTCGACGAGGGAGAGCACATACGATACCGAGCGGAGATGGAACGCTGCTTCCGCCAAGACCGCTTCGCAGGTCAGCAGCGGTTCCGTTAGGTTGCTGGCGATTTCCACCGCCCAAGAATGAAAACGGTCGGTGCGATTGCCAAAGGCCACGATCAGGCCGGTGTCGGCAATGGCTTTCATGAACGCGCAAATCCTTTCCGGGAGGAGAGATCGTGAGGACCGCTGATTTTTCCCGCGTGGCGAAGGAAACGCTGGTTTCCAGCTTCGGACCGCGCCCGCTCCAGTTGCTGACGGATGATCCGGCCGGCGGGCAAACCCGTCCGCCGGCTCTTCTCCTGGAGCCATTCGGCGAGTTCCGGCGTAAGACGAACGCTTATTGTGTGACTCATACGGCAAAAGTGTATTACAAAAGGAGATTGGAGTCAAGACAAGAGCACTGGCTAGTGGCTAGCGGTCAGTTATCCGTTGTCAGTTGTCAGTCGGACCGCGACGAAGGTTTTCACGCCCTGCGAGGGCACAAGATAGTAGCCGGGGGCAACGCCCCCGGAACGCGCAAAGCTTGATCCCCCGACCCTGAAAGGGTCGTATCAGTCTGGGTCGCGGGACGAGGGACCGGCAAAACGCCCAGCGGAATCGACCCTTTCAGGGTCTGACTGCGTGGGCACGTTTTCCGGGGGCGTTGCCCCCGGCTACTGAATCGATCCCCTGCGGGGATCACGCCGGCTCCACGACGACTGATGACTGAAAACTGAGAACTGAGAACTGAGCATGACCTGGCGGCGCGGACTTTCCAAATTTGGAGCTTTATTGCGGCGGCGGAAGCCGCTGGATGATCTCCAGGAAGAGATTCGTGCTCATCTGGAAATGGAAGAGCGCGAAAACCTCGAAGCGGGCATGTCTGCCGAGGAAGCTTACTATGCCGCGCTGCGCCGTTTTGGAAATGTGCCTTTGACTCAGGAGAGGAGCAGGGAGATGTGGAGCTGGAATTCGCTCGAGACGTTTTGGCAGGACGTTCGTTATGGCATCCGGATGCTCATCAAGAGTCCGGCCTTTACGATCGTCGCCGTGATTACGCTGGCGCTGGGAATTGGGGCCAACTCCGCGATCTTCAACGTGCTCGACGCCGTGCTGCTCCGCACCCTGCCGGTGAAGGCGCCGGACCGGCTTGTCGTGCTGACGGATCCCGATGCGCACGGGAGGGATTACGGCCAGGAGGGCGGAGACCGCTCGCTGCTGACGTTCACGGAATTTCAATACCTGCGCGACCACAATGATGTCTTCTCCGGCGTTTTCGCCACTGACAGCGAGGCGCCCAAACTGCAAGTGAGCATTGGAACTTCATCCTCCGGCGCGGCTGAAGTGCCGGAAGAGGCCCGTGTGCAACTCGTGAGCGGGAACTACTTTTCCGTGCTGGGAGTGAGGGCAGCGGCCGGGCGGACTCTTACACAGGAAGTTGACCGAGCGCGCGGGGCTGCGCCGGTTGCAGTGATCAGCTACCCGTTCTGGAAAGAACGCTTCGGCCTTGATCCTTCTGTGTTGGGGAAAGACATTCGGATTCACGAGACGGCGTTCAATATCATCGGGGTTGCCGCACCCGGATTTTTTGGCACGACGGTCGGAGAGGCCCCCGACGTGTGGATTCCGATGATGATGCAGGACGCCGTTTATCCGGGACGCGACCTGCTGGCGCCTGCAGGGCCTTTTGATAATCAATATATCTGGCTGCAAGCCATGGCGCGCTTGAAACCTGGCGTCACCCTCCAGCAATCCAAAGCGGCTATAAACGCCGTCTTCAAGGGACTGTTGCTCAACACCCTGGGATCGCAGGGCGATGAGAAACAGAGGCGTGGCTATCTTGATCAGCAACTCAACGTGCATCCTGGCAGCCGTGGGGCTTCCACCCTGCACGAGACATTTGGCAATCCGCTTAAGGTGTTGATGGGCATCGTGGGCCTCGTCCTCCTGATCGCCTGCGCCAATGTGGCCAACCTGCTGCTAGCGCGCGGTGCGGCGCGACAAAAGGAGTTCGCCGTGCGTCAGGCGGTGGGCGCCGGACGTTCTCGCCTGGTCCGCCAACTGCTGCTTGAGAGCCTGCTGCTGGCTATGCTGGGCGCGGCGACGGGCACTGTGCTGGCTCGGTGGCTCGATGGGTTGCTGATGAGGGTGGTGGTCGGAAACTCCCTCGGCCCTGATGCGTTTCAACTCAGCTTGCGAGTGGATACGCGCGCGCTGGGTTTCACGGCGCTGGTGGCGCTTCTCACCACGCTGCTTTTCGGAGTAATACCTGCCCTGCGATCCACTTCCCTTGAGGTTTCACCGGTGTTGAACTCCGCTCCCGGCGCGAGAACCGGCGGGGTATCGCACCAGTTCTTATCCACGGGCAGGATTCTCGTGATCGCGCAAGTGGCCATCTCCATGATCCTCCTGGTGGCAGCGGGACTGTTCGTTCACAGTCTGGAAAGGTTGAGCGAGGTCAGCCTCGGTTATAACCGCGACAAGCTGCTGCTGTTTCGATTAGATGCCGCTCCGGCCGGTTACAAGGGGCCTGCCATTATTCAACTGCAACAGGCTCTTCTGGCCAAGTTCTCGGTCATTCCAGGCGTGCGGTCGGCAACCCTTTCCAGTAACGGTTTATTCGAAGGCTCGGATTCGGGCGATCCCATCGCCGTCGAAGGTTTCACGGCTAAATCTGAGCAGGAACTGCACTCGAGCATGGACCATGTGGGATCCGGCTACTTTTCCACGGTGGGAATTCCGCTGCTGCGCGGGCGTGAGATCGGCCCTCAGGACACCGTCGCCGGACAGCGCGCCGCGGACATCAACATGGCATTTGCACGGAAATACTTTCCCAACACCAACCCCATCGGAAAGCACGTGCGCGATACCTTCCCGGGTAATCCCGGGGACACCGAAATCGTGGGTATCGTTGCGGACGCCCGATTTCACAGCCTGCGCGAGGAAGTTGACCCGCGGCTTTTCATATCCATCTTCACTCCTCTGTGGGAAGAAGCCGCGGTCTTCTTCGAAATCCGCACCGCCGCGAATGCGGAGAGCATCAGCAAGGCGCTGCGCAAGATCGTGCAGGAAACCAATTCGTCCTTCCCCCAAATCGAAATTCAATCCATGTCGGGGCTCGTGGACCGCTCGATGGGAACCGACCGTTTGATTACGACCCTCGCGGGTTGCTTCGGCGGGCTGGCACTGCTGCTGGCCTCGATCGGCCTTTACGGCGTGATGTCGTGCGCTGTGGCGCGCCGTACGAACGAGATCGGAATTCGCATGGCGCTGGGAGCGAGGCGCGGCAACGTGCTGCGACTGGTGCTGGGGAATGCCTCCAAGCTGGCCTTGGCCGGAGTTGCCGTCGGGATTGTGGCGGCGCTGGGATTGACCCGTTTCTTGTCCAGCCTGCTCTTTGACGTCAAACCCACCGACCCGCTGACCTTCATCGCCGTCGCGGTGTTGCTCGGCGGGGTGGCTCTGCTAGCCAGCTACATCCCCGCGCGGCGCGCCACGAAGGTGGATCCAATGGTGGCGCTGAGGTACGAGTAGGGCAGTTGTCAGTTGTCAGTCGTCAGTTGACAGTAAGAACGGCATTGGAACTGACGGGTGACTGAAAACTGATAACTGACGACTGAAAACTCGGTATGAGCTTAAGACGGACACTTTCCAAACTCGGTGCGCTGTTCCGCCGGAGGAAACCGGCGGATGATCTCGAGGAAGAAATCCGCGCGCATCTCGAAATGGAAGAGCGGGAGAACCTCGAAACCGGCATGCCGCCTGAGGAAGCTCACTATGCGGCGCTGCGCCGCTTCGGCAACGTGACTCTGACGCAAGAGAGGAGCAGGGAAATGTGGGGATGGAGTTCCATTGAGACGCTCTGGCAGGACCTCGGCTACGGAATCCGGCAACTGCGCCGCAGTCCCGGCTTTACGACCGTTGCCATCCTGACGCTCGCCCTGGGTATTGGCGCGAACACCGCTATTTTCAGCCTTATCAACGCGGTGTTGCTCAGGCCGCTTCCGGTAAGGAATCCGAAAGAGCTCATTCAACTTGTAACGGTGGGTCCGTATGGGGTCGGAAGTTTCTCCTACCCGGGCTTCCAGCGCTTCCGCGACGAAAACCACGTCTGCTCAGATATGGCAGCCATCGGCTGGCTCAATCAATTGGACGCCACGATCGACGGGCAGCCGGAAACGGTCGCGGGCCGAATTGTCACCGGCAATTTCTTCTCTCTCCTCGGAGTGGGAGCGAGCGCCGGGCGCACCTTCACGAGCGAGGACGAGAAGACGCCGCCGTCGAGCGCAGTGGCCGTCATTAGCTACGGATATTGGAAAAGACGCTTTGGACTCAGCGCGTCGACTGTGGGCAGCAGCGTCACCTTGAACCGAACCGTGTTGACGATTGTGGGTGTGACGCCGGTGGGCTTCTCGGGGCCGGAGGTCGGATACTCGCCGGACATTTACGTTCCAATGTCGATGGAGTCGGCTTTTCACGAGGAGAAATCGTGGCTCGATCAGCCCGACTATCACTGGTTGCGGATCATGGGGCGGCTCAAGCCCGGTGTGACTCGAGAGCAAGCGCAAGCTGACCTCGCCGTAATTCACCGCGAGGTTCAAGCTGACCTGCCCATGAAGGGTTGGTCGCCGGCGGAGCGCAAAGATTTCCTTTCTACACGGCTCGAGGTCACCTCGGCGGCGCGCGGCGTTATCTTTGGCTTGCCACAGCAATTCTCCGCGACTCTCTACATCCTGATGGCGATGGTGGGACTGGTCCTGTTGATCGCGTGCGCCAACGTTGCCAACCTCTTGCTGGGCCGCGCCATGGCTCGACAAAAGGAGATTGCCGTGCGCGTGGCGATCGGCGCCGGCCGTTTTCGCCTGATCCGCCAGTTGCTGACGGAAAGCGTCGTCCTCGCAATCGCAGCGGGCGCACTGGGCCTCGCGTGCGCTTACTGGACGAGCGCGGGCGTCGTCGCTCTGATGTCCGTCGGGCGAGATCCGCTATTTCTCGATGTGCATCCTGACCCGCGTGTTCTCGGCTTCACGGGAGCAATTGCGCTGCTCGCGACTGTACTTTTCGGACTCGCGCCCGCCCTGCGCGGCACCAGGCTGAATCTCACGCCGGCCCTCAAAGAAAGCGCCGGCGCTGCGGGCGGGCGGCGTTTCCGCCTGGGGTTGGGAAAGGGCCTGGTGGTTTCGCAGGTGGCGCTCTCGCTCTTGCTGCTGTTTGGCGCAGGCCTCTTCGTAAGGACTCTCGAGAAACTCGAGAGCCTCGACCCAGGCTTCGACCGCAAAGGGGTGCTGCTCTTCGATCTCGACCCCACCAAGAGCGGCTACAAGGGCCCGGCCGTGATCGCGCTCTATAAGCAAATAGTGCAGCATATGGATGCCATCCCCGGCGTGAGTTCTGCGAGTCTCGCCCAGATGGCGCCGATCACCGGCGGAGGTGGCTGGGACAACGCGGTTTCGGTCGAGGGCTACACGCCGCGGCCGGACGAGAACACCACGGTCAACCTGAATGCCGTGGGTCCGCGGTATTTCGAGACACTCCGCACGCCGCTGCTGCTAGGCCGCGATTTTGGCCCGCGCGATACGGAGGCCACACCGAAAGTCGCCATCATCAACCAAACCATGGCTCGCTATTTCTTCGGGAACGCCGACCCAATTGGCAGGAAGTTTGGCTGGTATGGCGAAGGAAAGAACGGGCCGCAGTTCGAGATCGTAGGAGTGGTGAAAGACTCGAAGTATGGAATACTTCGCGAACAGATTCCGCGTACGGCTTATCTTGACTGCTTTCAGATTCCGCTGGAAGGGATGACCTTTGGCGTTCGAACTTCGATCCAGCCCTCGGCGGTAATCTCCCAAGTCCGCAACGAGATTCGGGCCGTCGACCCCGGTCTGCGGATCGGAGGATTCACGACCCTCGAAGAGCATGTGCACAATTCTCTGGGCCACGAACGCCTGATGGCCACGCTGTCGAGCCTGTTTGCGATCTTAGCAGTCGCGCTCGCCTGCGTCGGCCTGTACGGAGTCATGGCCTACTCCGTGGCGCGCCGGACAAGCGAAATCGGCATTCGCATGGCGCTGGGCGCTGACCGCGCGCAGATCGTGGGAACAATCCTGCGGGAGTCAGCGTTAATGATTCTGGCAGGCGTGGCCCTCGGGCTGCCCGTCGCCATCGCCGCCGCGCGGATGATCTCGAGCCGCCTCTACGGGTTGAAACCGGCCGACCCTCTGACGATCGCAGGAACGATTCTCTTGCTCGCTGCGGTCACAGGCCTGGCGAGTTACATTCCCGCGCGCCGCGCGACGAAAGTCGATCCGCTGGTGGCGCTGAGACACGAATGAAGTCGTCAGTCGTCAGTAGTCAGTCCTCAGTAAGAACGGCAATGGAACTGACTGATGACTGAAAACTGAGAACTGAGAACTGAGGACTGAGAACTTCGCATGAGCTTGCGGCGAGCACTTTCCAAACTCGGCGCTTTTTTTCGCCGGCGGAAGCCGGTGGATGATATCGAGGAAGAAATCCGCGCGCATCTCGAAATGGAAGAGCGCGAGAACCTCGAAGCCGGTATGTCGCGGGAGGAAGCTTACTATGCGGCGTTGCGGCGGTTCGGCAACGTGCCCCTTACGCAAGAGAGGAGCAGAGAAATGTGGACATGGAATTCGCTGGAGACGCTTTGGCAGGATTTTCGCTATGGCGTGCGCACGCTGCGCAAGGATCTCGGCTTTACTGCGGTGGCGGTGCTCACGCTGGCGCTCGGCATTGGCGCCAACACGGCGATTTTCAGCCTCGGCAATGTCTTTATGTTTCGCCCGCTGCCGGTAAGGGACGCCGAGCGGTTGGCGGTGGTTGCGGTGCAATATCACGCCGACGCCGATCCCGGCCAACTCTCTTATGCGGATTACCAGGATTTCCGCAGTCAGTCGGATGTCTTCACCGGCATGACGTTCTACGACCTCAGCGTCTCAGGACTCAGCTACCAGGGGCACGCTAACCGCATCATCATGGCGTACGTGCCGAGCAATTTCTTCTCCATGCTCGGCATTCAACCGGCGCTCGGCCGCTTGATTGCTCCCGGCGAAGGCGACGAACCAAAAACCGGACCCGTGGTGGTGCTTGGTCACAGCTACTGGATGAGGCATTTCGGCGGCGACCCTGGCATCGTCGGGCGCAGCGTCACCTTGGACGGGCAGGCGGTGACCGTGATCGGCGTAGTGTCGAAGGAATTCAACGGACCTTACAACCTCATCGAACTGGATGCGTACGCCCCAATCGGGATTTACGATACGCCCACGCATTCCGGGTTCTATCGAGACCGTGGCGATACCGAGTTGCGGGTCTTGGCCACCTTGAAGCCCGGCATGACCACAAAGCAAGCGGAAGCCTCTCTCAACCTCATCGCGCAGCGCCTGGCGAAAGCCTATCCTGAAACCAACAAGGGGCAGATCGTGCGAGTAGTTCCGGAGCGCCTTGCCCGGCCCGAACCTTCCGTCGAGAGTTACATGCCGCTTGTGACCACGATCTTTCTGATCATGGTCGGGCTGGTTCTGCTGGTGGCGTGTTTCAACGTGGCGAACCTGCAACTGGCGCGAGCGGCGGCGCGCGAGAAGGAAATCGCGCTGCGGGCGGCGATGGGTGCAGGACGGGCTCGTTTGATCAGACAGATGTTCACGGAGAGCTTTGTCCTTGCGGTCGCGGGCGCGGCGGGCGGCGCGCTGGTGGGCAATTGGGTAATACGAGGCCTCGAGAAGTTGCGCCCGCTGGGCGACTTCTCGCTGCGGCTTGGCTTCACATTTGACTGGCGCGTCTTTGCGTACGTCGCGGGCGTGGCGTTGCTGGCGGGAATCGTCTCGGGTTTGGCGCCGGCGCTGCGCGCCTCCCGCACCAACCTTAACGAGACGCTACGCGAAGGGGGGCGTGGGCTGGTGGGCGGCACGCGCCGCCACTGGCTGCGAAACGGATTAGTCGTGGCGCAGGTGGCCGGATCGTTGATCGTGCTTGTCGCCGCGGGCCTCTTCACGCGCAGTCTCAAAAACGCCGAAGCCGTCGACCTGGGTTACGATCCGCATCACGTGCTCAACATGAGCCTCGACCCGAGCCTTCAAGGCTACGACCAACCGCAGGCCGAGGCGTTCTTCCGAGAGTTACTGCAGCGAGTGAGAGCGCTTCCCGGCGTTCGATCGGCCAGTCTCGCCTTTTCGGTTCCTCTGGGCTATTACGGCGATGGCACGGCTATCTACCCTGAAGGGCAGGAACGCGAATCAACCGATAAGCGTGCGCCTGGCGCCGGCTACAACTGCGTGACGCCGGATTATTTCACCACCCTGCGCATGAAAATTCTCGAAGGCCGCGCCTTCACAGAAAGCGACACCAGCACTTCCCCGCTGGTAGCAGTCGTGAATGAAGCGATGGCCAAGCAACTCTGGCCGCACCAGGATGCAGTCGGGCAGCGCTTCAGCTATAAAGGCGCGCAGGGGCCGTTTGGTTCGGCTCGGCAAAGCGCTGCAGACTCGCCGGTGACGGTGGTCGGCGTGGTAAAGAATGCGAGGGTGCAGGGCCTGCTTGACGCGCCCGGCAATTTCTTCTATGTGCCTCAGACGCAGAACTACAAGGCGACGCACGTTCTGCAACTGCGCACTTCGGTGCCGCCCCAGTTGCTGCGCGCTCCGGTCGAAGCGCTGGTGCGAGAACTGGAACCCAATCTGCCTATCTACGACGTGATGACCATGGAGCAGGAGGTGGCCGGAGCCAACGGTTACTTCCTCTTCAAGATGGGCGCAGGCTTTGCCGCATCTCTCGGCATTCTCGGCTTGATTCTGGCGGTGGTTGGGGTCTACGGCGTGGTTTCCTATGGCGCCAGCCAGCGCCAACACGAGATTGGCATTCGCATGGCGCTTGGCGCACGGCCAGCGGGGGTCCTGGCGCTCATCATTCGGCAAGCCGCGATCCTGGTCGGAGCCGGGATTGGCGTTGGAGTGCTCGCAGCGCTTGCCATCAATCGCCTGCTGGTGAGCCTGCTGGTC
This sequence comes from Terriglobia bacterium, assembly GCA_049508935.1. Taxonomy (GTDB): domain Bacteria; phylum Acidobacteriota; class Terriglobia; order UBA7540; family UBA7540; genus CAVROP01. Next base: position 2,871 of record JBELAJ010000205.1, on the reverse strand, counting down.
GGCGTGACCTCTTCCGACCCTCTCACGCTCGTCAGTGTTTGCGGACTGATGTTGGCCGTGGCGCTGCTCGCTTGCTACATTCCCGCCCGGCGCGCCACGAAGGTCGATCCCCTGGTGGCGCTGCGGCACGAATGATTGTCGATGGCGCAGTAGGACAGGCACTCCTGCCTGTCCTTCTTGGATCAACTTATCGGCCTCGAGGACAGGCAGGGGTGCCTGCCCCACTTCATCAGCTGTAGCGGAGGCGAGGCATCGCATGGGAAATATATTTGTAACCAAAGAGGAGATGCGCGACGAGCGTGTGATCGAGTGGCTGGCATCTTCTCTTCAAGACCTGCGGCACGGCCTGGTGCTGATGCGGCGCGATCCAGGCGTCTCCGCACTGATTGTGCTGGTGCTAGCGCTGGGGATTGGCGGCAACTCGGCGGTCTTCACCCTCCTGAAGGCCGCCTTCCTTGATCGCCTGCCGTTTCGCGATGCGGGCCGATTGGTTACGATCATCGAGAACGACGGCTGGATCCCGACAATCTCTGAGTTTCTCGAGATTCAAAAGCACACCCTAACTCTCGAAGGAATGGCCTTTGCCGAGTATCGGGACATGCAACTGAGCGGCACAGGCGAGCCCGCGCGAATCTTCGCGGCGCGCGTGACAGCGTCGTTCTTTCCGCTCTTGGGAGCGAACACCGCGCGGGGACGGACCTTCGTCGCAGACGAGAACCAGCCGGGCCGTCCGACGGTGGTCATCCTCACCGATCGCTTCTGGCGCTCGCGGCTGGGCTCGGACCCGCACGTGCTGGGGCGCACGCTACGGCTTGATGGCCAACCGGCTGTAGTGGTGGGCGTGCTCCCGCCTGGTTTCCATTTTGATTATCCCACGCTCGGCGCTACGGAGCCGGTCGACCTCTACGCCCCCTACCCGATTGAGGCTTCCCTTCCCTTCGAGCGCGCCGCCAACGGCCAGGGCGTGCCGGTTCGGGCGCTGGCCCGACTGCGAGAGGGCGTCAGGATGGAGCAGGCAAAGTCTGACCTCTGGGACACGGCGCTGGTTCTGGCGCGGGAGAATACCTCCCCCTACCCGGGCCATCCTCACGACCCCGTCATGTTCGGCTTCGACGTCGTTCCGCTGCGCAACGCCATCGTGGGAAACCAGCGATCCCTGCTTTGGCTGCTTCTCGGAGGAGTCGGGGTACTGCTGCTGATCTCCTGTGCGAACACGGCACAACTGCTCCTGGCTCGCTCGCTGCGGCGCGGGCGCGAGATCGCGGTGCGTTCTGCGTTGGGCGCCAGCCGCCTGCGGCTGATCCGGCAGTTTCTGCTGGAAGGACTGGTGCTGGCGCTTTGCGGTGGCCTTGCAGGCCTGCTCTTGTCAGGTTGGCTGGCGCACGTTCTGGTTCACTTACTGCCGGTGCGCAGTCCGCTGCTCGCCTCCGCGCACGTGGATGCGCGCGCCGTCGCATTCACGCTTGGAGTTTCCATCCTATCAGCGCTGGTATTCGCCATCATCCCGGCACTGAAGGGCAGCCGCTGGACGCCCGGGCCGAGCCTGAGCGCGCACTTCACTTCGAGCGCAGGAAACCGCTGGCGCCACGCGATGATCGCCATCGAAGCGGCGCTTTCGGTCTTCCTCCTGTGCGGCGCAGGTCTCGTGACGCAAAATCTGCTGAATCTGATTTCCGCTCCGCTGGGCTTTAATCCTGAACATGTCCTGGCGATGCGGCTTCAGCTGCCCTTCGGAAAGCTGGAGCAGCCGGACCCGAAGGCCGGCAAGGTGCTCCAGTCCTACGTCGACAAGATCGAGGCCATTCCGGGAGTGGAAGCGGCAGCGACGATCACCGGCCCGCCGTTGCGCCCCGCGCGCGGGGGCGGACCGGTGCAGCTTGTCGGTGTGGCGGACCCAGGCACCACGGCCTGGTCCCACCAGACGACCCCGGACTATTTCCGCGCTATGGGCATTCCACTGCTTGCAGGCCGTACGTTTCGCACCAGCGACTCGGGACCGACTATCACCGTAGGGATCGTCAATGAGGCATTCGCACACCACTTTGGACTGGGGCCGGACATTGTCGGCAAGCAGATTCCAGACAACACTGGGCCGATCACCATCGTAGGTCTGGTCGGAACCGTGCGCACGAGTGGGCTCGAGACCGTGCCGTTTCCGGAATGTTACTATTCGGCGCAGCAGATATCGTGGCCCAATGTGTATCTGGTGGTGCGTTCGGTGATTCCGCCGGGGCTGCTGCTGAAGCAGGTGAAAGCGGCGATTACCTCGGTAAACCCCGATCAGTCGGTTTTCGGCGTCGAGACCATGAATGAGCTGATTGCGAATTCCGTGGTCGAACCTCGCTTCGACGTGTATTTGATTGGCGTATTTGCTCTGCTGGCAGCGGCCATGGCCGCCGCAGGGTTGTACAGCGTGATTTCGTTCCTGGTCTCGCAGCGCACCAGCGAAATTGCCATCCGCATGGCGCTGGGCGCCGGTCGCGGTGCAATTATGAAGACGGTTCTGGCGGCGACAAGTCTATGGGTAATAGCAGGACTGGCAGCAGGTCTCTACCTGGGTTTTGCGGCCGACAAAGCCATCCGCTCACTGACCGACACGGAAGCTGTGGCCTCGCCCGCAACCTACGCAGTGGTGGCGATGTTCTTTCTGGCAGTAACCTTAGTCGCCGTTTACCTGCCCGCGCGCCGCGCGACTCGGCTCGATCCCGCCGCTGCGCTGCGCTGCGAGTAGGGGGACGGCTTGCCGTCCCCTTTTCTTGCGACCGGGTAGGGCACGCCCTACCCCTACGCTCCCAGGTACATAACGTGAACGTAAGTCCCGAGCCTCACGTTATAGGCAAGGTACCAGCCGATGTGATCGGGATCGTCGTA
>JBELAJ010000204.1:0-13195 GCA_049508935.1 Terriglobia bacterium | reverse complement strand
CGCCCACGGCAAGGTCGGTCGCGGCGAAATTCGTGGCGTCGAACGTGACGGCGGCGATCTGGCTGCGGCGCGCGCGCTCGCGCTCCTCGACCGCCTGGAGAGCGCGCCGCATCAGGCCCGTCTCCATGCGCTCCATCCGGTTGCGCCGCCAGTAGAGCTTGGCCAGGTCTTCGGTCTGCCGGTCCCAGAGCGCGTCGCCGGGGCCGTAAGCGGTCGCAAGCTCGCGCTTCAGGGCGGCGTAGCGCTCGGGATCTTCGCCCAGCGCCCGCATGACGGCGGCCTCGTTCTCGGCCGCCGCATCACAGCCGTGCTTCAAGGCATTCATTCTCATGCGCTGCTTTCCGGCCTCGCTGCGAGGTCCGGTCGAGCGCTCGGAATTGTGCCGGGCGGCGTTGACCCGCCGGGGAGTAAGACAAGTAGCTTTGCGTAAAGACATAGTATTCTCCATCGTCAGGAAAGTTCGGGGGGCAGGGGCGGCAGGCGAGCCGTCCCCACAAAAGGTGAGACACGCGTTCACAGCTCTTACAGGTTAGCAGACTCCGGACTAGGCAGTCAAGCCTATAATGATAAGCTAGACAGTGACGGGATGAGACAGCCCTCTCCCTTGGGGAGAGGGTGGACCGCTGCCGGCGTTTTCATCAGCCGGAGCGGGCCGGGTGAGGGGTCGTTTCGTGGCAATTGGCGATCGCTCCCTGCGGGTGGCGCATACGTCCCGACGCTTGTGGTCGGGATGTTTGCGCCTCTTTGGCGCCAGAGGGGCGCAGACATGCCAAAGAACGGCACGTCTGCGCCGCCCGAGTTGCGCGAAAGGCGCAGACATGAAGAGGTAGAGTAGGGGAGGAACGGTGCCGAAAAACGGTGGCCTCCCCTGAGACTCGCTCAATCAAGATTCAGTGAGCCCTCACACATAACCTTTCGATGTCACGGGCGTGCATTTGGTGCTCAAAGTTGGGGTTCATTTTTGCAAGCTGAAAAACCAGTCACCGTCTGTTTTAAAAAAAGAACTGACACCGCCTCCGCCGTGAGGTTCATCAAAGCGACAGATGACTGGAATTGTGGGGATGCAGAATGCGATGGGAGGTCTGATATGAATGGGCATGCTGGCGCAATCTTCGTAATTGTCTTGGGAGTGGCGGGCCTGATTCTCGTTGGAGCCATATTCCTGGCGCGCCGCTGCCGTGCAGCCTTGCCCAAAAAACGCGAAGTCACACCCCGCTTTTCATGCCGCTCGATCTCGTGAAGTCTGCTCAGCCTGTGCGACCTCGCCAGAGGGCAATCCCTCGGGGTACCACACCTCCCAGGTGCTGTAACCGCCGGACAGGTTGCTGGCGATAAAACCGTGCTGTTGCAGGATGCGCACTGCATAGTAGGACCGCTGACCTCTGGCGCAATTGACCCAGATCGGCCGGTTCTTAGGAAGCTCCGAGAGCCTTTGGCGGAGTTGATGGAGTGGGATGTTGATGGCGGCGCCAATCGCGCCGCGCGTGAACTCTTCTTGCTCACGAACATCCAGCAGAAATGCGCCACAGTCCGGTAGATCGTTCCACTTGGCCAGGCTGACGTCGCCCCGGACAACGTTCGCTGCCACCATGCCTGCGAGATTCACCGGGTCCTTCGCCATGCCAAACTGGGGCGCATAACACAACTCGGCCTCCTCAAGATCGAAGACTGTTGAGCCCTTTTGAATGGCGAACGAGATGACGTCAATCCGGCGCTCTACTCCCTGGCAGCCCACTCCCTGAGCCCCCAGGACCACGCCATCGGAGCGCCGGAAAATCAACTTCAGGTGCATTTCGCTTGCGCCCGGGTAGTAGCTGGCGTGGTCATTGGGATGCAAGTAGACTGCGGCGTAGTCGGTGTTCTTCGCCTGAAGCAGACGCTTCTCGCTGACACCGGTCATCGCGACGGTTAACCCGAATACACCACAGACGGCCGTTGCTTGCACGCCACGAAATTTGGCCGGTCTGCCGCAGATGGCATCCGCCGCGATTCGCCCCTGCCGGTTGGCTGGTCCCGCGAGCGGCACGAGGCACAACTCGCCGGTGATGGCGTCCGTCGCTTCCACGGCATCCCCCACGGCCCATATGCAAGGGTCGCTGGTCTTCATGGATTCATCTACACGAATGCCGCCGTGTGGGCCTAGTTCCAGACCTGCGTCTTTAGCCAGCTTGTTCTCGGGTTTGACGCCGACAGAGAGAATGACTACATCAGCCTGAATCCTCGCGCCGCCCCTGGTCTCGACCGAAGTCACGCGCCCGCCGCTTCCGTTAAAGCGCACCACGGCATCCGCCAGACGGACCGAGACATGGTTCTTTAGAAGGTGAACGTCGACATATTCAGCCATTTCGCGGTCGAGCGGCGGCATGACCTGATCGAACATCTCGACGATCGCGACCTCGAGCCCCCGGCGCGCCAGATTTTCGGCCATTTCGAGTCCGATGAACCCGCCGCCCACAACGACCGCTTTCCTCGACTTGGATTCTTGAATCCAGGCGCGAATGGCCCGGCTGTCCGGAATGGTTCGAAGCGTGAAAACACCCTCGAGGTCGATACCGGGAAGAGGCAGCCGAGCGGGCACTGCACCAGGCGACAAGACGAGCGCGTCGTAAGCCTCCTCGTAGACAGAACCCTTCCGAAGGTCCTTGACCTCAATCTTTTGCGCCCCGCGATTGATGCCAAGAACTTCGTGTTCGGTGCGAACCTCGATGTTGAAACGATCGCGGAATAATTCCGGTGTGGCTACAAGCAGCTTTGTTTCATCTGAGATGGCATCGCCGACGTAGTAGGGTAAGCCGCAGTTTGCAAATGACGGGTACGGCCCTTTTTCAAACACTACGATCTCCGCTTGCTCGTCAAGCCGCCGCAGCCGGGCGGCGCAGGAAGCTCCGCCTGCCACACCACCTACAATCAAGACTCTTTTGGGACTCATGGACGCAATTCTCCTTGCAGTTTGATGAGCACGTTGTTTGCCATTGGGCCCTCTTCTGCTCGGGGACCCGTTTGCACGAATCATTCCCGCACGCTTGTGAGTGCCGGCAAAATTCGGACATGGCTGACATCCGGTGCAAGAGACGGCGGAGGGCAGCATGGATGGAGGCATGTTAGTATGATGAATTCCGCTTGGCGAGATGATCGTGGAGGCGAGATGAAGAAGATCGGCATACTTGGCGGCATGAGCCCGGAATCCACCACGCTCTATTATGAGCACATCACCAGATCTTATACCGCCCGCTTCGGCAACTACGGCTACCCGGAGATTCTGATCTATAGCGTAAACTTCCAGAAATATGTAGACTGGCAGCACAGCGGGCAATGGCGGGAGGCGGCGCGCGATATGGCGGAAGCCCTCGAACGCTCGCACGGCGCGGGCGCCGATTTCGGCTTGATCGCGGCCAACACCATGCACATCGTATTCGAGGAGGTGCAGCGTGCCGTGCACATGCCCTTGCTCAGCATCGTGCAAGCCACAGCGGACGCGGTTCTCGCGGCCGGGCTTCGCTCCGTGGGCTTGCTCGGAACCGTATTCACGATGAGCGAGCGATTCTTCCGCGATGGCCTGGAGCGATCGGGAATCACGGCACTTGTTCCGGAGCCCGATAGTCAGCAGCGGATGAACGAAGTGATTTACCAGGAATTGTGCCGAGGGGAGATCAGGCCGGAATCGCGGCGGCTATTTCTCGACATCATCGAGCGACTGCGCGGCAAGGGTGCCGAGGGGGTCGTCCTCGGATGCACGGAGATACCGTTGCTCGTTGAACCTCAGCATTGCGATATGCCCCTCTTCAACACTGCGCTGCTGCACGCCGCCAAGGCGTTGGATTTTGCGCTCCACGCTTGAGTCCTACAGCGGCGGCCATCGCTAAGCCGACCCCTGAAAATCCGCTAGCGCTTGTACGGACAGGTGGTCAGCCGCGCGCCGATGGTAACCAGAGAATCGAAAGAGGGAACTTCGCCTGATCCAATTGGAGCCTAGAGCCATGAAGACGATGCTTTTAGACAAGCCAGGCCGGTTCACGCTGACCGAAACCGCGCCACCGAGCGCGCCGGGACCGGGTGAAGTGCTGGTCAGGGTGTTGACTGTAGGTATCTGCGGGACCGATCTCCACGCTTTTGAAGGCACGCAACCGTTTTTCACCTATCCGCGCATTCTGGGGCACGAGCTGGCCGTGGAGGTTGTGGAGGTCGGCGGCGCCGTCGGCGACTTCAAGCCCGGCGACCTCTGTGCGGTGAATCCATATCTGTCGTGCGGCGAGTGCGCGGCCTGCTTGCGCGGGCGGACGAACTGCTGCGCGAAGATGTGCGTCATTGGCGTCCATTGCGATGGCGGCATGCGTGACCGCATTCTTCTGCCGGCGAAACAGATGTATAAGTGCGCGAAGCTCCTGCCGGAGCAGGTTCCGCTGGTGGAAACACTCGCCGTGGGCTGCCACGCCGTGGGGCGCGCCGCAATGCAGCCGGGCGAGCGGGCGATCGTCGTAGGCGCCGGGCCCATCGGGCTTTCGGTCATGGAGTTCTTGCGGCTGGCCGGCGCTGATATCGCCGTGGTGGAGAGGCTGCCGGAGCGGCTAGCCTTTGCCGCCAAACACGCCGCCTTGAAGCGCTATTATCCTTCCCACCAGGAAGCGCGGCAGGAAGAACCATCGATGCTGGTGTTCGACTGTACAGGGGACCGGGGCTCCATGGAGCAATCCATTCACCTGCTCGAGCAAGGCGGCAAGTTGATCTTCGTCGGCCTGGTCAACGACCATGTTTCCTTGTTCGACCCGGACCTTCACCGCCGTGAGGCCACGATCCTAGCCAGCCGCAATAGCATTCCAGCCGAGCACCATCATGTGCTTCAGGCGATGGAGGACGGACAGATCGATATCGGGGCGTGGCCCACCGAGTGCGCCTCCCTCAGCATCATGGCCCAGCGGTTTCCAGCATGGCTTCGCCGGGAAGCCGGCGTCGTTAAGGCAGTGATTAACTGGTCGTGACGGACTTTAACCCCGTATTTGATTCTTGAGCTTTTAGCGTTGAGAAACAGTTTGGCCGGTTATTCTTATTTAAACGACCACGTGGAGCGGATGCTTGCGCTGCCGATACCGCCCTGATGCGTTCTCAACACTTGTTAGTAAACACGCATTATAAAGGGGCGCCCCACACCCTCATTCGAACCGCGTCGTTTCAGGGAGCAAGTCAAGGGCCCCGCTCGAGGCACTTACGGTCTGAGGCCACGGGCCCTGCGGGGAGTCGTCGAATGAACGCTTCGCGCTGCTTGCCGCGTAGCTCGCAATCTGATAGAAAAACTCCTCGTATCGCTCGAGTTGCCGGCGGGTGGAGTGAATTTCTGGAGAATTAATACCCACGGCGCGCAGTAGCTCTTTAATCTGATCGGCTATATTTGCCTTTTGACGCGACGAGTCGGCGATCAGGACTGGAACCAATCCGGCTAGTAACTCCAATTCGATCAGATTACTGCGCGCCCAAGCCCGGCGCTGCCGGTCGTCTCCCTTCAAGTCTTCCTCCGAGAGAAGGCGCGAAAGTTCCCATTCGTCTCTGGTAATTGCCTCCCCACCGTCGAGAACTGCCGTTAGAGCCATCGCCTGCACCAGGGCCCAGGCCTGCGAGCGGTCGAGCGCAAAACAGCGGCGGTAAGCTTCGAGCGCCTTGCGGAGTGAATCGATCGCTTTGCTGGCATAGTGAGGGATTGGCAATCCCGTGAATGTCTGAGTCTGCAATTGGGCCAACGTCGGGTGCGTCGCGAGGCGCCAAAAGACCTGAGAACGCCTTTTTTCGGCGCTAGCGAGCAGACCATAAACCTCGTACTGCTGCTCTTTTTCTTCGCTCGAAGTGCTTAACACATCCTCCATGCGCCGGATGGCATCCCGGAGGCGTTCGAGCGTGGCCTCCCGGAGGCGTTCGAGCGTGGCCTCCCGGAGGCGTTCGAGCGTGGCCTCCGTCATAGTTTTCGAATTAGTCTGAAGCTCGGGGCCCATTTTCCTCTTCTTCATTCGTTCAGAATCCCCCTTTGTGACGAAATCTGCATGATTGAGGGCGGCTTCGATACGGCGGGAGGCTTGCCGGATACGAACTATGGAAAGCTGCCGCTCAAGATCCTGTGGAAAGGAGGCATATGCCACCACGCTTGCCCAGTCGTGAGTTCTGGGAACGCGAGCTACGAGCTCCCTGCGCAACCGGACCAACACGGCACGCGGGTCGCCGCCTTCGAGAAGACCTTCATACAACACTTCCGCCATGACCACAGACCCGGCGAAGGACAAGGGGAATTGGGAAGCGACCACCAGTGGGATGCCGGCCTCGTGCAGGGCGTGCGCGATGCTGGCGCCTGCTCCCACAACCGATCCCACGCTGCCGCTATCGCAGGAGGCGAGGGTGACCACCGTGGGAAGCGCCAGGTCCTCCGTGTGCGCGCGCAGGCTGGGCCTGAGGAGGGCAGCGAGCCTAGAGCCTTCCACGAAATCGACGGCGGCAGGATCCTGACTGTCGTGGAGCGCCAGCCCGTAACGGCGGCCATACTCACTTTCGCGCTCGACCCCGTGAGCCAAGAGATGGATGTGGGTATAATTGCCGGACGCACACTCTTTGACCAGGGCTTGCACACTGGCGTCCGTCAGCACTCGAATGTGTTCGTCGATGGTGCGGCGCCGTACTTCCTCGTCCTCGTATTCGAAATGGAACAACCAGGGGTCGATGGCACGCCGCAATGCCAGCATGTGCGCGTCAAGGGGAATGGGACCGCCGGCTGAGGAAGCGGCAAACAGAATCTTGGGAGTTGACGGCCAGCGAAGATAGGGGGCGCTCACCCTTCGGACCTCGCGCGTTATACAGATCGGCACATGGGGTTGCAGCGCGAGCGACTGCCCCGCTCCGGGAAATGCGCTGCCCGCGTTGGCAAGCTCAAAAGGGAGCAAGGCGAGTTCATTCGCGCTGAGGATGAGCCGGAGATGCGTCAAAGCAGGCCGGGCGCCCGCCGCGGAATCCGCAAGCTCCGCCACCAAACCTGGAACAGCCGCCAGGATACTGCTCATCTGCGCGGCTGTCTCAGCCGTCTGCATCTCCCGGTTCACGTCGGTCTCTCGATACTGAAACGCCCGGAGCTTCGTGAGAAATTGCGCGTGCTCGAAACCGACACTAACGTCTGCCGCCTGGTGATTGCCGCACAGAACCATGTACCGCGTGAGAGGCGAAAGCAACTGGTTGTGTGGCGGACCGTGCCGCAAGAATTCCAGAGTTACGGTGCGCATGCTCATGGTTTCCTCCCCTCAGCTCAGCGGCGCCAATTGCGCTTGCCCGTTTACCACGCTGACCTGGTTAAGCGTTGCCTGTGCGCCGCCGTCATGTTTACGAATGGACAGGACAATCGGCGCGTAAATGAGCAGATCGGGTTGGGCCGCCAGGCTCGCTACCGTGCGGCCATTTTGGAGAGCTTCAAAAACGGGCCGGAATGACTGCATGGAAGCGAGAGCGGCCGGCGTGAATTGCATCCGGGGCACCCAGCTTCCGGTATTGAAATAGGTTCCATTGCCGTGCTCGCGGGGCAACTGCCGTTCCATGTGAGTGTGCCCGGTTACCACATAATCGAAGTCTGCACCGACGAACTTGTCGATCCGGCGAAACGTTTCGTCCGGCGCGTCCAAATAGAAGCTACGGTCCTTCTCCAGGTCCCGGACCGCGGCGTACAAGACTTCCTCCTTGGATTTCCCGCGCGCCCATGCCCATCCTGCGCCGAACGCTCCCAGTTGGTCCGCGGTAGATGAATCCACCAGTGCAATGGGGTCCATGCCGCTGCGGAAGTTTTCTTCCGCTGCCGCCACCACCACCGTGGCCTCGGAATGTTCCAGTTGTGACGCACCTTCCCCGCCTGCCGTTTTGGTGCGTTGTCTTCGAGCCCACTCGGAACCCTCCTCGAGTTCGAGCGGGGTGGGCGCAGCCTGTTCCCCAAACGATAAGAAACCGGTGGCTCTCCGTACCCTGTCCCAGGAGAGCCGCGACGCGATAGCTACGATGCGCTGGAGGCCCGCAGCTTGGGTCTGGTCCAGCGCAATGAGGACCGGTACCAGAGCCTGCACCTCCGGCTTCAGCAGATCGATAAATGCGTAATTCCGCTTGATGCCATTCATCACGTCGATCACCAGCTTGGTGCCGGCATTCGGTGTCCAGTCCTCAACCGGTCTTCCCTGGACGAGGTCGCGTCCGATACGCCTCAGCATCTCGTGGTCGGCGACATTCCAGGTGTCCACTTCATTGCCGTGGATGCACAATACCCGCTTCGACGCGACCGTGCAGGAGAAGCCCGTGCCGTCAAGCACGAGGGTGGTCTGCCCGACCGCGGCAGGGTTCTGCCGTTCGAGCAGGCCGGTGAAGTGATCCCGCACCCAGGGAAGGGCAAGCTCGAGATCGTGATTGCCGAGGTTGACAATCAGGCGCCGATTGGGTTGCGCGACGAAACTGCGCAGCTCGGTCCAGACGGGGTTGAACGCAGGGTCCTGGAATATTCGGTCTAGCTTTGCCGTCGCGCCATGCGGATCGAAATAGCGCGCATTCGGCTCGGCCAGAAAATCGACGCCGTCTCCGTTGATCAGCAGTGCGACGCGTTCGTGGGACGGCTCGTCACGCAGATGGCGGATCAATGCGGCGAGCTCCGCGGCGGTTGTGAAGATCTGTCGGCCAGCTTCGCCTCCCATGTGAAGGTCTGAGATGACATGCAACTGGTCAAATTCAGGAACGGGTATTGCGCCCACCTTGACCTCCCAGCAATTGACTGTTAGGTAATAAACCCAGCATAGCTTAAACGGAGACTATTTCAAGCCCCCTGATTACATTTCTCTTTGTTGCGATTCCTCGTCAAAGTGACGGTGGCGCTGCAGCTAGGACGAGTAGTCCGCACGCTGCGGTTTCCCTCCCCACGAGAACGGGAGCGCCCCGAAAGTATCCGGAACGAGACTGCTCTGGAAGCGGCAAGACAGGGCTGAAACTTACGGTATCACGAATAGCAAGGAACTTGTGACATGCGCGCACCGTCTGCGTTTCAACGGTGAGCCGTCATCTCCAGGCGCCGGCAGTTCGCTGAGGAGGAACTACGATGAGCAAGAAGGAATGCCAGACCCGCTGAACCACAATCTCGCCTATTGCTACGACTCGGCGCGGGCCATCAAGTGGATCCTGAGACAGGCAGGGCGGGCCTTTCAAGGTGTCAGTGGCAGCCCGGTGCGAATTTGGCGAGGCACACCCTTTGGACTACAAAGACAATTGAAGTCAAAAAAGAAGCAGCCTCTCACTTCTAGTGAGATTCCGATGCCCGGGTCGGAACGGCTTCGGCTGAAACGCGCTGCGGTGGCGGTGAGAACCTCAATACGTAGCGCTTCAGGCCAACCTCGAACCAGTGCATGCCATACGACTCAGCCTCTTCGAGCGCTTTCTGATTCCGCCAACCGTCGTGCGCGATCCGGTAGCACGCGATGACGGCGCCTGTCCGGTCCACTCCCCGCCGGCAGTGTACGAACACGGGCCCGGCGCCGCTCGACTGCAACAGAGCCAGCACCTTGAAAATTGTTTCATCCGTGGGCGCCACGATGCCTCTCATCGGCACATTGACATAGCGCATGCCCGCCGCCGCCACCGCCTGTTGTTCAGCTTTGATGGAATGATGTCCGTCGCGGCACAGGTCAATGACGGTCTTCACACCCAGTCGCTCCAGGCTGCTCCAGCCTTGAGCCGTGGGTTGGCCGCCCCGGTAGATGCTTCCGTTTACCTGATGGAAGTTAGGGACTCCCGGTACTGCCGGATCCGTTGCACCTTTTGCGCATATCGGAACTGAAAGGAGGGCCACAAGCAGGATAAGCGTGTGCAGATAATTCCGTATCATCCAGAACTTAAGCATACCAGATGGCCAAGATCCTCACAAGAACGCCTACAACAGCCGCCGCTGCGCATCCTTCAAGGTGGAGTGCGCCGAATCGAGCGCGGAAACCTTCTCTCGCAACTCCCGCAGCAATCGCGCCCGTTCCACGCCGGCGCGGATGACCAGCAGAAGTTGGGCATTGTCCCAGGGCTTTTCCAGGTACTGAAACAGCCCCACTTCATTGATGGCTGTAATGGCGCATTGGTGGCCCGCGCAGGCGGCCAGCCAAGGATCGCGCGAATGGATCAGCTCGCGCAGGGCGGATTCCGTGTCGCGGATCGCGACCCCGAACCGCCCGTTGCCGGGCGTGAGCACGGGCGAGACTCTCGGTCGGGTCTTGGTCTTCCATTCCTCAACTCCTTGACTCCTTAACTCCTCGACTTATTGACCTCGTCCTTTGTTTTCATAGACATTCTCGCTTTGTTCCCCCGATTTTGGTGTAGCGCGGCCCGCCGTGTTTGCGGTCCGCGGCCCGCCCCAGCGATCATGGAAAAGCCGCAGACCGCAGAACCGGCGGTCTGCGCTACCAGACTTTTTGTACTTGTCCTTTGTTTTCATAGACATTCTCGCTTTGTTCCCTCGATTTTGGTGTAGCGCGGACCGCCGTGTTTGCGGTCTGCGGCCCGCGCGCGACGGTCGCGGTCGGCTCTGGGTCTCCCACTCCTCGACTCTTTGACTCCTCGACATCTTGACTGCACAAGGGGAAGAAACACAGGCAGGGACTACGGACGAAAACAAAAGAGGACTTTCTGGCATAACCTAGCCGGCAGGGCCCGACCCTGCCCAATCCCACGGAACAACTCTAGCCTATGTCGTCCCGTTTGTCAAGTGGAAAATGTGCAAGGAACAGAAAGTCCGATCCGGCCACGGTCTCGGCATGCGCCGGTCGCCTCAGAAGCACTGCCGGGGAAAAGCTGTAGACTGGCTGGAATACGAGAGTCTTCGCAACTCGCTGTCCCTATTATTTGCGAAGCTCGTCAAGGCGGACCCAGTCGCCTGGCGCACGCTCGTACTTCCAGAAATCCCAGCCGTCCACTTGGTACCCGGTTGCGGCAACGGCGGCGGCGCTGGGCGTGTGATAAACCTTCCCCTGGAGGCGAATCGTGCCGTCATCTCTCACGGAGGCCTGGAGGGTCTTTCCCCTGGATCGCCCGCGGAGCCTGAACACCTTCTTGACGTATGGACACAGCGGCGGCATGGGGCCGGGCAGGACCTGCCGGACGGTCTCTTCGATTCTCCCAAAAATGTGGTCGCGTTTCTCCCGGTCTCGCTGTTTAATGTCCCTGTCAAGGCGTGCCCTCAGGTCCTGCGAGCGCGCAAACTTGCCGCTCTTGGAATTGCCCTCCGGCTTCGGTTTGACCACTCGCAGGATTAGCGTTTCGAGCTCTCTCAGGTGCTTGTCGCCAATGGTCAAATAGACGCTGAAGCGGTTCCACCTCCCCGCGTGTTTGTCGCCAAGATGGGCTTTTAAGCGTGTGCTGAGATTGCTCGCCAGGCCGACGTAATAGAGGTCGTCATCGTTGTAAAGAGCGTAGACGCCCTGACGGCGGGAAACGTATTCGCGAATGATCTTCTGGTAATCTTCCAAAACATCGCCACTGATGTTTTCCAGATGCTGACAGACCAGTTGGGGAGGTTTTGGCATGTCGTTTTACTCGCCCGGCCTACTTAGGGGGGGGACGGGACCTTTCCGATGTACTTTTCCCAACCGGCCCAATCGCAAGTGCGCTGACCCTCGGATCGCATAGCGTCCCACGTGTCCAACGATAATTTTTCTTGTTCGCCGAGCTGCGCGTAGCACTCGCTCATTTTTTCAAACCACTTGAGTAGTGCCTCGTGGTACTCACGCCTCTCCCGCAGTTGTGACTTGGTCATGTTCCCTCCTTGCGGCACACTTGGTTGCGCTGGTTCCCGGCAAGGCCCTCACAAGCACGGAAGAGATTTCACAATCATGACAGTTTCCATGCTCACGCGGATCACTTGGCCCACCAACCGGACGATGTATTCGGGGTCGTCGGGGCGGTTGGGGTCGGAGCGGATGCCGCTGTACTTGTCTTCCGTCACCTGGTATTGGTCGATTACCCATTCGAGAGCGCTGCGATTGCCCAGGCGGTATTCAAATGTCTCGGGCGGTATGCCGCCCAGCGTGAGCGTATCGTTCACCTTGAGTGAGCGGTGGTCTTTGGCGAGGCGCATCTTGTCTACGACGCGATAGGAGAGGGGCAGTCCCGCGGCCGCAGGCTTTGGAGTGCGGCGGCTTGCCGCCGCTTTTCCCGCCGAAGCTAGCTTCGGCGGAACGAAAGCGGGAGCAAGCTCCCGCACTCCAAAGCTAGCGCTCGTCTCGATAAATTTTAGCGGCCACGGTTCGACCTTCTCGTATTCGATGTGCAGCCGGGCCAGTTCCTCCCCGGCTTTCGAAAATCCCCAGAAGTCCTTTGCCAGTGGAATGCGCGGCAGTTCACGCTTCAGGTTCTCGGCGTATTTCGTGCGGTATTCGGGATGATGCAGAACCCCGTAGACGTAATAGAAGATGTCCCACTTGGTGATTTTCTTGTCACCATAGTGCTCGCGGAAATGCTCCAGCGCCCAGTCGGTGATGTTTTCCCGGCGGTTTGTTGCGTCATCGTCGTAGAGGTAGAACGGAAAGCACTGGTGGCTGTCTACTGAGGCGCACAGATGTAAGTCTGCGGTACACGGAGAAACAATTGTGCTGAAGGTCGAGGCACGAAAAGCAACATCGGTGATTGTGATTAGCCTGTTTTCGTTTTCGGCGGCAAGATTGGGGAACGCCTCCGGGAAGATGCCTCGGCGGTGCGTAATAATAGGATCGACGTACGCACACCGCTTTGTGAATGGCCTGTAAAGCGAAGTTCGGATTCTGTCCTCAACGAACTCTGCATAAATTTCTTGCTTGAGCGCTTGTTTAAGTCGGCTACACCATTTGACCTTTCTTTCGTCGGAAGTCACGAAGTCGTCAATGTCGTCTGGCTTCTTTGCCCTTCGCCACCTGTCGAGCTCTGCGTTGTAGTTCTCGATTAGTGCCTGGACCTTCTTTCTCAAGACCTGCGGATCAAAATCATATGTCCAAGCGTCACGGGCAGTCTCCAATCCGCGGCTGAAAGTCTTGAAGATCGACTCGGGATAACTCTGCGTCCTGGCAGTTTTGTTGCCTGTGGGGGCAACCTAATTATGAGCAGTTTTTTCTGGGAAAATGGGTAACACTTTTTTGTTCTGAGTGATGGTGATCACTCCGTTTCTCTGTAACCAAGTTTCCACTGCCCGACGCCGAGC
>JBELAJ010000203.1:0-13260 GCA_049508935.1 Terriglobia bacterium | reverse complement strand
CCGCGGAGCCAACGCCATCCTGGCCCTGCGCTGCGCTTATCTCAATGGCGGCTTTGAGGATTACTGGGAGAGCCGTCGGGCGGCTATTGCCGCCTAATTCCAACTTCTATGTCGCGCACCCGTCCGCAGGCTCCAATGCCGCACTCCAGGGCTGCCAGCACCTGCTCTGATGTGACGGACTGGATTTTGCTGTCTGGAGACTCCACCAGAGTGTGGCGAGGATCGGGCGGGTAGGGTGTCAGGCTGAACCGCGCCGCTCCTCTACCTAATCAAACACACTCGCTCCCACCGGGCGCTCCTCCGGCGTCTGGGCCTTGTTATCATTAACGACCGACTTGTAGACCGCCAAGGTCTGGCGCGCCGCGCGTTCCCAGCTAAATTCCCGAGCGCGCTCAAGCGACAGTCGCGAGCGTTCCTGCCACACTTGCTGATTCTCCAGGATCTCTGTCATAGCGGTAGCCAGAGCTCCGGCATCCCCCACCGGAACAAGTTTGGCGGCTGAGCCGAGAACCTCCATGAAAGCCGGGATGTTTGAAGCGACTACGGGTGCGCCAGACGCCATGGCCTCGCAGGGCTGCAATCCAAAGCCCTCGTAATACGAAATGTCCACGTAGAGATCCGCCCCCGCGTAGAGGCCCATGAGCACGTCATCGCTGACGTAATCGAGGAGGACAACTCGCTCCTCGATTCCATGACGACGGCACTTCTCTCTTAGCTCCCCCCGCACGTGGGCTTTGGTACCGCAAAGAACGAGCTTCTGGCTCAGGCGAGCGCAGACTCGGGCGTACGTCTCGAGCACAATATTGACGTTCTCCCGGCTGTCCCCTGTCGCGAAACTCAGGATGTAGCCTTGCTTCGCCCCGAGCATTTCCCTTACTTTTTCGGGGTCCCTTTTGGATCTGTCCCCGGAAAAAGTGCAATCCGGCGCCAGGTGGACTACGGTTACTCGCTGTGTCTCCACCGGGTAGAGTCTAAGAAGTTCGTCCCTTGTGGCCGCGGTGTCGGCGATGATTGCTCGCGCTTGCGGGATCGTCCAGCGGAAGAGACCTTCGCTAAGCATGTGGGCGAGCCATTGAGAGGGCCCGTGGGCTTTCTTCAGCCTCCAACGGGTCCGTTCGATTTCGTGAACTGTGACCACGCACGGGGTCGGTGTCTTGAGGCAGCAGCTTTCGGCGGGGAGGTGCACCAGGTCAAAGTGCTCGCTCCTTAGAATGGATGGGAATTGAACCAGCTTCCAGTAGAGGTTCCTACGAAAGTGCACCGGCCGATAGCGAAAGTTGTCTTGCTGCGGAAGCCGTGACGTAGCGAACTTCCTGTCAACAAAGACGTGATATTGGGTGAGGTGGTCGAGTCGAGCCAGTTCAACGAGGAGGTTGTGCAGGTACCGCGACACACCTTTGCCCTTATCGCTAAGGAAAGTTCCGTCTATGGCTATCTTAAAGCTCAAGTACGTGTCTCCTGCGTTGGGGCACAGAGCCGGAGAGAACGCCCATGACTTTCTGGAAAAAGGTCTCCGTATCGAAATGCGCGGCCACGTGGGCATAGGCGTTCTCGGCGAGGGTCGCGCCGAGACGCGGATCTTGAACCAGGCGCAAAATGGCCTGGCCGAGGGCGGCGGCATCATCGATGGGCACAATGAGACCTGTGATGCCGTCTTCCACTATCTCGCGGGCGCCGGCGGTGGCTGTGGCGACGACGGGTTTCTTGGCCGCCATGGACTCCACGATGGCCAGCCCGAAGGCCTCCGCATTGGACGGAAGCACCGTCATGTCGCTGGCGGCGAGCAGATCGGCAACCTCGTCGCGGTAGCCTGCGAAAACTACGCGATCCGAGAGCCCATATTCACGGGCCAAGCGCTTCAGGTACGCTTCGTAGCGTCCCCCCTGCTCCTGATCTTTGCCTACCAACAGGAAGCGGAGGTTCAGCTCTCTGCAAGGGAGCCTCCGCGCCGCTTCCAAGAGCACGCGTTGGCCTTTGTTCTCGCACAGCCTCCCAATCAAAGAGATCACAACCGAATCGCCCGCCAGCCCGAATTCGCTACGAACCAGAGCGCGGGCATGGGGTGAACTCGGAACGAATTTCTCGACGGCTATGGCGTTCTTGATGGTCTTCACCCGCGCCAAGGGAACGCCTAGATCGGCAAGTTGTTTGCAAGTCGCATCGGACACGGCGATGACTGCTGAGGCGCTCGAGTATGCCCATCGTATTAGGGTCCGCTCGACTCCTTGCCGGAGACGGCTGCCGGTCAGTGCCGGAGCCGCGTGTCTATGGATAACTACGGGAATTCCCCACAACTTGCCCACTACCGCCGCGATGAATTCTCCGCCGCCGGCGCAATGTGTGTAGATCAAATCCGGCCGGATGCGTCGGACCAGACGAGCCAGGGCCAGGTAGCCGCGCCGATCCCTCAGCCTCCAGGTGGGGACGTACTCCGTCTGGACGCCGATGGCGCGCATTGCCGCCTCGAGCGGCCCTGTCCCCGGAAACGCCGCAAACAGCTCGACACCGCCGGCACGTAACTCCTGCATCACCTCGAGAGCCACGCGCTGCCCGCCCGCCAGGTTGGCGTCGATGATCGTGAAGAGAATCCGCATATCGCTTAAGCGGCGCATCGCTCGCGGAGGAACTCGCACCTTACCGCCGACTGGCCGGGATGCTTTCTGCGTGCTCTCGTCTCCCGTAGGCGACCTCTCCGCGCTTCTTTGCCGTAACTAAAGACAGGGCGCGGCGAAAGGCGTAAGCAAACGGCTCCGTGGCAAGGGCGGGCTTCTGCCAACAGGCGCTCACCGCGCAGAACAGCGTGCTCATGACCTCCCCGGTGCGCGCGTGGACCTTGGCCGATTGCCATTCGAACTGCCCCATAACTGACCGGGAAGGAGGACGGTTCCGGCAGCTCGCAGCGCCTTGATCGAGCACCTTCCGGGCATGTTCCTGGAAGCCGGCGGCCGACGCGACCATGGCTGAAGCGGCGTATTGTTCCGCCAGGCCGTCTGCCAACATCTGCTCTGTCACGCCGAGGGCCGTCAGAATTTCGGGGGTAATCTCCTCCACATTGTCCAAGGGATCGCTGCCCCCGCTCCGCCGCCGTTGCGTTACCGCCCGGGTTGCCAGAATTGCCTTGGCTACCTGTTCCATGCGGTTCAAGGTGGCCTGCTGTGGATGCATCCGATAGTAGAGCAGGGGATAGGGCAGATTCGCCATTTGGTAGCGGTCTGAGATTCTCAGCCAGAGGTCGTAGTCTTCGGCCGGGGGAAACGCTGGCCGGTAGCCGCCCACGGCGCGGAATACATCCGTCCTCATCATCACCGCGCTTTGGGCGAAGCAGTTCCGGCGCGGCAAGAGTTCTCTGATCGCGCCATCGTCTTCCGCGGGTGCAATGGGCCCCAGGCATTTCCCGCCACGGCCGAGGATGTACCAGCCCGCCCCAAGCACCGCGACCTGCGGCTGCCGCTCCAGGAACTCGACCTGCCGCTCGAGCCTGGTCGGCATGGCGACGTCGTCGGCGTCAAGGCGAGCGATGTACTTCCCCCTCGCCAGGGCGCAACCCCGGTTTGCGGTGTAAACTACCCCCCGGTTCGGCTGGTCGAACGCTTGAAGCCTCGAGTCCGCACGCTTGTAGCGCTCAATAATCTCCCCGGAGCCGTCCGTCGAGCCGTCGTTAACCACAATCAGCTCGAAATCCGGGAAGGATTGGCCCAGGATGCTCTCGATCGCCTCGCCAATGAAATCGCCCTTGTTATAGGCGCTCATTACTACTGAGACCAAAGGGGAAGGCACTGGTTCTCTCTCCGAAGGTTTAACAAAACGTGTATCGGCGCTCCTTCGTACGCGCAATCATGGCGCCCAAAGCTGTTTTAGGCCCTTGCAAGTGTCGTATAGTCTGTGTACCGATTTCTGTCGTTTCTGATATCGTACGGGGCCGGTCAGAGCGACGGCGACAACTGCTCCAATGGCCCATTCGATTGAGAGGACGGGTTCGAAGGCACCGTCCCTTCTGACCCGAACGAAATAAGATAGGAGTGCGGCAAAGAGCGTGCGGACGTTCCTCAGCACGCGCCAGAGCCAGGAGCTTTGGACATAGCCCAAGATTGTTCGAGCCTTCGGTGTGCCTGCTGACAGGTAGATGCCAAGCACCGTCGAAGCCATACCGAACCCGCGATACAGCCTGCGGATGTAGGCGGTTGTTAGGCGACCTCTAGGAATCCAATGTTTGTAGCACAAGCGCGGCTCGTACCATGCTTGCCAGCCCATGAATGACATGCTTACCATCAGTTCGACGTCCCCACCTGACGTGAGGGCAAGCCCGCGCCTGTCATCCAGGATGAATCTGAATCCAATCCTCCGTAAAGCGTCCCACACGGACCGTCTCAGGCACATTCCGGCGCCATACGCATCGGCCGGCGCTATGACACCAGCGGAGTGAGACACACCTCCGACGACGTAAGCTCGCTGGTGCTTATAAAACCACGGCGGTGGCGTGGCCTCGAACACTCCTTCACCACGCCCGCTCAACATTCCCACCTCAGGGTGGGTCTCGAATGTCTCGGCCACCGTCTGTACCCACTCGGGGCACACCCAGTTATCGTCGTCGACAAAGCTGATACATTCGTAGCGCGCCTCGGAGAGCCCTTTGACCCGAGCATGAGTGAGGCCAAGCTTGTCCTCCTGCACCACCTTCAGCGGCCTGGGATGGCTCTCGGGCCAGAGGGACCGGGCCGT
Source organism: Terriglobia bacterium (assembly GCA_049508935.1). Lineage (GTDB taxonomy): Bacteria > Acidobacteriota > Terriglobia > UBA7540 > UBA7540 > CAVROP01. The sequence continues at coordinate 8,541 of JBELAJ010000203.1, read as the reverse complement.
CGCCGCAGTATGATCACTCGAAGCGTTGTCGACCACGATGACTTCCCACGGCAGCCCCGGGGCGTCTCGCTGTTTCAGCAAGTGCTCGAGTGTAGGCGCTAAACGGCCGGCGCTGTTGTGGCAACAGATGATAACGCTGACACCCCACGGGTATCGCGCCGTCGCCTCTGGGCTGCCGGTGTCAGGTAGCGGAGGCTTTGGCGAAATGGTATCGGGGACGCTCATTGAATCAATCGCCTCAAAGGGCAACCTGAACCGCTTTCGAGCATCCGGTCGCAGGCCTCGGCGACCTGGCCGACGCGCAGGGCTTTCATGCAGGCTATCTGCATCGGACAATCGTCCTGCCAGTGCAGAACAGGTCTTCTTTGCTGGCATCCCAGGCAGGGGACGTCACCGGCAACTGCGATGCTGGCGGTCTTTGGCGGCAAGTGGAGGGCAGGATCAGTCGCCCCGAACAGCCCGACGCTCGGCGTGCCGACCGCCCCGGCCATATGCAACGGTCCGGAATCAACGCCTACGAACAAGTCACAGGCTTGAATGCAAGCGGCTGTTTCTTCGAGTGAGAGCCTGCCAACGCAGTCTATCGCGCCTTCGATTCTGGCCCCTCTCGTACCGTCGCCCTTCCGATACTCGGCAGACCCCAACTGGATCACCTGAGCATGGTGCTCGCTAAGGAGCCACGACACCAGTTCCCGCCATCCGGTGTCGGGCCACTCTTTGACTCTCCAGGTAGGGCCGGTGTGGATTGCAACTAGGGGTTTATGCTCATCCGGCGCCACGGAAAGCTCGGAAAGGACCCGCTCCGACAGGCCTCGAGGAACCGATAGCCTAGGCTGGCGGTCCTTTGGGGTGACGCCCGCCTGGGCGCAAAAGTCATCTACTAAATGGCGTGGTGTCCCGCCCGCGATCCTCTCGTGAGTGAGGGCAGCCGGGATAACCACGCCAAACCCCAGCCTGCAGGCAGAAGGCAGGACGAGGCGCGTGTCGTCGTATATTGGGAGAATAGCGTCTGCGACGCGCCCCATGCGAACAATTGGGATGAACGGAGCGGCGACAGCATACACGATAGGTGCGCCCGGAAACTTGTCGCGCAATGCCAGCACTGCCGGAAACGAACAGATGACGTCCCCTATACCGCCGTATCGCTCGAAAAGTATCATGGGGCCGGATCGGCGCACCGAGCCCAGCAGGGCTTGGAGACCGTTCGCACGCGTAAGCGCCGGAGCAGTCGCCGTCAAAAAGCATGCTGCTTGGCGCGCCTTGCGCGCGGCCCCTAACAGGTGTGCCGCCTCCAGCGCGTTTCGGGTTACCTTCCTTAGCTCGCGTAACGGTTCCATGCCTTAAGGTAGCGGCCGCGCGGGGAAGTCTGGCCCGCTCGCGGGCGGCACCCTTCACACGAGAGATTCACTCACGGACTGGCGCCAGCGACGTCTTACCCGCCATCGCGACCGAGTTGTCCGACGCCGCACTCGGGAAGGGTCACGTCACCGAGGCCCCAGTTGTCACCATTTGTGATGACTACCCTGCGCGTTTCCCGCATCTCCCGAAATTCGGGAATTCTTTCGAGCACCGTCATGGGACGCAGGCCGTGCTCCGAACGGTCGTGTTCCTGGTGATAAATTCTATAAGGCAGAACAAGCTGTTTGAGCCCCGCGGCCCAAGCCAAAAGGACCATGTAGAGGTCGACTTGCGAGTGTGTTGTAAGTTCTGGAAATCCTCGCAGCTCGTGCCACTGCTGGCGCCCCATCAGCAGGAAATCCCCTGGGGCTGCCAGATGAAGTACGGGGGGACTCGACTGCGGCGCTTCGTAGATCACCAGCCCACGCCCCGCATCTTCCGTGGCCCGCCAGCCTTTCGCGGTGCGCCGCACCCATCTGACCAGCTTGGGCCGGTCGGGATGCAACGCGAAAGCGACCATCCGGGTCGTAACGCTACGTAACCGGGAGAAGAAAGCTCGCGCCCTTGCCCGAAATCTTGGGTCGATGACTTCCTTGGCCAGGCAAATTTGGACAACGTTCCGCCTACAGAACCGAAGCATTTTGTCTACGGGCAGATCCTGCGGAACCCTTTTCCCGACATCGTAACGGTCGACCTTCTCATAACAGTCGAAGGGAAGATTACGCTGCGCGAGATGGGCGATCAGTTCGCGGGAGAAGATGATATCCGGGTTCGTGACGAGCACGAACTCGCCCGAGGCTCGCCGTACCCCGACGTTCTTACCAATCCACTCGAACAGGGGCATCTTCTCCGAGTTAGGCAGCCTGTGGTGATAATCGCCGGGGACAGTCACGATCCTGACCTTTAATCCATTACGGGGCCATTCGATGGCGTCCCGCAAGGGAGGTCGGTCTGGAGGGGGGTTCCACTCGACCACCACCAGTTCGGCGTCGAGGTGATGGCGGTCGCAGAGCCCTGCCAGCGTCGATACGAATAGCTGCATGCGAGTGAGAAAATCGCCGCCGTAATTGTCATTGCGTGCCGCGACGACGACGGTTAGGTACGGCTGCACTGTGGGCTCCTCGAGAAACTGTTGTGGTACCACCGAACCATTTCTGCGATCCCTTCGCGCAGCGGCACTTGCGGCTGGTAATTATCCGTAACCTTGCGCAAAAGGGTTGCGTCCGCGCACTTACGGAACCTCCCTTCGGGCCTCGAGGTGTCGAAGGCGACCTCCGGGCGCTTTCCGGAAACCTCGCAAATCAGGGAGACTAGCTCGGCGATCGAGATGTCGTCATCGTAGCCTATGTTGACAGGCTTGGCGCAAGGGTAGCGCTCAGTGACCATCATCATAAGGCGAACGGTATCTCGCGCGTGAAGGAAGTTCCGTCTTTGTCTACCCGTCCCCCAGACCACAATGGGGTTCTCCCCGTCCAGAACTCTTTTTACGAGAGAGGGGAGAACGTGGGATTTGTCTCCATCCCAATGGTAGTGATCACCATAGGGATTGAAGGGCCGGCACACCCCGATCCCCATTCCGTACTCGGCGTGATAGTACCTAGCCTGAAGCTCCGCCATTCTTTTTGCCCAGCCGTAGCCCTCATTCACTGGCTCTGGAAGTCCCGTGAGTACATCGATCTCCGGGGTGGGAATGGGGGCCTCGTCGGGGTAGACGCAGGAGGAGCTCACCATCAGGAAGCTCCTCACCTTGTTTACTCGCGCGGCCTCCAGCATGTGACTCTGGATCGCGAGGTTACTGTACAACATCTCGCCGTGATGCTTCATGCTGTACTCTAGCCCGTAGGCGGTACCGGCGAAGTTCAGGACGACCTCGAACCCTGCTGAGACCTTCTCGCACACGTCGCGGTAGCGAAGGTCCGCGCGGACGAATTCGACCCGGTCGCGCACCGATTTGATGTTCTCCAGTCTGCCCGACTGGAGGTTATCCACGATCGTCACCTGCGCGCCCTCGGCCACGAGCTCTTCCGCCGCATAAGATCCGAGGAAGCCGCAACCGCCGGTTAGCAAGACTGATCGATTCCTCCAGAAGTTCATTGGTGTCATCCTCCTCATCCCCTCAAGAGTACGGAAAGAGCCCTCTTGAGTCTGCGATACTCTCGCACGCGCCTGGGTAAACTTCGGGTTCCTAGCCCCCAGGCACTGTTTAACGGCACAGCGGGCCTAGCCGGCACCGCCCGAGACGGGGGTGGGCAGCGCCCATCTTGAGCGAAGTAGGAGGAAACCCGTGGTGGCCTGCAACCAGAGGGAGTCAAGCCGTTCACTCGGATCAACCCGAAACGTCATTACATCCGGCAGGTGGTCTAGCGCCTTCACGGCGCAACGAGCGCCCACATGGAGGGAATACAAGCCAGCGTTTAAGGGGACCGGAATGGAGCACTCTACCGAGTATTTGCCGGGCTCCAGGCGGCGGAGTGCGCCGTAGGTCTCCGTGCTGCGGCATTCGACGATTCTGACCCCGTCTCCCGAATGAACCGAATACCCGAAAACCAGGTCGTCGACAGGTCGAGAAGCAACGAACTCCATGACCAGTCCGAGGGGTTGGCCCGCGGGCACCACTGCCGCCCCGGTATCGGCTTCGAGGCGCACGCGGGTAATGCGAAACGCATCGTCATCGGCCTCAACGCCATGGCGTGGCAGGTTAGAAGTCTCGATGATGGCCGGCATATCTGCGCTCGCCCCAAGCAGATATTCGTCGATGCACCCGTCAATAGCGCCAACGTGTTGGATCTGCCCCCGCCTTATCAAATACCCTCGTGTGCACAGGCTTCGAACTGCAGCCATATTATGGCTAACAAACATGACGGTCCGGCCCTGGCTGGCTACATCCCCCATCTTTCCCAGGCACTTTTTCTGGAAGGCGGCGTCGCCGACGGCAAGAACCTCATCGACGAGGAGAATTTCGGGTTCGAGGTGTGCGGCGACGGCGAAGGCTAGGCGCATCTGCATGCCGGTGCTGTAATGCTTCAGGGGCGTGTCAATGAACTTCTCGACTTCCGCGAAGGCCACGATTTCGTCGAACTTGCGCAGGATTTCGGCCTTGGTCATGCCCAGAATAGCGCCGCTCAGGAAGACGTTCTCGCGGCCGGTGAGTTCGGGGTGAAAGCCGGTGCCGACCTCGAGCAGGCTGCCTACGCGGCCCCGCACTTGCGCGTGCCCCTCCGTGGGGCGGGTGACCTGGGCCAGAATCTTGAGCAGGGTGGTCTTGCCGCTACCGTTGCGCCCGATGAGGCCGACCACCTCGCCCTGGCGAACTTCGAAAGAAACATCCTTGAGCGCCCAGATGTGAGTGGCATCGCCGTTGGGCGATGCGGGCCGGCGTGCCTTGAACATGCGTGCGGGGGCGGAAACGGCGCGGGCCAGCACGTCGCGCAGTGCGACGTAGCGCTCCCGCTCACCAATGCGGTAGCGTTTGCCCAGGTTTTCAGCGCGAATGACGATATCAGACATGTTACTTTGAGTAGCTGAACGCAGGGTCGGCGGCGAATTGCTGGTGAACGCATTGCATGAGTTCGCTCGGGGTGACCGAGGTTGTACCGCGTTTCCCAACCACGAGGCCCGCGGCAAGCGTACCCAGGCGGGCGGCGAGCTCGCCAGACGCGCCCGCGGCGATTGCGAGCGTGAACACGCCGGCCACCGTGTCTCCAGCCCCGGTCACGTCGTATACGGTGCGAGCCACAGTGGGGATATCGATGCGGCGTATTCCGCCCGGTGCGCGTTCGAAAAGCGACATCCCGGCCGAGCCACGAGTGACAAGCAGAGACCCGATCTCCGCCTCGCCGATTACAAGCCGGGCAGCCTCATCGATTGACTCAGGGCCATCCACCCGTACACCTGAAAGCTGCTCAAGTTCACGCAGATTTGGTATGAGGTACGTGGCCCCGCGATATCTAGCCGGATCGGGGTGCTTCGGACCAACCACAACGGGCGTGTGCCGCTTACGAGCAGATTCGATCGCAGTCTGAAGAACGGGCGGAGTCAACACCCCTTTCATATAGTCCGAGCAGATGATGGCGTTTGCATCGCCCACTTTGTCGGCTAAGGTTCGGAGCAGGGCATTTTCTGTGGCCGGGGAGACGGGAACTGCCGTCTCCTTATCAAGGCGGAAGACCTGTTGCCCATGCTCGAGTGACATGAGCCGTGTCTTTCGTGTCGAGCCACGACTCCCGTCTTCTATCACGCCTTCTCTATCCACCCCGAGCCTGTCCAATTCACCAACGATACTTTTCCCTATCGGGTCGGCTCCCACAGCGCCCAACGCGATGACTGTTGCCCCCAGACTTCTGAGGTTCTTCACGACGTTGCCGGCGCCGCCCAGAGTGTGTTCTTCGTGCGATAGATTGAAAATCGGCACGGGCGCCTCCGGGGAAATCCTCTGGACATGTCCCCACAGGTACTCGTCCAGCATGACGTCGCCAATTACCATAATGGTGCATCGCTCGAATTTGCTTAGTAACGACGACAGCTCATCTGGAGACATTACTCAACCCCGGGGCAAATCCCGAACTCCCTGGACCTGCCTTTCCTAGTCTGGAAACTAGCCGCCAGGCCCTTTCTTTCGGGCTGCTTCGATGAGCGCGGTGGTGGAGTGGCCGTGCACCACGGGAATGCGCACCACGCGCCCGCCGGCAGCTTCCACTTCGGCTTGGCCCACCACTCCATCGTGGGGGTAGTCGCCGCCCTTGACAAGCACGCTCGGCAGCATACGGGACACCAGGCCGAGAACAGAGTCGTCATCGAAGATGGTGACGTAATCGACCGCCCCGAGAGCCGCCAGCAGTTCTGCGCGCTCGAGTTCGGGCTGCAGCGGGCGGCCAGGGCCTTTCAGGGCACGCACGCTGCGGTCGCTGTTCACCGCCACAATCAGCACGTCGCCGAGCTTGCGGGCCTCCTCGAGCAAGCGAGTGTGGCCGGTGTGAAGAAGGTCGAAACAGCCATTGGTGAAGACAACGCACCGCCCGCGCTGCTTGAGCTCCGCTACCAATCGGTACGCTTCTTCGAGGGGAAGGATTTTTTCAGTGGACATGTAGTAAAGGTTGAAGGTTAAAGGTCAAGAGCTAAAGGTCATCCTTCAACCCTTACCCTTTACCCTTTCTTAGACGACATCGGCGATAGTGGCTTCCATCTTGCGGAAAAAAAGTACGCCGCCAATCAGCACCGCGATCACCGCGGCAGTGGAAGCTGCCAGCATGAGGCTCGGCGGCTGGCCCTTTCCGGTGAGCGCCCAACGGAACCCGTCGATGACACCCGCCATCGGGTTGAGGCCATAGAGCCAGCGCCACTTCTCGGGGACCAAGCTGCTGGGATAGGCGACCGGGGAAGCGAACATCCAGAACTGGATCAGGAAGGGCACGACATATCGAACATCGCGATAGAGGGCATTGAGGGCCGAAAACCACATCCCCGCGCCCAGGGCAGTGGCCACCGCGAGAAGCAGGAAAACAGGAAACAGGAAGAAGGCCCTGCCGGGAGCAGTGCGATAGAAGAGCATCATCACCAGGAATATAACAAAGCCGAACCCAAAGTCCAGTAGACCCGAAACCACCGCCGAGATGGGCAGAACGAGTCGTGGGAAGTAGACTTTGGTGATGACCCGCTGCTGCTCGACCACGCTGTTGGTGGCGTTCTGAAGCGCTCCCGCAAAATACGTCCAAGGAAGCAGCGCGGCGAGATAGAAGATGGGGTAAGGGACGCCGCCCGAGGGGATCTTGGCCAGGCGGCCGAAGAACAGAGTGAAAACCAGCATGGTCATTAGCGGCTGGAGGATCGCCCAGGCGGCCCCAATCGCCGTTTGCTTGTAACGAACCTTGATGTCGCGCCAGACGAAAAAATAAGCCAGTTCGCGGAACTGCCACAGTTCGCGAAGATTCAGCTCCAGCCAGCCGCGGGGCGGTGTGATGTCAATAACTGGGATTTCCGCCAGGGGCACGGAGGCGTTTAGCGTGTTCATAGATGCGTGTTCCCGAGAACCTGCCGGCCTCAGAAAGGGAGGCCAGCGCTACCGTAAGAAATGCACGAAATACCGGGTATCTCCAATCTGTTGCCAGTCCGCAGACCAGTCCGGCAATGGCATTCTGTCGGCGACCACAGCTTTTGCACCGGCCGTGGCGAATGCCTGAAAAACCTGCGCCTTCACCTGCGGGTCAGCAGCCCACCAAAAACTCTCCGTACCGTAATCCGGGGTCTCGGCCACAATCGAAACTCCCAGGAGGTGGTGCCAGGAGGAGTTGGCAGTATCTCCTGCGGAGGCCATCAAATCTCCAGGGTCGACCCCCATCTGTCTCAATTTTTCTGCCACTACCCAGTTGACCCGTTGGGCATCGTTGATTCGCTTGGCGAAATCGCTAACCTCCCGGCCGGCAATCTGCACGCACAGCACGAAAATCATCGAGATCGCCAAAGCGGAGGCGATTCGCTTGAACTCCGGAGAGGGCGGCAGGCGGATTCCTGAAAGCAATCCCAACCAGAGCAGCACCGTGTAGCCGGCAATCATTCTCGGCTCGACATGTACCAGGGCATACATGCACAGCGCGGCGAGGGGCGGAAGCCAAAGGAAGCTATACTTCGTGAGATTCCGGAGCGTGGATCGCCACGGCCCACTTAATACCAGAAGGGCCACGATCGCGCCGATAATGGCCCCCTGTCTGAGCGGGAATAATTGGAAGTATACCAGGAGGACCGCCAACGATGCCGAGACCTGTCCCCGTAAAGTGAAATGTGTCTTCATTCCGGCGTCCCAGTAAGCGGGATCATACATGGGCGGATATGTGCCCTCCACATGCGAGGAGTAACTGTAAACCGGGGGCTGATCGAGAAGTTTCTGAGGCGCATGTTTTGGGGTCCCGCTGCCGGGCGGTTGCCCAACCCAGTTTACTCCGCCGACTCCGTCCAGAAAGAAAGCGTAGTTCAACGTTGCGCTGTCTGCAAAGGTAAAATGCCCATACTTACGAGACTGTGCGAGGACAAGGGGGGACGCAACCATCAGGAGGATCAAGAGCGACGCGGCCAAGCGAGGGAGCGCGATCCGAAGGTTGCCGGCAGCGAGCAGCCCAGCGAACATGAAAACAAACGCCATAGGGAACAATG
>JBELAJ010000202.1:0-13290 GCA_049508935.1 Terriglobia bacterium | reverse complement strand
CGAAAATTCCTTCAAAATGGAAAGACCTTTTACCAAGTCATGCATTTCGCTGAAATATCCCGCCATGAGGGAAAACACCGGAGAGTTTCTGTGATCTTCCACCAACTGCGAGAGTTCGGCATGATGATACGCTTCAATGGCCGCCAGCCGACCAAGAGCCTCGCCTGTTTTCCCTTCCGAAGCCAATGCCCCCGCGCCGAGCAGGTTCCGCGTGGTCTTGCCCATGGCGGAAACAACAATCACCGGATTCAGCGGCAAGTGCTCCTGGATGATTTTGATCACCCGGTCGATGGATACTGCATCCTTGACTGAACTGCCTCCAAATTTCATGACAATCATCGGTTCACCAGAAAGAAAGAATTTCAAGAATCCAAATCTGCACAACTATACCTTTAAATCCAGGGCTTCTCGCCAGGATCATTTTGAAAAAGCCGTCTAAGCATGGATTTCCGTTTTGGCATTCTGGCGACGGAAGTATGAATCTCAACGACTCCTTTGCCACCGCAATCTTGCCCTCATTACGCACGCGCGCCATCTGGTAGCTAGGTGTAAGTCTTCGGGGTCGAGTCAACCGGCCCCTTGACCTGTTTCCGATGCGATTTCTCGGACACCTCGCCATCCCCTGCTTGCTTCCCCTGGTTTTCTCCTACCGGCTCGTGCGTGCATTCCTTCGGCAGCAGATGATGCCGCTACTTGTGCTGCAGCTCAAAGCAATCGAACGTCTGCTGGATCAGTGGTAATTTGATTAGCCGGACGGCAAATTGGGCTCCAGCGAAAAGTGGATTGTCCGCAAACTTGGGATCGGGGAGCCGACTGACACCGAATCGCACATTGTGGTCGAATCTGACCGACGGTGCACTTGCAAACCATGCTGAGAAGGTATCTCGATAGATTTGGAATGATAAACGCCCTTCCACGCCGGAATTCAGGCGAGTGCAATGCTCTGGGCAAGTTGACGGGGAGGCGACCTCTCCGACCGAATCCCGAGCGCTAACCGTAACTGTTCCTCCAGCAGCGACATGCAACGAACCGTGTCATCGAAGAGGTTTGCGCCGCGGTTGTGCGGCCAGCAGCGCCCCCGGTAGCGTCGACGGTCAGTGTTCCGGTTGTAGTCGATGTTCTGAAGTTCGGGTCGCGGTCGGAAGCCAGCCATTCTATCCCTCGCAAAAACAGGTCGAATCTGATGCCAGGACAAGATCAGTTGGTGTTGTTCTAACGAGGATTCGAATGCCGTGCCGGCACGCATGTAAGCACGTTGAAATTTGGACAGCATCCGCGGCGAAAGAGGCCGCAGCGGGCGGCTGAATGTTTGTTTTGGTGCGAGTGGGCCGCTGTTTCCCGCCGAAAAATAGATCGTATTGCAAATCAGATTCGTACCGGAGCATCCGCTTCTACGCTATCCAGGCCATTAACGATTTCGCTGTCAGCGGAGGATAGATAGTTCCTCTTGGGGGCAGGCCGGACGCCCATCCTTGCTTTAGTTTTCATTTTCCTTGAGAGGCTGTTGATCATGCCCGGATTCTGCTGGTATTGCTGTGCGTGCGGGCCTTGCCGGCATGCGCCGCTTTGTCCTTCCTTCATCAGCGCGCGCCCCTGCTCTTGCTTTCTTGTTGACCCGCTTTTTCGCGCGCTTCGGCTTCGCCGCCGGAACTGGCAACGGGGCCACGGCATCCGCGGTTTGAGCCATTTCCAGCCCAAAGATCGCGGAGAGATCTTCGCTGCCGAGAGTCTTCTCCGCGCCGGGCGCCTTTCCGGCTAGCGGAAGCCCCTGGCCGGCCTTGGCGATCAATTGTTTCTCATCGACCTTGTGCAGCTTGAAGAGAAGCTCGGGCTGCTGGTCGAGGCGAGCGCCGATGCCGTAAAGCACCGCCGCGACATGCTTGCACATCGAGGCCCAGTCCGGGCAACTGCACGAGAGTTGGATCTCATCCGGTGAAGGGAAAAGCCCGGTCTTCTCCCGGCACATGCGTTCCATGACTCCCTTGGAGAAGCGTCCCTGGAGAAGTTCCACGAGCGAGTCAATCGCGCCGCCGCAGTCTGAGCAAATGGATCGCCATCGAACCTTCGAAACCGGCGTCACCTTCACCGCCACGTTGTATATCTCCGAGCCGCTGACCAGAGCTTTGACCTCGCCACCGCCAATCTGAAGATCCACCACCGAACCGTTGCGCACGTAGGCCCGGCCGCGCGGCAGCCGGTTCTCGAAGTCGCTGTAACGCTCCAGGTTGTCGCACCAGGCCTTGCCCCAGAACGTTTTGGCGATGGTGCGGCCTTCGATGACGACCGGTGAGACAGGATGCCCCTTCTTCTTGAGCTTCTCCATTTCGCGTGCGGCCTTCCGCCGCCGCTCGGCTACGGTCACATAGGGTCGCCACCCATAATCGTAGTACATGACTTACGTCTCCTTTAGTGCGGCATTGATGTCAAGGGCAACGAGTTTGAGCAACTCCTCGTCTTTCAGTTCAGTCAGGAGCAGCTCGGCGCCCCCGTCCAGCAAGTCCTTCGAGATCTGTCGCTTCGACTCGATGAGTTGGTCGATCTTCTCCTCCACGGTTCCGCGGCACACAAACTTGTGCACCAGTACGTTCTTCTTCTGGCCGATGCGGAAGGCGCGATCCGTGGCTTGATTCTCCACCGCCGGGTTCCACCACCTGTCAAAGTGGACGACGTGGGAAGCGGCGGTGAGATTGAGGCCAGCGCCCCCCGCCTTGAGCGAAAGCACGAAAAAACCCACTCCCTCGTCTTCCTGAAATCGGCGGACCAACTCCTGGCGCTTGCTCACCGGGGTTTCACCGTGGAGAACAAGGCCCGGGCGCCCAAACACCGATCCCAGGAAAGCCGCCAGCGGAGCGGTTACCTCCCGGAACTGGGTGAAGACGAGCACCTTCTCCTGCTTGGCCGCGATGACCTCGGCGATGTCGCGCAGGCGGGCCCACTTACCACTGTCTTCCTCAGCCCATGCGCCGTCGCCCAGCCACTGCGACGGGTGGTTACAGATCTGTTTGAATCGCATCAGGAACGACAGCACGACGCCCTTGCGCTTGATGCCCTCGGCGTCATCAAGTTGCTCTGCCAGTTCCCTCACCGCCTGCTGGTAAAGTGCTGCCTGCTGGCGGCTGAGCTGACAGAAGGCCTTGACCTCAGTCTTGTCCGGCAGGTCCGCAATGACCGTCTTGTCGGTCTTCAGCCGCCGCAAAATGTACGGTCGCACGAGTTCGCGGAGCGGGCCGTAAGGGTTATGGGGCCTCTCCGCAAAACGTTTAACCAGGCTCGTAAACTCTTTCGATGACCCGAGCAGGCCCGGGTTGATGAAGTCGAAGATGGACCACAGGTCTCCCAGCCGGTTCTCGACCGGCGTACCGGTGAGCGCAAATCTCGCCTGGGCCTTCAGTTTCTTGGCGGCGCGGGTCTGCTTAGCCTCTGGATTCTTGATGGCCTGAGCTTCATCAAGCGCAACCAAACTCCATGAGGGCTCCGTCAACCAAGGTATGCGGAGGAGCGATCCGTAGCTGGTAATGACCAAGTCCACATCTCCGAGATGTTCGGGTCCCAGCGCCTTAAGGTCGGACGCCGGGATTGCTGACGGATGGGCAACTAACGCTTTCAAGCTGGGCGCGAAGTGGTCAAGCTCCGCGGCCCAATTGGCCAAAAGCGAAGCGGGCGCCACCAGCAGGCTAGGATGACTCTTCTCCTCCGGGTCTCGCGCCGGGCTTCTGAAAACGAGCAGAAGCGCTAGGAATTGAATAGTCTTGCCGAGGCCCATGTCATCGGCAAGGCAACCCCCAAGACCGAGCTTCGAGAGGAGGTAGAGCCAGCGCACACCCACCTGCTGGTAAGGCCGCAGCGTGCCGTTGAGGGCTGCGCCGGGTTCGACGCAGGCCAGCCCCTCCGGACCGCGAAGTCCTTTCAGCGCTTCGTGCAGCCATCGTCCTGCGACCACCTGGGCCCAATCGGGGTCGGCCCCGCCGCCGTCGGCCGCGACATCGGCGCCGGCAAGCATGCGCATAGCCTCCCCAAAACTGAGGCCATTGTTAACGGCGGCACGCTCGACCATTTGGAAATGTTCAAGCATCCGGCTCAGCCGCTCGTGATCAACCTCGACCCAGCGTCCTCGGACCAGCGAGAGCCCATCCGACTTGGCAAGCAACTCCTTGATCTCCGCGGCGGTCAAAGGCTCGCCGTCAAGCGTGACCTCCATACGGAAATCGAGGAGCGCGTCCTTGCCCAGCCTGGAGGGCTCCTTTCCTCCCACCGTGGCCGTTACTTGCGGGCGCGAAGGACGGCTTGCCCGCCACGTCGCGGGCATTCGCACTACTACCCCGGCGCTCTCCAGTTGTGGAACATCATGGAGAAAGCGGAAAGCGTCGTTGGGTTTCCAGCGCAGCGGATGGAAGATCTCGCCTGAGTCGACCATGGCTTTCAGCCACGGACACATTTCGGCCGCGCGCTGAACGGGCAGAAGCAGCGACAACAAGCGATCCTTGCTCGTTGCGCCTGCGTATTCGCGCAGCGCCTGACCAAGCGGAAGATGCTGGGCTTTGGCGTGTGCGGAAAGCCGGGTGGTGTAAGTGGCGAGAAACGCGAAGGGAGCTTGATCATCCTTGCGGTTTTCGGCGAGATTGAAGTGTACGCGGCCAACCAGGTTCCACGCGGGGTTGCGGCACTTGAGGAAGTCCTGGGTCGAGCTTCCCGACTCTGATAACTCGATGGCGAAAGCTGCGTCCATCTCCTGCCAGAGAGCATGGAGGATCTCCGCTGTCAGGTACTCCGCGCCGATCATCGGAGGCGCTACCAAGGCCAGTGGTTCCAGTTCCCTGGGGGGCGGAGTCGGAACGTGTGCTTTCGAGGGATCTGTCGTGGCGTCTGAAAGCGTGCAGAGGGCCGTCACGTAGCGCGTGCCAAGCTCTCGCCAGTAGGAAAACACCGGAGGAAGAACGGTTCCGACTTCCCCCGCTCCAAGTTGGAGAAGACCGTGACCGGAGCCCCGCGCGAAGGCATCTTGCAGACGCCGGGCAAGACTGGGATCCAGGACGGGCCCCTCGGCCACCGGACCTAAGGTGAGGCGACCGTGCGGGGTGAGGATCGGGGCAAGAGAGTTAGAACCCATGAGTTGCGTCCAGCCCACCAGACCGAGCCGCGGCAGTCAAGGAACGCTTTTTACGGCGTCCTGCGGCAGGGAAAATAACCGAGGGTGACCCCTCCGACGAGGATGTGAATTCCAACCCCCCCTGGCAATAATACCGATCCTTCCAGTCCGTGTGCAAATTCATTCAATTTTGCACGCGGGCTGACACTCGTCCTGCACCCCGATCCACCCCTAACACACAACTAAGTAGTTAAGGCACACCAAGCGGGTACAGCCCAACCCACCTTAAGCCGGATTCGGAATGAAAAACGCCCTTTCCACCTGCAATCATACAGACTCCCCCGAAACGGGGTTCGAGGAAATAGGACCTGCCTCGCCGCCCGGGGTTTACCGATCCGCGCAACTGCGGCCGGATGACGGCGCCACTCGGAAGTTAGACAAGGGCGGTCACGATGGCGGGAAACGGCCTGCCCGCTGACGTGCCCGGGAGCTCGCCGATCAAGCGCAGGCAGCGTGCAACCCATCCTGAGGAACTTGCGGGTCTGCCGGGTGACGGTTCGGATTCTAACTGATGGGATTCCCCGGGTCGCTCGTCACCGGATTGGATTCACCGGCGTGCTGGAACTCGCCGCTTTGAGAATAGCTGGTGCAGGGGAAGACGGCAATCGAAGCTTGACCGGTTTCGCTCGAATAAATTTGTGGCTCGAGAACTAACGTTACTTCTGATCACCAGACGGCTCCTATATCTGATGAGCGAATTCGTCCGTCCCGGCTCAGTTGAGTTGATCTGATATAGGATATAATCAGACTGCCGGGTTAGGGGGCTTAAGAAGGCAAAACCAAGGACGAACGCCTTTACGCCGATGAGTGTAATCAACGTAGACGCCGGGATCGATTGCTAGTCCCAGCGTGGACCGCGGAGATTCGGACTTCGACATTCGGCATTCCTTCACGGCTGGCGTGACCTATGAGCTGCCCTCGCCCGGTGCCGGGCCGTTGCGCGCCGCCTTCGGCGGCTGGTCCGTTGACACGTTCCTTCTGGCGCGATCGGCCCCGCCGGTCAATATTCTCGCAGGGCTATACGTTGCGGACGGCATCGCGCTGTATCCGCGCCCGGACGTGGTGCCCGGAGTGCCGCTTGTGCTGTATGGGTCGCAATATCCCGGCGGCAAGGCTTTCAATCCAGCAGCTTTTAGTCCACCGCCTGCCGGACAGCAGGGTGATTTGGGCCGCAATGTGCTGCGGGGTTTCGGAGCCTGGCAAGGCGATCTGGCGTTGCAGCGGCAATTTCACGTTACCGAGAAGTTGGGACTTCGTTTCCGGGGCGAATTCTTCAACCTGTTCAACCACCCGAACTTCGGCAGTCCCACCAACACCCTAACCAGCCCCCTGTTTGGCCAATCGACGCAGATGCTTGCCAGCAGCCTGGCCGGCACCGATAATGCAGGATTCAACCCTCTCTATCAGATTGGCGGACCGCGGGCATCGGTGTCATCGTCGTGCGGCATGAACGGAAGAGCGGAGGAGATGTGGGAGATTCCGGACGCGGCAGCTCGGCCTATGGGGGTGCGGCTGACATAGTACTTTCCATTCGACGGGCCGAGGGAAAATCTCGTCCGACACTCCGCGTAATTCACGCTCTCTCGCGGTTCAGCGAAACGCCGGATGAACTCGTGATTGATTTGACTCCGGGGGGATATGTGCCTCTTGGCCAGACTAAGGCAGTTGAGGCAAAGGAAGCGGAGGCGTCAACATTGTTGACGACCCCTAGAAAGGAATGTGAGGCCGTGACGCTAGAGGACCTTGTGAAGGCGACGGGCGTGAAGCGGGCCACCGGGCAAAGGGCCGTCACGATACTCTGTAGTAATGGGCAACTTGCACGAGTCGGCGAGGGAAAGAGGGGAAACCCTTACCGATACTGGGCAACGCGAATTGATTCTGCCCAAACTACACCTTCTGATGGGCAGAAAGAACCGTGCGAGGTGGTTAGCGAGGTCCTATGACGAATTACGTAGACGTTGTTGTTGCCTTCGAGGCTGCTGGCGGAAGCTTCTCACTGGAAGGCGGGCATGTCAAGGTGACGTATCCGAAAGATCGCCGAGAGGCGCTGATGCCTGTCCTGTCCCTGCTGCGGGTTCATAGAGTCGATGTGGAACGATTGGTTCTTGGGAGAGGCGGAATTCATTCTGCCCAAACTCAAACCCTATACATGGGCAGAAAGGAAAAGCCTGAGGCAGAAGTGCCCGAGACTGGCTCCCGCCGCGCATCTGGCCCCGAACCAGAGCAGTCAGCGGGGGACATTGATCTGGCGCTCAAGATCGGCACTTACATGGAATCCTTGCCCGCGCACCAATCGGCGCCGGCCACTCAAATTGCGGAGGCACTTCACGGGCGGGACTACACGCTGGCGCAAGTGGTTGATATACGGCGCGTCTGCGAAGAACTGCGCGAGGCGCGGATCCTCATCCGCAGCCGGGACGGATACGGCTACCGGCTTTCGTGCCTACGTACGATGCGGACATTCGAGTGAGGAATCGGTTTCATCCGAGCGATACTCGGCTCTTGTACCGGATCGTCACCAACGCCGCATTCTTCGGGATGATGGCTCTTATCGCCGGCTACTTTTACAAGCGACGGAAGGAGTGTGTTTAAGGAGACTCGATCAAATAGAAAATCCCGCCTGCCACGGCGGGACTCTCCAAAATCTTGGGTAACCTAATCTCAAGTTAAAGGAGAGGACTGTCGTTGTCAATAACCATACTTCAATCAATCAAAGGCCGCGAGACGAAGGAACTTATACGCCAAACGCTTTTTCAGAAAGGACCGTGGACTCCACAAAACCAACGACGAAGTCTATTTTATCGAGCGATAAGAAAACTACAGGAGTTCGTGGTGCCTCCACAGCGCCACTCTCGCTCAAAATTTCCTGGGTGAAGGCTTCATACTCAATCCACACTCCGCCTGTTTCAACGCCATGAAGTTTAAGAAGTGTGGGTTTGTTGGGGTCGATAATCGGAACGCGAGCAAAAATGCTTTCTCCAATCATGCTTTGTAGTGTTGGCATAGATCTCCTCTTATGGAACGGAAATTAGCTCTTCAGCGGCCCAGATGTGATCCGTTATTCCCGCCTCCATTGCGGGAGTGACCCTGAGGGTTTGATGAATACGGGCGAAGTTGTACCACGACATGTAAAGGCTAGCGGTGGCACCCAGGAAGCCCATAGTTGCATTGAGTGCATGGCAAGGGAGGTGCCAATGACCAAAGCTATTGTGACCCGCGCACAGAAGCTTTACCACGAGGCCGGCGAGATTGTGGCGAAAGAGGTCAAGCTCAAGGAGCAATCGGGGCGTCATATCATTAGGCTGGCCTCGATCCCCCATGTCTTCTGAAGCTGAAGCCCAAGGCGATTGGCAAACGGAACTGATGTCGGAAATGCGTGCGGCTTTGTGAGATATACTGAAAGCTTCCTTGCGAGGAGAAAGGGCATGAGCATCGGCGGAGACCGCAAATGGACGGTTGCAATACGACCGGCGAGCGGGGAGCGACCTCGGAAGATAACGAAAATCCTCGGCCTAAATGGCGGTGGCTTTTCAGTACTTGCGCCCTACCACAAGGCCCGAAGTGGTTTTTTGTTCAAGCAGCTCGTGCGACCAAATATCCAAGGACCGTACACAGTTCCGTTTTGCGAGTCCGCTGGTTTCACCGTCGAAGACCGGGTGAAGCTAAGCTACCATACCGACGGATTTGCCCAGTTTTCGAGTGAAACGCCTGGACGCATCCTGTCGGGCCGCGACCCCGCAACCGGCGAACCGAAGGGTCTCGGCCTATTCACTAATCCGTTAGAAACACCCATTTTTAGTGGCGGGAGCGTGGGCGTGACCATATGGGGCATCGATGAGTTCGAGGAAACAACTGAGGGTGATGAGCCGTTCCTGTTTGAACCGGGCGACACTTACTATCGGGGATGCACCCCCGACGATGCGAACGCGTGGCATCTGCAGATATACGCCTTTCCCAAAGTAGTAGTGCCGCCGCTACGCTTTCGCGACGGCAACGCCCTGCTCGACGTTGCATTGGAGCCCGTCAGTGGAGGCGGGCGCCTGCTCTCAGTAGTCCAACTAAAGGTTATCCATCTGCCGAAGGAGAAGGTGTTTCTGGGTCTATTCGTCAACCGCCAGAAGACAAATTTCCCCCCGAAATCCGGATGGATTCTTCATGGCCCCGGAGATTTCACGGGGAACCGCAACGGTCACGTCTTGATGGACATATATCCTCGGGACGTAATTCCGGTAGAGGGACGCGGTTCTCTGGATCGAACGCATCCTGCAGCCCCAAGTGAGGAGTGGCCAAAATGACATTCCAAACATATCGGTCGTTTGGCGGCATGGCCGACATCCCGTAAACTGACTGCCAGCGAATATAGTCCCCGCGCAACGACGTACTGTTTACCGACAATTCCTGCCCCCAGATTCCTGGCGATAAAATCCCCGTATCAACATGAACACGACCAGATCGTCAAGGAGCGGCTAGCCAACGGCTCTGCCGCTGAGCTATCCATTTTGGGAATAGGCTCTAGTCTTTTCGGCACTTCTTAGTGTCAAACCCAATTGGTGGGGCGTTATAGTTTGTGCGCTTCACGACAAATCCGCCACTTTCCGACGTCGAAAGCACAGTGTAGGTTCCTTTAATCTCGTCGCCCTGCAACTCGCCGATAAATCGGACGTGCAATTTCTTGCCCTCAGTCTCAAAAACAACGCGGGAGCCGTTGACGCTGCCATTGAGACCTCCGCTTCCAGAGAGCGGTGTCTGGACCGTCGAACAGCCGTAAATGCCCCCATTTTCCTCCCTAACAGTGATTTCGTAACCAGCCGTAACGCCTAAGGTCTCATTCCGGACCTCGCCTTAAAAAGAACCGGTCATTCCTTGCTCCCCGCTGATCTGTGCCGTGCCTGCTTCACTCTTTGTTGGCTTGATTGCGGACTCCCCGGCCGCAGGTCCGGTCGGCTGCCGCTTTTGAATGTCCGCACTGGAAGGTACGAGTTGAGCTGCCTCATGGGGTTGCGGCGCGGAAATGGGCGGATTAGAAGGGACCTGGATACCGCTCGTGGACTGAGCTGCTACTGGTGTCGCCTCATGGGATTGCGTCGCAGAAATGCGCGGATTGGGAGAAATCTGGACACTGTTCGTGGACTGATCCGGCTCCAGGGTCATATCAAGCCTGATATTGCTGCCAGCATCTATGGACACGGTGCGCTGCCATTTCTTGAAACCCGGTTTTTCGACCGCGACGCTATGATCTCCGGCTGCAACTCGCAGACTGGAGGGTGTGCTACCCTTGTACTTGCCGTCCACAGAGATGTCAGCCCCCTCGGGCTTTGACCCGACCGCCAAAGTCGTTGACTCTGCGGTCGCGGTCGGCGACGCCGGCACTACTCTTGCTTCGGTTGCTAGCCTGGACTCAAACTTGGCTTGATCGAGGTTCATGTCGCCGTTGATGTAGGCAGTTATTTCCGTACCCTGCGGGATGGTTACGTCTTTGCCGTGCATGAAGAGGAAGAACGGTGCTGCAGGCCAAACAATCAAACTCGTGGCGACAATGCCGGCAGTCATCCCCCCTGTGTGACCGCCGCCCTTGACCTCTTTGACCGCCCGTAGAGCGGCTTTCTCGCTATCCGCGAGGCGCACGGCGTCAATGTTTATATCGAGCTTTCCCCCACGCGCCATTCTTCGCTTGGGCTCGGCCCCAGTTACCGTCCCCCAAGCGACGCTGCCCTTCGGAATGACGAGTATGTCACTAACTTTGACCTCTTCAAGGACATCAAAATCCACTTTATCGTTAACCGGCGCGTCTGACGACGAGATTGTCCGCGATAGGCGCAGTCTAATCGGAGTCCCGTCCTCGAGTCGAAGATCGGAGGGCATCGCCGCCTGAGCTTGGGTTTCCCGCGGGCGTGACCGCCAGACCCGCCGTGTTGACCGGCTGGATGGTTATAGCTACGGATGACGCGAGGATCGCGAGGACGAGGGGCGCTCGGTGCATAGGATTTCCTCCCCCCAGAATTTTGCTCACACGGTAGCCCCGCTTAATCCAGAAGTCAAGGGCCGAAAACGCCGCCGAAACACTGTATGTGCCAAACCGCCGAAATTCTTCATTGGCTGAGCCGCACTTCCAACACAGCAGGGTCATGTTGCCCGCCCATGATCGTGGTGATATAGTCCTCGCAGCCTTTGGGGGTCTCCCGAATCAGGATGTCGGAGGTCATTGTGCGGAAACTTCTGCGGGCGGAGTTCCTCGTGCTTGCCCTCATCTTGCCGTCGTTGCCCGGCTTTCCTTGGGGCTATGAGGGGCATCAGGTCATAGCGCTGATTGCCATGAAATATATGACGGCCGATGCACAGGCCAGAGCGGGCGATCTCTTGGATGGTAGCGCAATTGACGCTGTGGCAAACTGGGCTGACGATTACCGCCATGACTACCGCGAGACCGGCCCATGGCATTACATCGACATCCCCCTGGCGGATTCCAAGATCGACTTGGCACGCGAGTGCCCTGACGGTGATTGCGTGATCGCCAAGACGCAGCAATTCCTCGCCGTCCTGAAAGACCCCAAGGCCGACAAAGACGCCAAGGCACAGGCCCTGCGATTCGTGATTCATTTCGTGGGCGACCTTCACCAACCGCTACACGATGAGGACAACGGCGACAAAGGCGGCAACACCCGTTATGTGGTATTTGAACGCCATCCCGACGACTTGCGCTGGATTTGGGACACCGGCTTGCTCGAACACATCAACCGCAACCCAGCAGCATTCGCGGCAGAACTGGAGAGTCGGATAGTCGCGGAATCATGGAACGCGGTGAACTCAGTGTGTCCGAAGATGGCGGGCCTCACCTCGGCGATAGGGAGCTGCAACTGGCAGTAGCCGGGGCGGTCGCCCTTTTTGAACAGCGCGGCGCGAACGCTGGGAAGGATTTTCCAATAGGGTTTCAGTCTTACCGGGTCATCAATATCGCGCTCGGGAATGCCGCCGCGCAGATGGCCGTCGATGTCCTGCAAGTCCTCCGGCTCGGCGCTGTCGATGTAACGCGGGAGGTTGAGGTTGTAGTCGTTCTTCGGGTGGGCGATTTCCTCGACTGGCACCATGCGGGCGTAGCGCGGATCACTTTCATCCTGTCGGGTAAAGACATCTACGATGCGATGGATGTCCTGCTCGCGGAGGCGGTTTTTCGGGCCGTCCTTCATGAAGCCCTTGGAGGCGTCGATCATCAAGATGCCTTTGCGGACGGCTGCATTCGCCTTGTCGAGCACTAGGATGCACGCCGGGATGCCTGTGCCGTAAAAGAGATTCGCGGGCAGTCCAATGATGGCCTTGAGGTAGCCGGAACGGACAAGCTGCTGGCGGATGACGGCCTCGGCGTTGCCCCGGAAGAGGACACCATGCGGGAGAATGCAGGCGGCTTTGCCTGTGCTTTCCATGGATCGGATGATGTGCAGGAGGTAGGCGTAGTCACCCTGCTTCTTGGGCGGCACTCCCCAGGTGAAGCGTTGGAAGTGGTCCTTTGCGGGTGTGAGACCGGTAGACCAGGTCTTGTCGGAGAAGGGCGGGATTGGCCACGACGTAGTCGTAGGTGCGAAGCTGCACGCCGTCCTTGAATTTGGGATCGAACAGCGTATTTCCGGAGAGGATGTTGGCAGTCGGGAAGTCATGCAGGATCATGTTCATGCGGGCGAGACCCGCGGTGGTCACGTCCTTCTCCTGCCCTTCCAGCGTGATGTGTTTCCCCGCCTGTGCGGCGACCTTCAACAGCAACGAACCGGAACCGCAGGTGGGGTCATACGCGGTGGTGGCGGCTTTGCTGTTTGCCGGAGAGATACCGATGAGCTTGGCCATGATGCGGCTGACCTCGGCCGGCGTATAGAACTGCCCCTTGCTCTTGCCGCTTTCGCTGGCAAAGTGCCTCATGAGGTATTCGTAGGCATCGCCGAGGATGTCGTCGTGCTCGGCACGGTTGTTCGAGAAGTCCAGCTCCGGCTTCTGGAAGATGGCGATGAGGTTGGAAAGGCGCTCCACCTTAGCCGACCCCTAGCCAAACTTCCGCGGCCGGCTGAGTGAAATACTGGATTTGAAAAGGGTTGCGATTTCATTCCGTCACTATGTTGGAGACCTCGTGCCAGCTTCTCACTGGCTTCATGACCTCCGTG
>JBELAJ010000201.1:0-13331 GCA_049508935.1 Terriglobia bacterium | reverse complement strand
AGGCGCTGCTTCGCAAAGCCGCCAGACGCGATATCGATACCCTCTGGAAGGAAATCGGGGAGTTGCTCAATACGGTCTCCCCAAGCGAATACACAAACTACTTCACCTCCTGTGGATATGTATACACTTAAATCGAAACTGCTCTAGTGCAAGGCGTGAATCCCTTCGTGCTCCACCACTCTGCATAAGGCAACCTAAGCGACGGCCAGATTGAAACCCCGGGTCGCTTGCTCGCTTTGGTGCAAGAAGTTTAATTATGCATGTTGAATATCCAAGGTGCCAATCTCAACCCCAAGCTCATTTGGTAAGCGCTCAACGAGGACTTCTTTCCCATCGCGAAATACTGTCCATGCAGGCCCATCGCCGTCCCTGGCCTTCCCATCCTTGAACTTCTTTCCTTTGTTCCAGACAGAAACCACCCATCGGTTGTTTCTAGACAGGAATTTCCTCTTGAGGTTCATCTCGAATCTTGTCATTCGATCATGTATAGGATTAAGAATGATCTTCACATGTTCCGGGATGGCTCTTGTCATACCATACAGATCATGCACCTCTCGGATTTTAGGGGAATACTTAACGCCATTGGACTCACCACAGAGCAGAACGCAGCAGTTTCCCAAGACTCTCTGTGGCATTTCTTTGTTCACAAAATCGCGAATGAGATCTTCTTTGATGCCCGTTAAGGTGCTAAACACTTGTTCAAACTCGTATTCTTTCCAACCATTTTTTGTCTTATGATAGACAACATACCGGCTGGGACACCTCTCGTTGCCGTGATGGAATTCCTCAAACAATACCGCCTTGATGCTGCGAACGTTTTTAAAGCAAGCCTGCACATCAAATGATTCCCTTGGAACCACGCTAAATAAAGAGAATAGCGCGGCATCACACCCTTGTTTGTCCAATAGCCTCAAAACCCCGGGCAGGGATTGGCTGAAATCTCGGTATCCATTCTCATACCTGTGTCGGTAATTACGAGAAACTATCCCGAGCCTGGAAATGTGCAGACGGGGGGGGTGTCCTCTCGTTGTGTGCAAGCTGGGTTGGGGAGAGTTGCTACCCTTGGTCATGGCAAGCCTCCTGCGATTTTAGAAAGGGGCGGTTTGAAATTCACAGCATGCGCGTGACTTCCAGGCTCACCCCCCGAGGCCCGTGTCATTGTGGATCGGAGAACTTGAATACAATCTGATACCTCTTAAGAACGAGGTCTGGCACAACGTTAACTGCGTATGTCAACCTCTCGGAGAACTCATTGGCCACAATAATGCCGCGCACCTTTCTATTCCTAGCGAGATTCGCTTTCACCCAACCCATGTAGGCTTGAATCTGCCCACAGACCTGTCGGTCAGCTTCGCCAGCCTTCAACTCGATTACGACGAGATTGCCGTTTGAATCGGTGGCTAGGATGTCGATCCTACCAGCAGCCCCGGCATTCAATTGCTGACCCACTTGACCGTCCTCCCGATAAAGGTTCAGGCCGCTTTCGAGCTGCTCCAGGTTGCCCACAAGCGAGTTTTCAAGGTCATACTCCAGAGAGAGAGCTGTTTCAATTGCCTCCTCGTCGGGAGCGTCTGGGCTCGGTGGGGGAGGAGGTGGTTCATCTAGCATCACAACCTTGAATCCCAAATCTTCAAACCGGGAGTTCGTCGGTTTCCCGCCTCCTGGAACGCTCCCACCCGTTATGAGTCGGAGAATGGCTTTAGGTGGATACTTCTGGCCATTGTACTCGATCGCATACCTTACCCATTGGTGCTGCGGAAATGTGGACCGAAACTCTTTATCGAAGCGTTCCATCGCTTGGATCGCCTCATCGTAAGTGATCGTTTTTCCACGATATGTCGTTTGCCTCATAGGTTTCCCTCTCTGATCACAGCGGATAGCCATGGACAGCCACTTTTCTGTCCGTGGACTAGAGAGATGACTCGCAAACCCTGCGCCACCGGTCCAAGTATTGTTGGCGGCGCTCATCGTGATGAAGTCGACTCTCGACCTCTTCCAAAACCTGCCTACGAAAATCGGGATGAACAGCGAGTGGATAAAACTCCGCCCAATGAGGATAAGCGTCAAGCAAGGCCATCGCGTCCGCCCATGAGGTCACGCGAGAGGACATATCCCCAATCGCTGGGTCACCTTCGTCCACCAGAAGCGGTGTGCAGTCGTATACGGTTAGGCTGAATTGCCAACCGCTGGCCGTTCGGTAACCATACAGCGTCAAATCACCGCCTTCAACGCCGAGTTGCAAAATGATTTCCTGCATACTCACGATCTTTGGGTCAAGCTTTAACAGCTCTGTTGCCTGTCGAGGACTCAGAAAAATTCATGGGCAGATTCTACCACGAACCAAGGGAATTGGTGCAGTTGGATGAGCGTCGTGAACTCTTGCGTCGATACCAAGCGGGCGTAATGTCTTATATAAGCTCACCACAAAGTGAGACCGTACGCCCACGCATCATGGGGTTGTCGAGCCTATGTAGTTGGGCCAGAAGGACGTACGAGCGAATCGGTACAGGACCAGGGCAAGGTAGAAGGTTTCCCCCGATGAGATATCCCATTACCGGCGAGCGAACCAGACGCAGCACCAGTCTCGATCCTAAGTGGATCGCCAGCAGCCCTTCAATCAAGAAGCGCAAGAATCGCGCCAGGGAAACCGCGAGCAGCAGCTTCCGGTCAGAACTTCTTGTGCATTTTCACCTCGAGCGAATAACCCTGGTTCTGGGACGCTACCGCGCTCAGCGCGTATTTCTTGGTAATCTGATATTCGACCTGGATAATGTCCCCCTGAGTCGTAGTGAGGTCCGTGGTAAATGTGAAAAATAAGTTCTTGGTCACACGTTGCTGTATCCCGAGGCTGGTGCCCGGATTACTCTGGTTTCCCCCGATCCCCGGGTCAATGGTCAGTGAGGAGATCCCTGCCAGCTTTCCCAAACGGTTACTGACCTGACCCGCCACCTGCCCCGCCACGACGGACTGGGGGGTGCTGGGATTGGCGGCAGACGCCTCGGTCGTCTGCCCGATAAACAGCAGGCTGATGATGTCGACCGAAGCGAGCGGGGGATCGGAGGTGTAAGTGGCGCGCAAGCGGTCGAGCGGACCCACCAGGTTCACTGTGACATTGAACTGTTGGACGGTGGTCGTCGCTGCGATGTTCAGAACCGGCTCGGTAGTAACAGGGTTCGCAAACTGGATGGTTCCATGTTCCACCTGGAAGCGCAAGTTGTTAAAGAACAGTTCCCCGCCCGAGATTTCGGTGCGGCCCAGAATCACGGGCTCCGCCAAGGTTCCTGACACGCGAAGGTTGGCTGAACCCTGGACGCTTACCTGGCTGCTGGCGAGGTTCATCTCCTGAGTCGATTTCACCGCTACGTTCATTTTGACATTCTGCAGGAATCCCGCACTGGGTGGTGCAGAGTTCCCGGAGAACTGATCGGCAAAAGTGGTGAGATCGAAATCCGGGGTGAAGGAGAGACGATCGACAAGCACTTGACCTTTAAGCGTTGCCGCGTCTGGCGTTCCTGCCATATTCAAGTCGCTCTTGAGCACCGCCCTGACTCCTTCCGGGTAACGGAGCCGAACGTCGTCGGCCGAGAGCGTAACGTCGAATTTCACCTCTGGCTGAAACGCAGCGTAGCCCTTGGCTGTGACCTTGCCGCCGCCTGTAACGGCGGAGAAGCTCTTGATGTCAACCTGGCCGCCCTGAATATCGAATTCGGCATTGACCTTGTCCGCTCCCAGTGGTGCGCCGGAGGCTTGAAAAGCCGCATCGTTCACGCCTACCTGGCCTCGCAGATCGGGGTGCGAAAGCGCGCCTTGTGCGCTGAGGTCAAGCTTCAACTGACCCGAGCTCTCGAACTGAGAATTCAGCAATTGGATAATATGGAGGTCGATATTCCCGGTGGCCGAGGCGCGCAGACTTCCTTCCCCGCCCACCGGAACGACGGCCTGGAGTTCGAGGTCGGTCCCTGTCCCTTTCAGCTCCGTTCGATCCAGAGTCAAGGTGCGTCCCCGGTAATCGATTCGAATCGGCGAAGCGTTGGCAATTTGAACGGATTGGTAATTGAGGCTGAATGTCGGAACCTCAACGTGGCCCTCGAGCAGTTCCGGCTGCTTCAAAGGACCCTTAATGGAAGCGTGGAGTTCAGTTTGTCCTTGGACGCCAGGAGTGGGAAGGTAAGCGGCCAGCAGCGGGCCAAGCTGCACCGTGCGCGTGTCGATGTTCACATTCGCGTCATAGTTGGAGCTCAGATTTATGGTTCCCCGGGCACGGACATACGCGCCTTGTACGCTTGAGTCGACCGTGAAAGCAGCTTGGCCCCCAGCGAGTGTCGCCTGAACCTTCAGGCCGTCGAGTTTCTGCTGCCGGAATTCCAGGCTCGGCGCTTCTACAGTTGCTTCAAATCCAGGCTGCTTGATGGTGCCCCGGCCCTGGCCGAATACCTTTACCAAGCCGGTTATTCCCAAATCTCGTGCCTGAACGGACTGGAGTTTATCCAACCGGATACCAGGGAAATCAACTTGCGCATCGTAGGATTGGTCTTTCGTAGAGTACGCGAGCTTGACATTTCCGGAGCCTGCGGGCGTGCTGAGATTGACCGTCGAGCGGATGGTGTTGTTGGCGGCATCAAACTGCACCTCAGAATCCTGGATCGCCTGGTCCCAGGCGTGCGCTAGAGCCAGGCGCACCGTTCCGTGCCCTTGTGGATTCGTTTGCGACCCCTCGACGGAAACGTCTGCGGAGAGATTTCCGCTGACGGGGTATTGCACGTTTGCAAGGTGCTCAAGATCCTCCACGTGCACGTTGTTGGCGGTCATCTGGAGGCGAATGGGGCTCTGAGGCGTGTACGACCAATCATTCAAGCCCACTGACGCGTCAAGCTGGATGCGCCCTTGCGTGCCGATTTGGACTTGAGCCTGGTGCAGGGCTACTCCAGACGGGCTCGCCTCAATATTGGTTCGCAACACCGGCACGGCGGTATTCTGATACTGAAGGTTCACACCGGAGAGGTTACCCGTCGCCCGCAACTGATTGAGCGGACCGTGAGCGGAAAGGTTGGCGGTGAGGTTCCCGCCAGCCGGGTACTGCAGGTTGGCCAGGTGCTCTAATTCGACCACGGGCACGTTATTCGCCGTCAACCGGGCATTGATCGGGCTTTGTGGTGTGCACGCCCAGTTCCTTAAACCGACTGACGCGTCGAGCTGCGCGCGCCCGTGAACGCCGATTTGGACTTGACCTTGATGCAATGCCGCCCCGGTAGGGCTCAATTCGACATTGGCGTGGAGTGCCGGCAGAGTCGTTCCCTGATAGCGCAGATTCGCCCCCGAAAGGCTTCCCGTCAGGCGCATTTGCGCGAGCGATCCCTGAGCCTGGCCCACGAACGATGCGGAGCCCCCGAGACCTAAGAGCTGGGGCGGCTGCGACGAAGGCGTGGACTTGCTCGGTGTGGAATTCCGGAAAGTGAGTATCAGGCGGTCGATTTCGCTAAGATCGTTGGCGTTGACCTGAATGCCCAGGCTTGAGTTCTTACTCACACTCCCGTTTAGATTCACTGTCGTGTGCGGCGTGTGGAGTGAACTCTGGCGCAAGGTGAGAACCCCGCGAGGTCCGTCGTAGCTCAAATGTACCGCTCCGTCTAACGGAAGCTCGTCGCGGGCGCCTCCCGGCACGGTCGCAACGGGTGTAGCAGCGGCAATGGTGAGATCCGACTTAGCCTCGAGATCCTGCATGCTGCCGCGCCACCCTGCCTCGGCGGTGCCATCGAGTCGGCCGGCGATGCGCACCGGAGGCTTGTTCGCGAGGGCACTGGTTGCGTCGGCAAACGAGAGACCGCTCACCTTCGCCTCAACGTGTGCGACCGGAGTGCCGGCCAGGTTTTTCATGGAAAGTTGGGCGGTGACATGGCCGCCCAGAATGTTCGCCTGCATTTGACGAACTTCTAGCTCGCCCTGGTTAAGGCGGTAAACTGCCTGGAGAGCCTGCACGGCGGCGCGAACCTGCGGGTTTTCGACCTCGAGCGACGGGCTGCTGAGGTCACCTTCGACTGCCAGGTTGTTCAACAGTGGCTGGCCGGCCTGGTTCTGGTAATGGACTTTGCCGCGCATCGAAACTTGGCCCGCCGGCAAAGCAGCGTTCTTGAGGATCTTCCTGAACTCACCTGTGGCAAGACGCACGTCATAGGAGCCGTCCACGGTCGGGTTCGAATAATTCTGTAATTGCGCCTGGGCGCTTATTCGAGACGTGCCGCTCGCAATTTGCAGGGACTTTAACGTCAGGCCTGATGGCGTAGCTTCGATCGTGGCTTCGAGGTTGTGCTGGAGCGGATTGTAAGCGCCATAACGAATACGGCCGTCCCGGTAGCTCAGGCTGCCGTCATATTCAGTCCTGGAGGCGTCGAACCTGGATTGGGCGCGAAGGTCGCGAAGTTCGGCCTGAAGCGGCGTCTCGGAATCGTTATAGAAGATCTCGCCATCGTTTAGCGCGACATGGCGGATCGCCAGGTCGAAAACGCTCATGGGCTTGCTTCCAGCGGGCGCGGGAGGTATCGCCGGAAGATTATTGCGTCCCTGGCTGTTCACGGAAAAATGGACCACAGGGTGATCCACGATGACCTCATCGAGCCTCAGTTCTCTGCGGCGAAGGGAGGCCAGACTCAGCTCCACCGCGAGGTGGTCAGCCCGCAACAGGGGTTCGCGCGGATTCGACCCCGTACCCTGGATAGCGATGCGGTACAAGTCAGCCCGGGCTCTTGCGAAGTCCAACGTGAAGTCGCCGATCTCGACCCGTCCTCCAACTGCCCGCTGAGCGCGTTCCACAATAGTAGCGAGAAGATAGCGGTGAAAGGCGCGGCTGCGCAGCACCTGCACGCCCGCCAAGCACAGTACCATTACAACCAGAAACGCCGCCAAGCCGATGTATAAGATACGTCTGGATTTCATTGACCCGTGTTCCTTATTCCTTTAGAGATACCCGGAACGAACCCCGAAGGGGCGAAAGAGCGAAGCCCGGGGGCCAAGCCCGATAGGCGTTAACCGAAGGGCTCAACTCGCGCTTCTTAAGCACTCGCCGGGCGCTGCCAAAGGCCCGGAGGGCCGACAGAGAGTAGCCCACGGCGTAAGCCGTGGGACCGAGGAGCGACCCCGGGTTGTTTGAGCCCCGGAGGGGCGGCAGATGCTCCGCCGCCGTCTCTGCCGCCCCTCCGGGGCTCCGGATATGACCGCCACCCGGCGTCCCACGGCTTACGCCGTGGGCTAATTTCTGGCGCCGCTCCGCGGCTTTCGTAGTCCTCGCATCTTTCGGTTAATGGCTACGCAGCTCACGTCGCAGGCTACCCACTTCCGCCCGCTGCGCGGGCTGACTTCATGAACGAACATTTGTCATGCACCACTAGAACGACTGCCCGAGCGTGACAAAATACTGAGTGGCATTTAACCCTGGCACAGGATTGAGGTTACGCCCAATATCGAACCGCACCGGGCCGACCGGCGTCTGGATGCGCAGGCCGAAGCCGACCGTGTTACTGTAGTCTCGAGTGAATCCCTTGAAGCCGATGTTGTTATAAACATTACCGCCGTCATAGAAGATCGCTCCCCCGAGATTATTCAATATCGAAATCCCGAGATTATTTGCAAAGGGAATGGGGAAGCGGCCTTCAGTATTCCAGATGGCGAGTTCCCGGCCCCCGGTTGGCACCGTAATCTTCGCCGTGCAGTCGGCCGGGTTGTTGGCGGCGGTGCAGAGCTCTGCTATTTGCTGCGGTCCGGCGCCGTTCAACGGGAAGCCACGCAAGCTGTCGGCTCCCCCGGAGAAAAACTTCTCGCTGAGCGGCACGTGACTGCCGTCAAAGGATTTCACCATTCCCACGCGAAAATTATTGGCCCACACCATCCAGGGTTTGAACTGGTGATAAAAGGCGGTCTGGCCGAAGAAACGGACGAGGTTATCACTGGACCCGATCGCGGTTGGAGTTATTCCGAAGTCCAGCGTCTGAAAGACACCTCTGTGGGCATCGAGAGGCTTATCGCGGGTGTCGTGAACAAAGGAGGTGGAAAGCCTCGATATCTTGATGTTGGTGTCGTCAGGCGCCACGAAATTCTGAATCAACAAGTTGGTAAGCGACGTGCGTTGATACGTGTAGCGAAAACGCAGCCGCATCGTCTTGGCGGCGTTGAGCGTCTTTTCGAGCTCTAAGGAGGCCGACCCCAGACGAGCAGTGAAGAGCGGGTTCATGGTGCTGCGCTCGGCAGAAAAGCTCCCCACGGCGCTC
The DNA here is from genome assembly GCA_049508935.1 of Terriglobia bacterium. Lineage (GTDB taxonomy): Bacteria > Acidobacteriota > Terriglobia > UBA7540 > UBA7540 > CAVROP01. Next base: position 5,073 of record JBELAJ010000201.1, on the reverse strand, counting down.
CAGTTCATGGCGGGGAACTGAGGGTCGGTATAAGTGAAGGAGAGCTTCTGATCAAGCCGCGACAAGAGCGTGGAAATGGATGCGGTCTCTGCGCGCCCGAGCAGGTTGAGCCGGCTGTATTCCACCGAGCCCATCGGGCTGATAATGTAGGGCTCGTGGGTCGTAAAAGACGCCGGCAACCCGATGGTGGGCAGGCCGGGTAAAGCGATGATGCCGGAGCTTAGCCCGCCCTGCCGCGAGGTAGACTCAAATCCCAACCCGTAACTAAAAGAGTTACGTTTCGCCTCGTGGACTTTTACAAGTACCTCCTCCTGCGTCTGGTCCGTGATGGGTCTGCGGGGTGAGACCTCAGCCCAGTCAAAGACCCCGAAGTTGTATAGTTTCCCCTCGGACTCTAACAGTTGACCTTCGCTGACCGGCCCTCCCGCTTTGACGGTGGTATTCCGCTCGAGAAACGAGCGCCGCGTGTGGGGCCCGCCCAGATAAGCGACGCCGCTGATGTGGGCTTCAGGTCCCTCCTCGATGAGGTAGGTCACCGCCACCCGATGGGAATCCTCCTCCAGGGGTTTAACGGTCGACTTGAAACTGACGTTCATGTAGCCCAGGTTCAAGTAGGTTGCGACGATGGCGTTTCGGTCCAGATCCAGAAGTGAGGATGAATACGGCTGCCCGGTTCTCAGGTGCAAACCACGTGGAGCAAGCTTGGCCAGCGGCTGGGTCTTGTTGCCCTCCATCTGGAAAGAGCTCACCAGGGTTTGAGGACCTTCGGTAACGTGAAAAGTCACGTAAACGTTGGGCTCGCGGTCGACCACCTCGGGTTCCACCTTAACGTCGGCAAAACCCGCATTCTGATAAAACGCCTTCAGATTCTGGGTGCTCTTGGTCAGCAAATCCTGGCTGAACTTACCGCGCGAAGGGAAGCGCGCCTTTTCTATCACGACCTGGCCTATGAGATCTTTATCCTTAAAGTGTCCGTCGTGCGCAATCCGTAAGCTCTTGACGCGGTACTTGTTCCCTTTCTCAATCCGGTACACAACGGATTGGGAGCCTGCCTCCTCATGAACCTCCTGGCCCACTTTCACGTCAAAGTAGCCCTTGCTCTGAAAATAGGAGACCAGATTCCGATGTCCTTCGTCCACCAAATCCCGGTCAAACTCGCTTTCTTGGTACATAGGGATAAGCTTGCGCAGCGTTCTCCCGAAGATGTGGGCGCCCACCACCTGAATGGATACCAACGGCCCGAGTGTCACCTGAAAAGCCAGGTCCGCTCGATTTGTTTCGGGCTCGTAATGCGGCTTCTGCATGCGGATTTGATTCGCCAGGTACTTTTCCTTGCCAAGGTAGTTGCGAAGGTAGCGCGCCGCAGCCTGAATGCGCTCCGGATCGTACGGCTTGCCACTCTTGACTGACGCTCCTTTGAAGAGAGCAAAAAATGAACCCAGCACGCGTTCGAGGCGCGCTGCTTCCTGGGGAGGAAGCCCGATCACAGTGATCTTGCCCAGCTTGGCGTGCTTATTCAAGTTGACGTGAAAAATCAGATTCGCCACTTTGTGAGTCTGATCAAAATTGGTTTCCTCTTGGACCCTGGCCATGAAGTAGCCGTGCGTGGCAAAGTACCCTTCAAGCGCCGGCACCGCACCCGTCACTCGGTTCTCTTCGTACGGTTCCTCGGCAGGATAATCGACAACCTGGAGCAGTTGACTGTAGTTAAACGTGCGCGAGGCTCCGGGAAAGCTGATCATTCCTATGTAGAACGCGGGTTCCATCACGAACACCACCCGCAAACCGGCAGCCTCAGGCTTGACCAGCACATCCACTTTGGTGAACTGCCTGGTTTTTTCCAACGCGGCCACGCTGTCCTTTACCTTATCGTGTGAATATGGCTCTCCGGCTTTTTGCACCATGAGGGGACGCAAGGCTTCGACGTCCGTCGCGGGCTTTGATATCAAATCCACGACGGCGACTTTCTGGCCTTCGTAGACCGCTTGCTGTTGCAGGGTCAGTTCCTGCGCCTCGCTCGAGACCGCCGGGTGGGCCAGGCTGCACAACACGACGGCCAGGATGAGACCAGCCGTCCATAATGAGCGGCGGATGGTCGCGCTTCCGGAGTGTACGGACGTCAAAAGAGCTGTTCCTCTGCGACTGAGGGTCGACCGTGTTCGAAGATCAAACCCCAGCGTCATCAACTCCTCCCTCAGCCGTCGTCTGCGCTTCTCCGTGGATTGAAATCGGGCGCGAGCCTGGCTGCAAGCCTTCAGTCCGAATCTTATCGAGCTGATTGTTGACTTCTGCTCCCACCAGGATGATCAGGCTGACGATATAAATCCAAAGCATGAGGATTATGAGCCCACCCAAAGCTCCGTAGGTTTTGCTGTAGCTTCCCACGTAATGGACGTAGGCGTCGAAGCCTTTTGACACCAGCAGCCACGCCAATATCACAAAGACACTGCCGGGTGTCATCCAGCGCCAGGGCCGCTTCAGGTTGGGAAGGGCGTAGTCAGCGATGGCGGCGGCCAGTGTGATCAGGACGAAGGTGATCACCCATCGGCCGAGGTCCCACAAAGGGCTCAAGGAAACGACCCCCCCGGCGCGAGCCGCCAGCCAGACTCCTACCCAATGACCAATGCTAAAAACTCCGAACGCCGCGATCACCAAAATGGAGAGGACAACAAGGAGCAGAAGAGCCAGAGCGCGCCGTTTCCAGTAGCTGCGCGTTTCACGGACTTCGTAAGCGGCGTTTAACGAATCAATCAGACTCATAATTCCGGTAGATGCGCTCCAGGCGGTGCCTAAGACGCCAAGGGAGAGGAACGGTATGCGGCCCCGCGTAAGCCCCAGCACGGCGAGTAGAACCCATTTTTGGGCGTCGGGAGGTAAGTAACGTACCACCCAGTTAATAATTCCATTCCAAAAGCCTGTAAAAGGCAGAAAGCCGACGAGCGCCGCGAGGAAGATGAAAAACGGAAAGAGCGCGGCAACAAAATAGTATGACATCTCGGCCGCCCACCCCGTGCAGTTGTTGGCGTCAATTTGTCTCCACACTCGGCGGCACAGTTCGCCCCACGGAACGCCAACCTTGGCGCCCAACGAAGTTTTCCTATTGACGCTCAGATCCATTGACAGAGTCCCTGATTCCCGCCCTGACAAGTAATTTGATGCGTCCGAGTTGAAAAACGTCGGCAGTAGACGGGCCTCGGAGGAGTCGTGCACGCAACAAACCTCGGGGTATGCGGGGGAGGGCAGGAAGGTCCCGAGATCTCCAAGTGCGTTCTCTTTGGCACCGCGCATTGACCAACCGAGAAAGCACTGAAGCCTATCCACGAGGTGGAACGGGCTGAGGGAGGGAGGCCGGGTTTTGCGGAGGGAAACCGACCCTGGCCCGGCCGAATCGAAGAACCAGTTTCCGCCAGATGGATCGAGGCGGCGTCAATCACAGGGCGGGCGAACTCATTCCCTCGGCTCGTGGATTGGCTCCGTTGACTGCGATGCCGGTAAGTTTCCTATCGGCTTCCTTTTCTTCCTGCAGAGTTTCTTCGAGCATTCTCGCGCCTTGCACATCGTTCAACTGCTCTGCCCACTTCCGTACTGTGCCGTAGGCCGCGATCTCGTAGTGTCCGACTCGTTGAGCGGCGGCGATTATTCCAGCGTCTCGCACGGTAGGATCGTCAATGTCGTCGATGTACCTTGCCCGGAGCCCCCTCGGTGCGCGTTCTGCTCGTGCTCACGTCGTTCGCGTTCCGAATTGAACGTCATACCACACTCATGGCACTTGAATTTCTCAGACTTCTGTTCGTTTTGTTGCATCGGTATAACCTCCTACCCTCAGATGCCCGGGGCGGGGAATGAGGGTTCAGAAAACTGCACGGACACTCGCATAAGCACGACCCTCTGCGGCGGCGCGCTTGCTGAGTTCACCGCGAGCTGGTTGTCTTTGGTTCCGTCCTTTCAGTTCCCGCGGCCATTGTAGGGGCACGCCATGGCGGGCCCCTACTGCGTAGCAATCCGGTGAAGCGAGGGTGAGTGAAGGAGCCCGGCGATTGGCCGTGGTCGAGCTGGAGGTATTATTTTCTGCAGAACGCTTCACTGCTGGCGATGGACAGAGTGTCGTGAGAAGGGGGCGGGGGCCTCAGCCGCACGAGGGCGCATACATCCTGACAAAGAACGTCGGGACGTATGCGCCACCCGCGCTTATGGGCTCTCAGCCCCGAAGGGGTGGCCTAGCAAAGCCCAGGCCAACGGCCTGGGAGAGACAGTGGTTCTCCGAGTTGAGCCCTGAAGGGGCGACCTACGGAATGCGCGCCTATCACGCCCCTTCAGGGCTTGAGGTCGGAAATGAATTATCCTCTTACCCCTACCACCCAGGCCGTTGGCCGGGCTTTGCTAGGCCGCCCCTTCGGGGCTGTGGGTTGCAGGTGGAGATCAGTTTTGAACTTGAGACACCGGGCCAACACACATTTAGGACACTGCACAACACCGGGGACTCTGATGTGCTATCCGGTCTGGAATCGGCGTTTCCACCCCTTCAACGTCTTCACCGAAAAGAAGCGCCGAGAGAAACTGAACCCGGTCAGGCGCGGGCGGGTGAGTTCGCCTGGGGATTGGCCGTGGTCAAGCTGGCGGTATTAGTGACGTGTCCGTGCTCCGGATGGATCGACTGGACTGAGCAGGCAGCACAGACCTGTCCCTTCGGGACATCGCAGACTCCAAAAGGCAGGAGTCTGCGCCAGCCCGCTTTCCAATTCATGGAGTTACTATGTCCATACGTAAATCTACTTGTCTCACTCCCCAGCGGCTCGCTGCCGCTCGGGGCAATTCGCAGCGCTCCACCGGGCCTCGCAGCGAGGCCGGAAAAGAGCGAATGAAAATGAACGCGCTCAAGCACGGCTGTGATGCCGCGCCTGAAAACGAAGCCGCCGTCATGCGCGCCCTGGGCGAAGATCCCGAACGGTATGCAGCCTTGCAACGGGAACTCGCCACCACCTACGGCCCCGGCGACGCCCTCTGGGACCACCAAGTCGCCGACCTGGGCAAGCTCTACTGGCGTCGCAACCGGATCGAGCGCATGGAGACGGG
>JBELAJ010000200.1:0-13401 GCA_049508935.1 Terriglobia bacterium | reverse complement strand
CGCGAGGGAGCAACGTGACAATATACGGCCACTCGCACTCATCGTGAAGTCGCGGTCGTTTCATGCCGCGAGCATAACCGTTAGACCCAAAAATCGCAATTCTTATTTTAACGCCTATGCCCACCACCCCTACCCCTCCTCCCGCTGAGGAGGGGAGTCATTCTCATGGCAGCGAAGGATCTCAGCAGTTTCTCCTTGATCGTTCAATCACAGAAAACTGCGGAGATCCTTCGCTTCGCTCAGGATGACAGGCGGCTGGTTTTTTCACGCCTTCTGACTTAAGGGGGCCGCACACTTCCAGGTGCTTCCTGCAGGGAAATTAGGTTAGAGAAATCCGGGCCCAGCAAGTTTTATCTTTTGACACGCACGATGTTGGAATAGGCGGATTCGCCCGCATCGTTGAGGGCTCGAACCCGATAGGACGCAGCCTCGCCGCCCGGCGGGTGGTTGTCGTCGTATGCCTTCGTATCTGCCGGCAGCTTTGCGATGCGTTCCCAGCGGCCCTGATCGCCCGCGCGCCGTTCCACGGCAATGGCAGTCGCCTCTCCACCACGGGTCTCCCAGGTGAGCTTCACGGACTCGCTCTCCACCCTGGCCGTCAGTGAGCTGGGGCTTTCGGGCAGCACCGGCCAGTCGAAATAGCTGGCGTCAACGATGGCTTGCACGCTATCGAGCAGCGGGACTTTTTCCAGGGTGTCCCGCGTCCCCGCCTTCCATTCCAGCGGCCTGATTTCGCCGCTATAGACACTCGCCAGCACCGGATGTTCGATGCCGGTGTTTTTTAAGACAAGGGTCACGTATTTGGGAACGTAGTTGTTGTGGGGCCAACTATGCGCTGCCAGCCAGAAACCGACAGCCGCCTTGCCTTTCGGCGAGCGAAAACCATAGGCGAGCACAGGCGCTCCAGAATCCGCTTGAATGGGCGCAAAATCCGGACTGGAGATTTCAATCGAGGTATCGCGTTCGGTGTCGGAGAACAGGGCATCCAAATTCTGGACGTCGGCATAGACACGCCGGGGGGTGAAATCGGCGGGCTTGAACATCATCCCGTGAATGATCCCAAAATTATCGCCCTCGCTGCTGCTGGTGTCATTGATGAGCTCCCAAATCCAGGAGGCGACCCCGTTCGCCCAGTTGTAGAGCATCAAGCGCGGAACGTATTTCGCCTGCACCGTTTCATCATTGCCGCGGGGAAGATCGGGCATGATGTTGAACTCGTCATCCCAGAACACGATGTCGGAACGAATGCCGGGATAATTGCGGACCGCCTCGCGAAGCGCCTTGGGCGTCAAGGGGCCGAAGGCGCCGTAGTCCATAGACTCAGGAGGCGTGTTTTCGGAGTAGCCGCCGGGGTAGGTGTGGTAGGCAAACACGTCGAGGCTGGAAGCGCACTGGCAGGCGTCCAGCGCCGCGCGCGCAAAATCCGCCGAGAGCGTGGCCTGCCCGCCGTAAACCAGCTTGGCATCCGGATCGGTTTCGCGCACCGCTTTTACGAAGGCGCCCAACAAACGGCCGTATTCCTGGGGGCTGGGATCCGGGTTCCAATAGGAGCCATCCTGCTCGTTCCAGAGCGCGTAATAGTGGATGCGGCCGCGAAAATGGTTGACCATCCAACGGGTGTATCGGATGAACGCGGCGATCTGATCGGGCGTTTTGGGTGGCCAGAAGACCGAGTAGAGATTCCGGTCGGGATTGTGGACGCTGGCCGGGGTGGGCGTGATGGCGTCAGGCAGACGGCCCGCCGGCGAGGTGTACATGGGGTTGCCATAAAGGATTTGCAACTGAACCTTGACGCCGTTATCAACCAGCGAATCCACATAATCGTCGAGTTCAGGCAAGCAACTGAACTCCCCGCGCTTCTGCTCGATCCAATCCCAGCCCGTGATGTCCGAGGTGTCCTCGTACTGCCCGATCCGAGCCCACTTCAGGCCGGAGTCGAACATGCTCGTCCACCACCAACGGTTCCAGGGAATGTAGGGATCGCGCGGCAAACTGGTGTTCACGCCCCCCAAACCGTTCCCAATCTGTGAAGAGCGCTTGGGAGGAATGCGCTCTGGTGCGCTTCCCTTTCCCTGCCCGGCCAACGCTCCCATTGCCATGACCCCGATCAGAATTAATGCGGCGGGAATGCACATCCACCGGCCCTTCGGCAGTGTCACAGCCGCCGGGAGTTGGGTTGTATTCCCGTGCTGAACCCCCGGAGCCTCCAACTCAAGCGGCGCTCTGCGGCCAGTCTTATAGCCATTTATGGCGAGTACGTTTGCAGTCATTCCTCACCCCGTCGAATGCCCGATATTGAGATCGATTTGTCTCGATGAGTTTACATCAGATGATTCGACGATGAAACCGAAATGCCTGTGTTGCCGGCCCGCGCACACTGATGCTTGCCGAGCGTCCCCGCCGGCTGGCGCATCGATAATGTCGGCGGGTGGCGCCCGCCTTGGCTTCTATGTATGCGCTACGATTGACCTGAAGGGGGGCCGTAGCGCGTCGGCTGGCGCACGGCATGGCCCTGAGATCAAGGGATCCGCTAGCGCGGAGGTGGACGCAGTTGGCCCCTTCCGCGGCTCTTCTGCACCAGCTACACCGCCCATTCGAAAATCAATCCTGCTGCGCCGCATTCGGCCTCTTACTGAATTGCTGCTTGGCTTTCAGAATTAAGGTGGTTCCCGAGTCAGTATGGATCCCGGTCACCTCCTCGCCGAAGTTGATGATGACAAAGTTGAAGTGTGCCGATTCCTGGTTGAGAGCCGAAGAAGCGGAACCGGTGCAGTCAGGGTTAACTTGATAAGTGAAATTCAGGCTCTCCTGGACGATCTCCCCGTTCAAGCTCACCGTATCGTTGGCAGTGAGGTTGCCGTTCCCATCTGCCTGGAAAACACCCGCCACCGCCACCGGACCGATATCCACAATGGTGCCGGACTCCGTGAAGGCATAGCTGCCGTGCAGGGTCGCGTTCGAGCATGTATTGTTAGCGTCTGCAAAACCGGAAACAGGCGCCCAACACTGCGCCAACAAAGCCGCAGATACGAGCACAAGGGTTCTCAGAGATGCTTTCTTCATGAGGATCCTCCAAGCCGTGTCTTGACCGGCGCGTGTCCTCCGGCCGCGTCGCCCGAGGTTCGCGCGGTCAACCAAATTGTTCAGGAATCTGCCCGAATGTGAATCTACCTTGCTATAAAGCGGATGTCAAGACAGGGGAGGGTGGTGTCCTAAATTGATGGATCCAGTAGGGGGATGTCATTCTGAGCGGAGCGAAGAATCTCGCTCTGCTTCGCTCGAGTGTGCCCCAAATTCAAGGATAGAGCGAGATTCCCCGCTCCGCTCGGAATGACATCCTTGTTAGGAAACTACCCAGGGGAGGGTGCGTAGCAGGGAGGCGGGCGCACCTGGCCCTGCTTCGCGGTTTTTCTTCGATAAAAGCCCCGGGTGGCGCATACATTGGTTTCTATGTATGCGCCGTCATCGACTGGGAATGCAAAAGGCGCATACATGAAGATCAATGTATTCGCCCCCCGCCGCCGCCCGGGATCGAGGCTCAGCGCGGGAGGCTCACTAGACCCTCGCCGTACTTATCATGGTGCCGCACCCAGGCCATGGTGTTTTTCAGCCCTTCCTCGTTGCGCCCCTTGGGCGTCAGATCGATGAAGTTATACGCGCCCACCAGAAGATCCAGGCCGCGCGCATAGGACGAGTAGGTGTGAAACACCTCGCCCGCCGCGTCCTTGTAGAACACACTCAGCCCCGGCCGCTCTTCCGACGGGAACGCCTGCATTTCGTAGTTGTACAGCACCTTCTCGTCCGCCGCTTTTCCCGGCTCGCGCGACACCTGGTAGTCCAGATTGAAATCCGTGCCGTGCGACGACACCCACTTGAATCCCCATCCCATGCGCTTTTTGAAAGCCTCGATTTCCGCGAGGGGCGCCCGCGAAACCGCCACGAGCGTGATATCCCGCGCCGCCAGGTGCACGCGCATCCCGTCGAAGTGGTCCGCGATGAACGAACAGCTCGGGCAGCCCTCTTTCCATCCCGGCCCCAGCATGAAGTGGTAAATGATGAGCTGGCTTCGCCTCTCGAAGAGGTCCGCCAGCGTCTCCTTCCCCTTCGGCCCTTCGAACACGTACTTCTTCTCCACCTTTTCCCACGGCAACTCTCGCCGCGCGCGGCTCAGCTCATCCCGCAACCGCGTAAATTCCTTCTCCTTCTTCAGCAGCTCCTTCCGCGCCGCCACCCACTCGGCCGGCGACGCAACCTTCGCCTGCTTCATCATCGGCGTTGCCATTGTCGTTTCTCCTCTCGATGAATATAACGGTTTCATTCCGAACGTGCTGTGCGATCTTGCCCATCCCTCGCCCGGCGCGAACGAGAGCTCAGGAATCCTCCTTCCGCCTTCCGTTTCGCTCCCCGCTTTCGCCGCAGGAATCGCAGCGCAAGCGCGGTCGCGCCGCCCGAGGTCGTCACTCCTGCCACGGCTAGCGCCGCGTTCGCTATGCACATGGGACATAACATCGTGGGCCTCCTTGGCATTCGAACCTTCCAGGGTAGCGCGGACCTCCGTTTTTGAGGGCCGCGGTACTTTCGTGAGGACTTAGCGCCGGCCAATAGTCGTTGCGGGCACGAGAAGAGCCGCAGACCGCAACGTCGGCGGGCTGCGCTACCCGCTTACTTCTCCGCGCGCTGCTTCGCCCGCTCGTGGATGTGCTTCCATCCCTCGGCGACTCCCTTTCGAAAGTCGTCCGAAATCGCTCCCAGCGCGTAATGATGAAACTTGATCAGCGTGCCGCCCGGCTCCTCGCTCAGCCGGTACTGCAGATTCGAAACGACGGCGTGCGACATCATCAGGGGCCCATAAAACTCCAGCAGCGTCGGCCGCTTGATCGCCTGCACGTGCGCCCACAGGTGCCCGTTCCCGTCGCCCAGGTCGCGGTACCACCTCCCGCCCGGCCACGCCTCGATCTTCATCCGCATCGGCCTGTCCTCCCCACCCATCATTCCCGGGCCCAACTCTTCGAGCAGCGCCTCGAACGTCACCTCGGGCGTCGCCTTCACATGAATCTCCTCGGTAATGCTCAGCGTCAAATCCTCAACCTTTGGTGCCATCATCGCCGTGCTCATGTGTCCTCCTTTGTGTGAATTGGTTTCGCCAATGCTTCCCCATTCTAAGCCCCTTTAGCCTTCTGCAAAAAAACCGGCGGCTCATCGGCGCTGGGTCCCCAAGTCGCCGGAACCGGGATATTCAGCAACCGAAGGTAAACGCTGAGTTGGCCGCGGTGTTGATACCAGTGGCTCAGCATGACGTCGCGCACGAACTTCGCGCGGGGGCAGGCAAACAGTTCGCGGTCCCCCTGCTTGATCCGCCACAACTCCTGCATCCCGACGTCGTCGAACCTCGCGAGTTCCCTTCGCACCGTCGCCAGGCTCTCGTCATGCGCCGCCAGGACCTCTTGCAAGGTCGCCGGCTGCGTCCTGAGCCTGCCGAAGTCTGGCGCCTGGGCCGGGTTCTGCTGCACGAGTCTCGCGATCGCGCCGGGCACCTGCGCGATGTGCAGCGCCAACTGCCCCGCCGTCATCGATTTCTCGTGCGGCTTCCAACCGAGCTTGTCTTCCGGCAACCGCTCCAGGAATTTCCTTGTGAGCGGCGCCTGCTCCTCCAACTCCATAATCAGACACTGTGCCAATGACATAGCTCTTCTCCTCTCTTTTGCCGATTTGACTCCCTGTTCCAGCAAATCCGTTGTCATTCTGAGCGAAGCGAAGAATCTCGCCCTGATCCTTGCTCCTCGGTTGGCTCAACCCAGAGCGAGATTCTTCGCTTCGCTCAGAATGACACTGGTCAGGCATACTTCTGCAGTCTGTAAAGCCCCGAATTGAATACTTCTAACACCCTGTTAGATGCTTCGTCCTTGGCGCGGGGCGAAGCCTTCACTTAGACGCAGACTCACACTCTTTCGCGCCCGCCTCCGCCATCATGGCTTCGGCCCGCTCTTTCACCCGGCTCAGAGTGTGCCGCCAGAACCGCTCGAACTCGCCCGCCCATTCGTGCAGCGGACGTATCGCCGTCGCATTCGTTTGGTAGAGCTTTCGCCGTCCCTCCCGCCGCATCCGCACCAGGCCCACGTCGCGCAGCACCCGCAAGTGCTTCGAGACCGACGGCTGCTCGATTTCCAGCGCCGCCACGATGTCGCTCACGGGCCGCTCCCGGTCCGCGAGGAACACGAGAATGTCGCGCCGGCGCGGCTCAGCCACCGCGTTGAATGCATCCGAATTGGTCGCTGCCCTGGCCATTAACTCCACGATACATTCCCATATCGGAATATGTCAAGCAGAAAACAAGCCTCCCTTCGCTCAGGTGCAATTGCAGTCCTTCACGGCTAAGAATGAGGCGACCAGCACTTTAGTACTGTTGCCGCATTGGTAATTTCAGCGCGACTATTGGGGGTCGCAATCCCCACTGCGGGATGGCGCGAGACTACTGAGGTGGCCAACTTGCCGGGAACTTAACAGAGATACCGCTGACCGCGGCCACGGTGGGAGCGGCCGTACAGTCAGATGCGGGCTCTTTGTAGCGCAACGGCTCCGGCGATCTTGGAGGCATGACTCGGCGCCCTTAGTCTCCATTGCAGTTCGCTCAGAAGTTACGTAACATTTCCGTTCTATCTGACCCGAGAGAATGCTGCGAGAGGTAATCATGACACCGTTTTCCGAGGTTCTTGTTCATCAGTTAAATGATTTAGAGATGAGCTACAAGGCCCTTGCTCATCGCGTTCGAGAGGCTGCAGAACTGCTGGAGACTGTGGGGCGTCCTGTGCCTCAGGGGCACCTTCGCGAACTTGCGAATTCTGCCCAACAGTTTGAGGAGATCAAGCGGGTGGTGCTCAAGCTCTCGGAGTCCGTATCCGGTCTTCCTGCGACGCCCGAGCTTGGCTCGATCAAGGACCTCCGGTCGTTCATGGAGTCTGTTTCGAGTACTCTCGAAGCACAAACTGCACACCGGATCAACCAGCAAGCGGCGTGCGCCGTTTTGGAAAAGGTCCTCACGATCACCCACGTCGACGGCACTGAGTTTGCACCGCTATTTCAGTGCCAGGAGGAAGCGCGAAAACTACGCGACCGAATTACGGAAACAGCTTGGCCTGTCCAACATCCGGATACCGAGGACCTGGTTCGGGGGAAGCACATCTTTTCGGAGTTAGTGAAATTCGTCAGCTTCCACGACGAGCTGGACGATGAGGAGTGGGAACGCCTGCAAAACCTCGTGAGCAACACGTTGGGCAAGCCTCTGGGGCTTGCCGCTTCGCGGGGAAAACTCACCATGTCCTCATCCGCCCCTCCTCCACCGCAAGTCCCCGTTTCTGTTACCCAACCGGCGACTGCGCTGGGGCTGAAAGAAGAGCCCGCCGCGCAAGAGAAGGGGGCGGCGGATGCCGTCCCTGCCGCCGGCATTGAAAATCAGGGTGAGGGCTCAAATGGAGAAAAGACCTCAGCCCCGGTCGGCCTGACGGCTGACCCGCCTGCTCCGACCCCGCCTGTCGCGAGTGTCGAAGCCGTGACGGACCCGGCTGATCCTGAGGCCTCAGGCGGAACTGCACCTGAACCTGTTGAGGCGTCCGGTCCCAGCGACCCAACATCCACAGACCAACTCCCGGCCTCTGCGGCCTCGGACTTATCAGGAACTGTGGCGACGGATACGACGTTTGAGGGCACGATCGACGACATCAGGTACATGCTGGTCCTCGACCTGATCGATGGCAAGGGAGTGGCGAAGGTCCTTTCAAACAAGATCACTGCTGCTTCGAATGCTGCCCTCGGTGGAGACACGGAAAGGGCCGAAAAACTCTTAAAGGCTTTTATCGACGAGGTTAACGCCCAAACGGGAAAACATATCTCCGGAGCCGCCCCTCAACTGCTGCTGAAAGATGCGAATGGCCTGCTGAGTCAACTGCTGGCCTGAGTCGTATGTTCCTTTAAGAAATCGGCCCGTCAGCCGACGGGCGGCAGCGCGTAATCCGTCAGCCGACGGATCGCGCACACTGCACCCTCACCCCCGTCCCCTCTTCCGCCCCGGCGGGAGAGGGGTGTCCGTCAACTGACGGACGGGGCGAGGGCCATCCAACGCAGGGCTTGCGCTCTGGGCTACGATATGCATCCCCTGACGGGGCTCCGAAAAACCGGCGCGCACGAGAAAGACGCTCTTGACGAACTTCTGACCCAGGACACGAGATCAGTTCAAGCTAATTGATCCCCTTGGGCAGGAGGTGTGGCTAGGCCGTAACCCCTTACCAAGGTACTGTTGAGTACTAGTACCCCCGGTCGATAGAATTCAGAGCTTCAAGCGGAAGAGCGGGAGGTGAACACCACCCGTGTCCATTATGGCAAAGGCACGAACTGCGCCACCCCCGGCCACGGCGGCCCTGTCTTGCCGTGGCAGCCTTTGCTTCAAACCCCTGCCAGCGGCGATCTGTTGCACCGCAGTCATTTCAGGGACTGGCGCGAAGGCCGGAGCTTTCGAGGCGTGTAATTTCTCCATGGGCGGTTGCGCGTGAGAAGGGTGAAGACCGGCAAGCGCTACTACGGACTACTCGCGGGCATGGGTTTGATGCTCATGCTGAGAGGCGCGCTGGCGCAGGCGCCGCAGGCAGAGCAGCCACAACCATCGCCAGAGGTGCTGCCGGCGCCGAGCCAGCCGCAGCCGGGGCAGGAGTCCCAGCCGCAGCCGGAAACGGGCCAGGCGGAGCTCTTGCACGTGCTTATGGGCCAGCCGCTGGAAGTAAGCTCGCCGTCGCCTATCAAGCGCTTCTCAGTGTCCAGCCCAGGGATTATCGATGCCGCGCTGGAGAATCCCAACCAGATCCGAATCGAGGGCAAGGCGCAGGGCGGCGTTTCGCTGGTGGTGCAGGATGAGAACGGCCAGAGCCAGATATTCTACGTCTACGTGGAACTTAAGGACACGGGCTTGGCCGCACAAGTGCCGGAGGCGTTGCCCGACAATACTGCACCGGTCCAAGTGCAGAAGAAAAAGACAGCTTGGCTTGGCTGGGCAGTCATCGCCTCGGTTGTTTTGCTAGCGGGGGCCCTCTTCAAAGTTCGGCGGCATCGAGAACCTTACAAACTTGACCTTCGATCGCCGGAGCTGGCGCCCCGTGACACTTCGAGCGAGCCGGCACTTTCGCCGCCCAACCTCGCGCACCCGGAAGAAGATTCGCCGGTCAAGACCCTCGTCCACGCTGCAACCAACCAAGCGGAGGATTCGGAAAGAGTCAGCCGGGAGTTGGTGGAGCAGTTATCGCGGCAGTTCACAACGGAAGCCGTGGCAGCAATGGCGGGGCTGCGGGAAGAAATCAAGAATTCGGGGAAGGTCCTCGAGGAGAGCGAGCAGCGACTGGCCTGCCTGGCGGAGGCAAAGATGGCCTCACTTTGGAAAGCTGCACAGGAGGAAATAAGCATGCGAGTAGGGTTAGCTTTGCAAGAACACGCGAACGAGATGCAGGAGGCAACGGCCTCGGACGTGGAATCCATCAAGAAAGCTGCCGGAGAGGCGGTGGCGCAACTCGAGGCGGCGGAGGAGAAGAGGGAAACCAGTTTGGCAGCTCGAACCGGTGAGGCGGAAGAACGCTTGGCGGGAGTGTCCGCTGCGCTCCAGGAAGTGGAGGGACGCCTGAAAGCCCTAGTCGAGGGCTTCGAGTGGCGCATCGAGACCAGTCTCCAGGGTTTGCACGGGAAGGTCGAGAGGCAGGCGCAGGATTTGGAGAAACTTGGCCAGGAGTTGGGAGCGCGGTGGTCCGTCGAGTTTCAGAAGCAAGCTGAGGCAACCCTTGAGAAGCTGAGGGAAGAAGCGAACCAGGCGCGGCAGGCGGAGCAGGAGAGCCAGCGGCAGTCGGCCAGCGTGTTCCAGACGAATCTCGAGCACCTCAAGCAAGCCGTAGCGAGCGCCGCGGCGGGTCTCGAAGCGGAACAAAAGAAGTGGGTGGAGGAGAGCCAGCGGCAGTTGAGCAGCGTCGTCCAGGCAAAAGTCGAGTCCCTAAGTCAGTTTGCAGTGAGCATTACCGCCAGTCTTCAAGCGGAGCACAAGCAGTTGAAGAATGAGTACGAGACCTCGCGAAGAGAATTCGAGCACCTGGTGTCAAAGCGTCCGGCCGCCGCGTTCCCCCTTCCCTTTCGGCACGAAAATCACCGCAGGCGGCGATGGCTTGTGCCGAGACCCGCGATGGCGACAGGCATCCTTTTGGCAATTGCGGTTCCCGTCTTGGCCGTCTATCTTTGGCCAACTCCTGTGATGCAACTTCAGGCGCAGCCGCCCGCCGAATTTATTGACGAAACCCCAAACTGGAGCCCCTCACGACGCGACCGGGAACAAGAGGTGGCACGGGCCTATTGGCAGGCAGCGGTAACAAACTTGCAGGAAAAATACCCCTTCGGCAGCGATCTGCCCGCCCAGCCTCCCAGCGAGTTTGATGCGGGCAAGAATTATCTCCCGGCGGGCGGTGCGAAGGCGCTTGCCGAAACCAGAGATCATTACTGGCAAAAGCTTCGTAAAGTCTGGGTGCAGCGAGATTCCTGGCAAGAAACCACCGATTGGGACGCGCAGTGGGCCTCCCGCCTCAAGCACCTCTGGGGACAGTCGCATTAATACAAACAATGACGCGGGCTGACGCGGTGCGAAGCAGGCCGGGTGGCGCATACGTGCCGACGCTAGTTGTCGGCATGGATGCGGCTTTTGGTGTCGTCGGACGGTATCCACGCCACGACTTGCATGCGGAGAGCATTTATACTAGCCCTCCGGCAGGTTGCGGACCGGACGAGGGGCGCATACATCGCGACCAAAAGCGTCGCGACGTACGCGCCACCCGCGATGGAAACCTTATCTATGTTGGACTTCCTGAAGGTGCTGAACTCGTTTTCAAATTCATCAAAGTGTCGTACTGCCCTTTCTATCCTGAGGGTAGCCCCATCGAGTGCGTGTGACATTTCAATAGTTTGACACCTTTACCATATCAAGTAAATAATCGCCGAAACAGTTACCGACCAACTAGCTACTTGATGTAATATGGTGCCGATGATAAGCCCTCCTAGTGCCAAGCCAACCGTTGAACGGACCTGGGAACCGGCAGTCCAGGCTGAACAGACCCGTCTGCTCTACCGGAATACGGCGCTCAGCGTCGGCATTACCGCCGTTGTGTCGTCGGTTCTTTGCTTCCTCCAGTGGGCCGTCATTCCGCACCGTGCGGTGCTGGGCTGGCTCACCTACATGTTCCTTGTCTCTTCGGGGAGATTTAGTCTCTGGCGGTCTTTTCGCAGTCGCGTCAATCTGAGGACGGCTCGCGTCTGGGGTCTCCTATTCTCAATCGGCGCCGCACTATCCGCGGCCGGCTGGGGAGCCGCAGGCCTCGTGTTATATCCCAAGGACCATTTGACCAACCAGGTCTTCCTGGCGTTCGTGCTGGGCGGAATGATGGTGGGCGCGGCCTCGGTTCTAGCTGCGAGCGTCGTAGATTTCGCCCTGTTCATTTCCTTGAGCGGACTCCCTTTCGCCCTGCGCTTGCTTTCGGAGGGCGACGAGGTCCACGTTGCCATGGGCTTGCTCGCCGCGCTGTACACGGTGGCAACGCTGATCACGGGGTGGCGCGTGCACGAGACCATCATTTCCTCGCTCAAACGAGCTGAAGTAGCAATGAAGGCCCAACTGATAGAATCTGCGATCACCGAAGAGCGCAACCGGATGGCTGGTGAGCTCCATGATAACTTAGCGCAAGGCTTTGTAGGAGTGATGCTGAGATTGGCCGCCGCACGTGAAATTCGGTCCGCCAGCCCTGACAAAGCCTTCGAGCTGATGGACGAGGCTGAGGTCCTGGCTTCCTCCAGCCTTGCGGAAGCCCGGCGTTCGGTTTGGGCTTTACGCCCCCCGGAATTGGACACTGAGGGCTTGGCGGGCGCCGTCAAGGTTTTCCTGGAGCGCATTAGGACAAGCAGCTCCTCTGTGCTCGAGTTTTCTGTTAAGGGGAATCCTTATCCGCTGCCCAAGGCAATGACGATGGAGCTTCTTCGCATTTCTCAGGAGGCGGTGACCAACGCCCTTCGACATGCTGATGCGAGCAAGATTCAAGTCCACGTGAGCTACGAACCTTCGGTCTTGCGGTTATCCGTGCAGGACAATGGCCGCGGGTTCCACTCCGCAACTCCTGGAAATGGCTGTGGATTCGGTCTGACCAATATGCGTGAACGCGCTGAGCGGATTGGCGCACAGATTGAAATCG
Source organism: Terriglobia bacterium (assembly GCA_049508935.1). Taxonomy (GTDB): domain Bacteria; phylum Acidobacteriota; class Terriglobia; order UBA7540; family UBA7540; genus CAVROP01. The sequence continues at coordinate 1,150 of JBELAJ010000200.1, read as the reverse complement.
TTGGCGACCCAGGCCATGGAACACGAATAACGGTGGTGTCACCGTTGCCTGGTGTCGAGTGGGATTCCCAATGATGGTGCAATCTGGTCAACATCGAACTCCCGCGGGTGGCGCATACGTGCCGACGCTAGTTGTCGGCATGTATGCGGCTTTTGGTGTCGTCGGACGGTATCCACGCCACGACTTGCATGCGGAGAGCCTTTATAGTAGCCCTTGGCACGTTGCGGACCGGACGACTGGCGACTACATCGCGACCAAAAGCGTCGCGACGTATGCGCCACCCGCGTCTTGGCGGTCGAGGAAGGCACGCACGTCCTCAAAGAAAAAACTTGCAAGTCGCGGCTGGGCCATCACGAACATGTCGTTAACGGCCAGCATGGCCTGAACCAGCGAATGGAGCCGGTAGCGCGGAGGTGGGCGCAGTTTGCCCTCCTCTGCGGCTTTTACGTGGCCGTACCCGCCCGCGGGGACGGCATGCCGGCCCCTACAACGTGTTTCGTTAGCAACGGGGCGCGGGCTCATTTGCAGCTTTCCGTCGCGCAGAGATTTCTGCTAAAGAAAGGCATGACATAGTTTTGAAAGCGAACGGCGAGGCCGCTGGTATGGGTGCCGTGATAAACCTCAAAGCTATTGGGTATGCCATAGGTGTCGAGGACCTCGTGCAGTTTGATCGTGTCGAATCTCAGGCCGTCCTGATCGCCTATATCAATCGCAATCGCTCGATACTGGCGCAAGTTGTCAATGTACTGGTCGATGAACGCCAGAGGCGCATTCGCCGCCCATTTGGCAATCACCTCGGGCTGGGGCTCACCGTCTTTCCTGGGCAGGCGAAGATAGAGCGGCGGGTTTTTCGGGTCGGGCGACCACGCCGCGGCTGAGGCGAGCCGCACCTTGGCCAAGAACGACAGGCCGGCCGCGTCAGCAGGAGTCTTAACCGACGCCACTTCCTTTTCCGCCGATTCCATCGCCTTCTGCCTCTCGGGATTTGACGACCCGGAGCCCATGGGCGAGAGGCAACACGGACTCATGATGTAGCGGGTGTTCACCATTGAGTTGGAGTGACGCTTTACGTGCAAGTTGCTGCAAGCTAACGAGGTTTGCGACGCTCGGGCAGTTTTTTGCGCGTGACTACAACAATCTTCCGGTGCGG
>JBELAJ010000020.1:0-29424 GCA_049508935.1 Terriglobia bacterium | reverse complement strand
CTCCGTCAGGCCGTTCAGTGCTCCCACCTGATTGAGGACTTGAAGGAGGGGCAAATACTGGGTGTTATCGATCACCTCCAGGGGAATCACGTGCCGCGCAGTCGGGAAGTAAAAAACGAAGTTATCACTTCGCAAAGTGCGCGCCGGCCAGAAGAGCAGCCCCAAGCCGCATAATAAGACGGTCAGGGAAAGCATAAGCCTGCGCCAGGAGTCATTAAGGGGTTTTTTCAGCGACTGCAAGCGTTTTCCCTTCTCGTAGCGTTCACCCTCGACGTCGAGGCGGCCTGACGCCGCACCGTGGCGAGGTAAACTCGCCGCTGAGATTATCACACCGGGCCGGCATCAAGGTGTCATTCTATAGCAATCGCCGCCAACCGTTCAATTGAGCTGAGCAAGTTCTCAGATATCGAGTTTCAGATTTCGAATTTCAGATTTCAAATTCTGGACACAAGACGTTGGAAGTTGTATCATGCGAGGTTCGATTCGTGTGTGCTGCACTCAGTAGAATTCGTGCACTGCCGATGCTATTCCAGAAAAGAGAAGGTGTTTTAGTGAAGAATTTGCGCGTTACCGTTGTCGAATTGCCCGCCACCGTAGATGGACGGCTGGACGGCCGAATCGCAAAAGACGTCTATTCGCTGTTCCGCTATCCTGCTCGCGGCGTACCGTTGCTGGCTGCGGTCTGCCGGCGGGCGGGATTCGATGACGTGGTCACACTCGACCCGCAGTACAACCGCGACACGGGCCGTCTGGACGCAGATGATTGGAAACGCCTGGCCAACACGGACGTCCTGGGGCTCTCAGTCATCACGCGCACAGCGAACCAGTCGTTCGAGTTGGCGCGGAAGGTCCGCGCTCTCAATCCCGGCGTGAAAATAGTTTTTGGCGGCCCCCATCCCACGGCGCTGCCGGATGAGTCGCTGCAATTTGGCGATGTCGTCGTCACCCACGAAGGGGACTTCACGCTGCCGCTCTTACTTGAACGCGTGCGAGATGACTTCCAGCGGCCGCATCTCGAGGATCTGCTGGGAGTGAGTTTTCTTGGCCGGGACGGCGAAGTCATCCACAATCCGGACCGTCCCTACCTGACCGGCGAGGAACTTTCCGATCTACCGTTTCCTTTGTACGCCGACCGCGTCAATCAGGGAATTACTCACAACGTTGTGAACACTTCGCGCGGCTGCCCCTACGAGTGCGAATTCTGTTCGGTGATTGAGAACTTCGGGCGGGGATTTCGCTTCCTCGACGACGCTGCGGCTCTGGCCTTGCTGCGCCACACGATCCAGTTGAACGCTTCCCCTACACGCGTCGGCCGATGATCAGCCCAGAAGGTCCGGGCAGGCGGATATGCCGCATGTCTTCGAAGCCTGCTTCCGCGAGCCAGGCAGCGTATTCCGCCTCCGTGTAGGTGCTTCCCCCTTCTGTTCCCACCAGCATGTTTATTGCGAATAGCGCGGCCGATTTGGGCGCGGTCTTGTCCGGCTCAAGGATGAAGTCCTGAATCACCACTCGGCCCTCAGGCGCGAGGGCCTTGAAGCATCGCTTCAGGAGGTCCTTGTTTTCAGCGACACCCAGCATGTGGCAAATGGCCGATACCAGCACCAAGTCATATCCTTCTCCAAGTTGGTCGACACGCAAGTCCCCTGGGCGCGTCCGAATGCGGCCCGCAAGACCTGCGCTTTCGATGTGTCCTTGCGTGATGGGGAGGACTTTGGCCAGGTCCAGCAGGTCAACCTCGAGTTTCGCCTTGGCGCTCGCAAAGGCGATGGAATAGGCGCCTGAGCCTCCGCCCACATCCAACATGCGTGACACACCTTCCGTGCCGACGGCGCTGACCACCAGCGGCGCCCGCGCACGGGCGTTGCGGTGCATGGCCGCGATGAAAGCGGTCGTCCAATCTTCACCGCGCCCTGCCATTGCCTGGCGAGTCACCGAGGTGCCGGCGCGAACACACTCGGTGAGCGTCGACCACGTCTCCCAAAGGTGCGCCAAATGCAGCGTTGCCACATGCCAGTCATCGGCAGAACCCGTCACGAAATACCTTGCGCTCGATGGGGTATTGTTGAAGACAGCGCCGTTCTTAGCCAACCATCCCATCGCCACGAGGGCGTTCAATAGCATTTCCGTGGCGCGCGGGTCGCCGCCCACCCGGGACGCAACCTCCTCGGCCTTCGCGCCGCTACCCACGGCGGTAAACAAATCCAGTTCGACGGCGGCGAGGACTACCCGGCTTTCCTGAAATCCTCGCAGAGTTCGGTTCATATCGTCAGGAAGGACGCCGGAGGCAGCTTGCGCACGTTGCGCAGCCAGCGCTTTGTCGCGATTTGCGCAGATTTCCTGCTTGAGGGCAGCCACATCTTTATTCGCCGACCGCTCCACAACTTTTCCACTCTGAAAGTGCGTCTGCACGATCTCCGGCACATCCTCCGGCGCCACGCTTGAGTACCAGACGCCCTCAGGGTAAACAACCATGTTCGGCCCGCGATCGCAAAGGCCGAACGAACCGCAGGCAGTGACCAGCACGTCATTCGCCAGCCCCCTCTCAGTCACCTCTTTGCGCAATGCCTCGAGCACCTTCGCAGAGCCGCGCGCCGCACAGCACGACATCCCCTCGGCTTTTTGTTGCTCGCAGACAAACACGTGATAACGAAAAGGTCCCATGGTCTCCACCTCGCCGTCAGATTAACATAATCTTGTGTTCAAAACCCTTGCAACCGGACCAAGCTCGGTTTTATATTCAGGGAAATGCGACTCCGTGGGGGGAGCTATGACAATTAAGGACTTCATCGATTCTCGGAAGGATTTCTATTCTATTGCCGATGACCTCACCGTACACGATGCTGCGCGCTACTTGCGTGAAAAGCAGATCCGGTCGGTCGGCGTATGCGACCGCGAGGGAAAGCTCCTCGGAGTTGTGTCGCAAAGCGACATTTCTAATAAGGTGGCCGCGGAGAACAAGTGCCCTGCCTGGATGCGCGTCTCCGAGATCATGACTTCCGAGCTTACCGTTGTGCCGCCTGAAACCTCTTTGGATGAGTGTGTGCGGCTGATGGAGAAGCACGGCTTTTTCCATCTGCCGGTCGTGGACCAGCAGGGGCAATACCGAGGCATGATTTCTGTGAGGGATATCCTCACGGTTATCGCCTTGGACGAGAAGGCCCGAGCTGACATGCTGGAATCGTTTATGTTCCCGCAGCGGTGAGGGAAGGTGTCAGGTGCCGGGTGTCAGGTGTCAGGGCGCAACGGATCAGCGGCGACCAAGTTGCGGAATGAGCCTTGCGTCCTGTCATTCTGAGCGAAGCGAAGAATCTGCGGTTGTTTGTTTTCAGGAAGACACTACAGATGCTTCGCTGCGCTCAGCATGACACACATCCTTTCTCACCATACTGTCAGGGGGAGGGTTATCGAAATGGCCAAAAACGCTCGCCGTGCATTCGCAGCGCTCCTGCTCCCACGAGTTTTGGTCTTCATACCACTGCTTAGTTTGGTAACGTTGATGGTCGTGCTTCCAGCGCGGGTGGGTGGGCAACAGGCTGCGAAGATTGAATTGAAAACCAGTTCATTCGAGCCGGGGGGTTTCATACCCAAGCGTTTCACCTGCGAGGCCGCGGATGTGTCGCCCGCTCTGTCGTGGGGCGATCCGCCCGCCGGCACGCAGAGTTTCGCCATTATTGTGGACGATCCTGACGCCCCATCCGGGACGTTCGTCCATTGGTTGGCTTATGATCTCCCGGCCGGTTCCCGCCGGCTTCCGGAAGCGTTGCCCGGAAGCGACCAGATGGCAGGAGGGGGCCGACAAGGCACGAACGATTTTTCAAGAACCGGGTACAGTGGACCCTGCCCTCCGCGTGGAAAACCTCACCGTTATTTCATCCGGTTCTACGCGCTTGACACAAAAACCAATCTGCATCCCGCCGCAACCCGTGCGGAACTCGACGCCGCCATGCAGGGTCACATTCTTGCCCAGACAGAGTTGGTGGGACTCTTCAAGCGGTAAGGCAGGCAGTGGGCAGGTGCCCATCTGCCTACCTGCCCACCTGCCTATCTGCTCGTCTCGCTGGCACGCCTTTTGTGTGGCAATCCGTGCATTTGACAAAGTGGATATTGTGAGGGCTGGTCGTAGAGCGGAACGTGGTGTCCATGGTTTCCACGTTGAGGCCGCAGTTTGACAGGCGTGGGTGGCAGTTCATGCAGGAGGCGCGAGTGGTTTGCCCGTGTGTTTCGTGGCAAGAAAGGCAACTCAATCCTTCGTGGACGCCCATGGGCGTTCGATCATCTCCTGATCCCACCTCAAGACTTGCGAGGGGAGCATGGCACTGGTAGCAAAGTGCCTGGCGAGTGTCCGGACTGATTTTGACCGCGCGCGGGCCTTGGTGCATCTGGGGTAGGGAAAGGCTCACTAAGGGAACGTGGTCGAGTTCTCGCCGATCAAAGAGTGCCAGAGACGGCCGGGCGATCTCCTCCATGGCGCTGGCGTTCGCGGCTTTAACGGCGGGCCGTGCCAAGGGCAAGCCTTGACGGTGCATCTGGTGGCAGGTCAAGCAAGGAATGACGGGGCGGCCGGCGAGTTCAGGTCTCACGAGATGCCAGGGGCCTGTGGAGTCGACAGGTGTCACCAAGTCGCGAATGCCGCCCTGGAAGTGCATGGCGTGGCAGCGGAGGCAATCGTCCATGAGGTGTTGCTGGCTGTTGTGCTTCTTATCGAGGAAAATCTGGGCATATGTGGCGCTGTGTGAACTCGATGCCCAAGCGGCGTACTCAGCCTGGTGGCAACTGCGGCATCGCTCGTTCATCTTGAAATCGTCCTTGGTGCGAAGCGCGACGCGTTCCGGCAATTTTCCGGATAGATGGTCCGCCAGCCGCCGTATGTTATTCAAATGAAAACCTGCATCCAACGTGAACACACTCCCATGACAGTCCGAGCAGGGAACATTGCGGTGTGCGGAGGTGTGCCAATCCGTGTAAGGCTGCCAGATTTCATGGCAACGGGCGCAGGCCTTTCCCTGTGAGTATTCGTAGTATACGCTGCTTGCTGGAAGGATGAGCAAAGCCGCCAGCAGTGCAATCAAAAGTATCGTACGGAAGCGTAGCGGTGACATAGGTGATTTAGAAAATCAAGAACAATTCAAATGGCAAATGGCAAAAGGCAAACGGCAAATGGTTTCGCATTTGAAATTGTAAGTTTCAAACCCTTTGAATTTTGCCATTTGCTATTTGCCATTTGAATTGCTCTTCAACTCCGAAACCTCGTTCCTTTCCACTCTTGCACGATATGAGCGGAGGCATGGTAGGCGATTGCCATAATGGTGAGCACGGGGTTGAAACCTCCGTTGTTCACATGCACGCTGCCATCGACCACGAACAGGTTATCCACATCGTGGACCTGGCAGTAGCGATTGACTACGGAAGTCTTAGGGTCGTTGCCCATTCTGCAAGTTCCGGCCTGGTGTTGTCCTCCGCTCAGGCCGACGCGCGGCGGACGCGGCCAGGTGGAGACGGCTCCCGCTTCCTTGAGCCAGGCGTCGGCTTTCGCGGATAGCATTTTCCCCAGTTCGACCGTGTGCGGGTGGTTGGTACCGGAAAGGCGCGCCACCGGTATTCCCCAGTAGTCGTTGACGCGCGGGTCCACCTGGACCCTGGAATCAAACACCGGCATTTCCTGCGCCGGCCCCATCACGACGACGGTACGCCGGTAGGCTTGGCGCATGAAGTCTTTGTGCGCCTTGCCCCAGCGCGGCAGGTTGGGCGGAGTCATAGAAGAAAAATGGATGGGCAAACGGATAAACTCATTGCACAGAGCGCCGCCGCCTACCATGCCCGGGTTGCCGTGGTTGTAATCGCAGATGGCGATGGATGCGCCGGGGCCGATGTCGTCATAGACGTCATAGTCGAAAAGCCCATAGGCGCCCGCATAGCCGTGCCCCTGTAAATTCCGTCCTACCCAGTCGTGGCGATTGCCAAGCCCCTGAGGGAACAGGCTGCTTCTGGAATTGAGCAGCAGGCGCGCCGTTTCCGTGGCGCCGCAGGACGATACTATCAGGTCCGCCGGCTGGATCTGGAGCGCGCCCTGCGAGTCGAAGTAGGCCACACCCGTGGCCCTACCGCGGCTGTCGGTCCGAATTTCCTTCACCACGCACTCGGCGCGCAACTCGCAATTGCCGCTCGCGAGGGCTTTGGGGATCACGGTGTTCTGGGTGCCGTTCTTGGCGTCGACCTCGCAGGCAAATCCCACGCACCAGCGGCACTGCATGCAGGCGGCGCGCCCGTTGTAGGGCACCGAGTTGCGCAGCATGGGAATGTCGAAGGGATGCAAGCCCAGGCGCTTGGCGGCGGGTTTCAGTATCTCGTGTTCGCGCCCGGGCGGGAGCGGCGGCATGGGCAACGGCTTTTTGCGCGGGGCGCGGAAAATATTCCCGGTGTCGTCCCCGGAGACGCCAATTTCCCACTCCGCTTTCTCGTAGAAAGGCTCGAGGTCCGCGTAACTGATGGGCCAGTCCTCGAGCGTGCTGCCCGCCACCGCGCCGTAGGTGGAGCGCATGCGGAAATCTTTCTCCATGTAGCGCCACGCCATCGCGCCGTAGCTGGCGGTACCGCCGCCCACGCAAGCTGCGTTGTTGCCGTAGACGCCGTCGCTCGGCAGCACCACCCGCTCGTGACCCTGGGGGTCCACGAACACGCGGCGATACCGCTCGTCGTCAGGACCGAAGCTGCAGCCCAGAACGGAAGTGCGCTGATTGCGGAGGTCGTCCTTGCGGCAGTCGAAGGCTGTATACCACTTGCCGCGCTCGAGGAGCACCACGCTCAAGCCGGCTTCCGCCAGCTCTTTCGCCACGATGCCGCCCCCGGCCCCCGCTCCCACGACCACCGCATTAACACGTTTCAGTGCCATAATTTTATTTGTGCCGAAGGCGCCTTGGAGTGCGGCAGCGAAGCTGCCGCCATTTTTGCCGGAGTTCCGAGGCGGCCGCTACGCTGCCGCACTCCAAAGCAGCTACGCCCCTGATTTGGTCAAGTCGTAGTGCAACCGCCCGCGAATGGGCGGGTACGGCAAATTGAGCATCTTCCAACTCGCTCGCCCGCGGTTTCCCCCGTGCCGGGGATCGCCGTAGTAACCTTGCATCGCGTGGCCGAGAATGAGTGCAAAGAAGTCTTTCGAGGAAATACCCTTCCAGGATTCTCCCGTGGCGCCACCTCGTTCCAGCCCTTTTAGAACCGTGTCTTGCTTTTCCGCGCTCAACTCCGTGAAGCGGCTTCCATACATCTCGACGCTCGTCTGGTCGATGCCTTTGAGGCCTTGGCGATAGCTGGCCCGAAAACGCTTGTAGGGACCCACGAGCTGAAGATCGAGGAAGTTCACTACGCCCGCTTCCGACGCGCCGGGATCTTGATCGGCTGGTATAAGTCGCTCGCAAATCGCGTCTGCCGTCTGCCCTTCCTCGAGGGTGAAAAACCGCCACGGACTCTTCCGGTTTGTGCAGCACACCATGGATCCAGCGGCTGCGGCAGTTGCCACCTGGATGAACTTGCGGCGTGTTACTCGGTCCATCGTCGCTCCTCTCGTGAGAGCCTTCCCACCGCAGAGGCACAGAGGCGCAGAGATTTGAAAATTAAAGGACTTGTCTCTGCATTTCGGCCAGTCCGTGGCGAGATCTCAATCCTTCACCATCTGGGAATTGCTAAAGACACCAAGCTAAACATCACGAGCGCGCAGAAACGCTACGCGTGCTCCCCACCCGCGATAAACCAGAGCAATCGAGGGTCCATAACAACTCCCGATGGATTGCCGCTTGCACGCGAATGACTTAGTTTTTGCGCCACCCCCGCGAAAGCCAGGCTCCACTCGCACCAAGGGACAGGCAGTATAAGGCCTGCGCGCCAAAACGCAAGAGACATAAAGTCACTCCCCCGCCCCCCGCTCTGTGCGAAAATAGTTAGGGAGGGAATTTGGAAACTGGAAATTTGAAAATGGAAACTGGAAATCAGAAAGCAGAAATTAGAAATCAGAACCCCAAACCAACTGGCTTACGGCGTCTTCTGCTTATTGCTTTCTGCCTTCTGCTTTTCTCGGGTGCCGCTCAAGCCCAATATGAACCGGGCCTGACTCCCACCAACTTTCGGGCTCCCGAATTCCCACCGCCCTCCGGTTCTGAGGCTGACAGCTCCGGTCCGCTTGTTTCGCAGACTCCCGCCCGGGCGCAGCCGAGTGTTGGGGTGAGCCCTGGAGGTGCTACTGCCTCCCAACCGAACGCTTCATTGCCTTCCGGCGGTCTCGAGGCTTCGCGGTGGATTAATTCAGGCCCTCTGACGATGGAGCAGCTACGCGGCAAGGTGGTGCTCATCGACTTCTGGGAATACTCGTGCATCAACTGCATCCGCACTTTCGCTGAGAACAAGAAACTGTATGAGCGCTATCATAAGTACGGCTTCGAGATCGTCGGGGTGCATGATTACGAGTTTGAAATCACCTCTCATTTCGAAAACGTGCGGGCTGCGGTGAAGCGGTTTGAGTTGCCCTACCCGATTTTTGTGGACTCGACCTTCCAGCTATGGCAGGCCTATCACAACCACTCCTGGCCCAGTCTCTTCCTGGTCGACGCCAAAGGCGTGGTTCGTTATCACAAGGACGGCGAAGGCAGCGACGACGCGCTCGAACACGCCATCGAGAATCTTCTCCTGGAAGCAAATCCGGGAATAAAGTTTCCCGCCGACTACGCCATTGCTCAACAGCCGAACGCCTTTGCGCCATCCTGCGGTACGCCGACGCCTGAGATGTACGTGGGTGACTCGTCAGGCCGGGGAGTTCTGAGCAATCCGGAGGGCTACCGCGACGGCAAAACCATCCACTATGCGCTGCCGGCCAATATCGATGACGGTCATGCGGCAGTGTCCGGTGCCTGGGAAGCCGACAAGAATGGAATGACTTATCGCGGCAAAAAGAACAAAGGCGAGGCGGGGCCTGATCAACTCGAAATGCGCTATCACGCGCGCGAACTGTACGCGGTGATGAATGTTTCACACGGCCATCCTTCTGCCGTGTATATTCAACAGGACGGCAAGGACTTGACCGCGGCTGATAAAGGCGTGGACGTGAAGTTCGATTCCGAAGGCCATTCCTATATCGAAGTGCGCGAGCCGCGCATGTACTACCTTGTGCAGAACCCGGCCTTCGGCGCGCACACCGTGGCCTTGACGCCCAGCAAGCCCGGCTTGACGGTAAACTCGTTCACTTTCGGAAATGATTGCCAGACGAAGTTCCCACACCTCTAGGGGCTAGGGACTGGGGACTAGGGGCTAGGGAAGGAGAAATAGACCTCTCCCCTCTCCCCGATTGATTGAACGGCCCTCTCCCCCATCGACGGCATAGCCCTCTCCCCAAGGGAGAGGGCTGTTCGGTCGTGTGGGGAGAGGGCTGTTCAAAAAGGGCGGGAGTGCTTATGTTCAGTGCGACAATCAAGATCATCTGCATCCAAATACTGATGGCTGCGTTTTTTCTTCTCGCTTTTCCAGGAGGCGCTTCCGCGCAGGACGGCGCCGAGGCGCGTGCTCTCGAGCGCTTGAAATGGATGCGCCAGAACGAGGGGAACCTCTGGAATGTTAATGCGGACGAGGGCGCATTTTTGCGCAACCTGGCGGAGAAAGTCCATGCCCGCGAGGCGCTCGAGATCGGCACTTCGAACGGCTATTCGTCGATTTGGATAGGCATGGGGCTGCGCAAGGAGGGCGGGCACCTGCTGACCTTGGAAATTGACGAAGGCCGGGCGAGGCTGGCTCGTGCCAATTTCAGCGCTGCTGGCCTGGACTCAGTCATTACGCTTAAGCTCGGCGACGCCCTCGTGGAAGTTCCCAAGCTCCATGGGCCTTACGATTTCGTCTTCATCGACGCCTGGAAACAGGACTACGTCAAGTACCTCAACATGGTGATTCCCATGGTGCGGCCCGGCGGCGTGATCGTGGCGCACAACGTCACCGACCTCAAAGATGAACTTACCGACTTTATCCGCGCCGTAAAGACAAACCCTCAATTGAAAACCGATATCGAGAATCCGGGCCCCGGGGGATTTTCGGTCAGCTACAAACTGCCGATTCACCGCTGAGACACAGAGGCACTGAGGACTTCGGAGCTTTTCTCTGTGCCTCAGTGCCCCAGTGGTTTACAACACCATGCGCTTAATGCCCTGGCGCAGCACCGGGACGTTGAAATTCAAGATTAGGCCAGTGCGAATTCCTGCCAGACGCAGATAAGTTAGCAACTGGGCTTCGTGGATCGGCAGAATCCGGTCGACGGTCTTCAACTCTACAATTACTCGGCCTTCCACCACCACGTCCAGGCGGTAGCCGCAATCCAGGCGTACCCCTTTGTAGACTACCGGCAAGGGTTGCTGTCGGACAAAGGCAATTCCGCGCAAATGGAGTTCGTGGCACAGGCACTCTTCGTAAGCGGACTCGAGCAAGCCGGGCCCGAGCACCCGGTGTACTTCGATCGCCGCCCCGATGATCTTCTCAGTCAGCGCGTCGTTTTCAATCATCTTCACCACTGAGGCACGGAGGCACTGAGGACTTCAGAGTTTTTCTCTGTGCCTCAGTGCCTCTGCGGTTCAAAACCCCCAAAAGAAAAGGGGCCAAGACGGCTTGGCCCCTGAGTCGAGCATAGTAATTTGTTGATCGTCCTAGAACGAGAAGCGCGCGCCGATCTGAATGATCCGGGTATAGGCCGGAGCAGAGCTGGGAAGGCCGCCGTACTGGTTGCTGATCGTACCGAAGTTGCCTGGACTCAGCAGGTTAAGGTTAGGATCGGCCCACTGCATGTGATTAAAGGCGTTGAAGGCCTGCGCGTAGATCTGGAGTCCAAAACGCTCGGTGATTCGGGTGTCCTTGGTGAGGCCCAGGTCCACGTTCCAGCGCTTCTGCCCGCGGATCGGGCCGTAGTCGTAGCTGCGACCGTCAATGCCGACCAAGTCAGGCCGGAAGCTATTGTAGACCTGATTGGGGTCCTTGAACATATTCTGGCCAATTCCGCCATTCGCGGGGTTTCCGGCAATGCCGACACCGGTTTGACTGTCTCCGAAAACCTGTGGGTGGTTGCTATTGCCGTACTGTAAGACGTTGCCAAGCGGAACCATCCCCGCGCACCATGGGGCGTAGCCATTCCCCCACTCCTCGCAGGAGCCGCTGTAGGCCTCGATGGGCAAACCGCTGGCCCATGTCACGATTGGGTCAACGGACCAGCCGCCGATGATCCGGTTCACAATGCCACTACCGGTGGTCCAGCGATGGCCTTGGCCGAAGGGCAGTTGGTACGTGCTCAGGAAGTTGATCACGAGTTTACGGTCCCAAGGGTTTGGACCATAGTCCACCCGGGGGTTCCACGGATCCTCGGGGTTGGCTTCGGTGTACTCTTGGTTCAGAGAGAATTCACCGAGGTCGTGAGCATAGGTCACATTGCCATTGAAGGTCAGGCCGTGCGCGACGCGCTTGGTGAGGGTGGCGACGAGGGCCTGGTAGTTGGCGAAGCCAATGCTGGTGGCATTGTAAGTTATAGCATCCTGGTTGATGAAGGGGAGAGTGTTGGGTCCGAAGGTGAACGCGCTATCCAAGCCGGCCCAAGTATCCGTGAGGTCATCGATCGAGATGTAGGAAGAGAGGTTCGAAGCCACGGCCGCGGTGCAACTCGAAAAGCCTTTGCAGTACGCGCTATTGCTACCGCCCAGCGCATTTTCGAACCAGGGTTGCGCGGTAACAGTTTGGTTCTTCGTGACCGAATGGTAGACGTTGTCCCAGGCATTGGCGAGGGTTTGTCCGTTCAGCTTCATCATCCAGGGGACGTCGTTCGTATCCACACCCGCGTAGATATGCTTCGCCCAGCGGCCCGTGTAGCCGATTTCCAGGATCATGTCCCCTTTCAATTGCCGCTGGATACTGAGGTCGAGTTCATCGCTGCTCCCGGGGCGGTAGTTGCTATCCATGGTGGAGACGAGGTTTGCGCCAGGAACATTGATGCCAGGCATCACCGGGATCGGCAAGCTGGGAGCGATGGCCGGCCCAGGGGCCGCCATCCCATCCACGCCGATGCGGAAGATGTTACTGGGAGTGGTGCCCGCGGCGCCTGTGCACCCGCCGCTCATGGTGGGCCCAATGCAACTAATCGGCTGTATGAACCCATCGCCCAAAACCGGGTCAGACACCAGGTTGATGCCCAGACTTCGATCGTAGAAGCGAGAATACCCGGCTCGGATCACCGTGGTCTTATTCCCGAAGAGCTTGCCCAGCACCCCGCTGTCCCAATTCGGACTGTAGGCCAGCCCTACACGCGGGCTCAGGCCTCCATAGAACGGCGAAAAGGGATACTTATTCTGTCCGTTCAAACTGAGGTCCCTGATGGGGGTGAACCCAATCGGCACGATAGATATCCCGCCGTTCTCGGCCGCGCTGAGTTTATTGGCCAGGAGCCCTTCCACATTGATGGGGTTATTCTGCGGATCAACCATGATGTCCTGTAGGCCGTGGGTTTCATAAGGCGGCATCTGGACGCCGTAGTTGAGTCCGTAAGTAAACGTCAGGTTGGGCTTGATGTGCCAGGAGTCGTTGATATACAGGCTGTAGGTGGGAACGATGGCGTAGGAACTCGCTGGCTGTCCAACGGGATTGGGAGCCAGGTTCATTCCGCTGCGGCTAATCACTGTCGAGTTCGCGCCAATCATGCCCAGCGTGTTGGCGTACAAGTTGTCCCATTCGGTTTTGTAACCAGAGGGCAGGCAGTTGGTCGTCAAGGTGGTGCTGCAGGGGGGCGGCTGCACATCCGGGGTCATCGCGGGGTTGCCGTCGTAACTGGCCATCTGAGCGACGAAGGGCCCGATGAGCCCGCTCGTGACGTCATCGTAGCGGTCGAAGTGCCACCACTGATGCATGTAGTCGCCGCCGAACTGCAAGTAATGGTTGCCCTTGATCCAGCTCAGCGTGTCCCGGAAATCATTATTGTGCTCGCCCCAGAGACGCTCGCGGGCATCCTGGGTATCCATGTTGATGGGAGCGAATAGCGTGCCCGAGGTGGCGTTTTGTTCGCCGAATTCCAGTCCGTCCGGAATGCCTGAAATATAAGGCACTGCCCCTGCCCGGTTCCAGTGCCAGTAGTTCCGTGTGTAGCTAAAGTGGAACTCGTTGGTGACATTGGAAGAGAGGTTGCCAGTGATGCCCGCCACGAAGTAACGTGGCTTCAGTGCAGTGCTGGAAGCTGAGGCTGGGTGCCCCAGCGTATCGCCCGGCAGCACGCCGCCGTAATCCACCTGGCTGGCGTTGTCGTTGCTGTCGTTAAACCACCGGTAGCTGATAAACGCGCGCCACTTCGACCCGAAGTCGTGGTCGATCCTGCCCACCAGGAAGTTGTCACTCTGGGGGTAACTCAAGTTGCCAATGAACCCGTAGTAGTTCCCATTCGTCAAGTCTCCGTAATGAAGGTCGTTGGCTTGGGGCACGTACTTCGACCAGATCTCGTTGACCACAGGATTAAGTCCGATGCCACGTGGGTCGCACGGCATCCCGCCAGTGGCTCCGCAGGCCGTGGATGTCTGCATGTTATATTGGACCAGGTTTCCCGAGGCGTCGCGGAATTGCAGGATTCCGGCCCGCAGCGTTGCCGAAGGCACCCCCATTTCCGTGGTGGCGGAGCGCGGATAGCGGTAGCCCTCATAGTTGAAATAGAAATAGGTCTTGCCCCCCCACACCGTGGGAGTCATGGGCCCGCCGATGGCGCCGCCGAAGCGGTTCGAGTGCACAAGGGGTTTCGGAATGGCCTGGAAGTTGTTGTACCAATCGTTCGAATTGAGCGCTCCGTCCTGATAGTAGTCGTAAGCGGCGCCGTGCCACGTATTGGTGCCGCGCTTGGTCGTGACCAGCACCTCGGAGCCGGAGGCACCGCTGAAGTCGGCCGTCATGTTGTTGGTGTTGACCTTGAATTCCTCGACACTCTCCATCGGCATGGGAACCACACCGTGGCCGCCGTTTACATAGTTGTTGTCGCCCTCGAGACCGCTCGAGTTGATCCCGCCATCCAGATAATAGATATTCTGGTCGCTGGTGGCGCCGGCAACCTGGCCCGAGGTAGTGTTGGTCTCAGCCCCGTGGAAGTTCGGCGCCGTTTCGGGTGTGAAATAGAGCACCGAGGCCGCGTCGCGGTCGATCGAAGGGAGCTCGAGCAGGCTGCTGCCTGTCACGCTGGTGCTCATGGTGGAGTTCATGGTTTGCAGTTCGGCGCCGGGCGTCGAGGTAACCTCGACGGTCTGCGTGGAGGCGCCCACTTCGAGCGTCAAGTTCAGCGTGAGCTGGCCGCCGATGACAACTTCCTGATTCGCTACCTCCAGCTTTCGGAAGCCCTTCATCGTTACCGCGACGTCGTAGAACCCGGGCTTGATGCTGCTGAAGGTGAAGCGGCCTGTTTGGTTAGTGGGCTCGACCTGGTAAGATCCGGTGGAGCGGTCGGTGAGTTTCACCTCCGCACCCACGATGACGGCCCCGGACTGATCCGCCACCGTGCCGATAATCGTTCCGCTCCCGGTGACTTGACCGAAAGCCAGAACCGGCGCCAGCGCTGCGACTGCCAGCGCGAACGAAAGCACAAGAAAAATCCTCACTCTACGCATTAGCCATACCCTCCTTAGCTATACCGCCTGCGATTTGGCCAAGATGAATCCTGGCATGAGGCCGACGTGCCCCCACACGGCCGAAAATATGAAAACGATTCTGTTGGGATTTACAACTGCGCTTGGCGTTCCTCCGCTGCACGTATGCTTCCCCCGTGCGCAACGTAGGCCGCCAGACCGTTGCGTTCGCGACTTACCTGAGTGTGTGAGAAAAAACTCTAACGCTACCCGGGATTTACCGCTCTCTAATGTACTGGAAACGCCTTATTCAATTTTGCGACTTCACGGATCGATTCCCTCCTGGATAGAGAGGGAGTAAGGGCTGGTGCACCTGTACTTGCCCGAGCCTTTGCAGTTGAGCAATCTGCATTCCAAATTGTAGATCGCATCCAACCCTATGATTTATCTAGCGAAAGCTCTTCTTTCTTGGCTCTAAGACTTTCAATCCCATTCCAAAAAAAGTATGCATCTACAGAAAACTGGAGCGCTAAGAAATTCCTCTCGTCGCTATGAGTTTTGGCGCTAATCAAATCTCAGGACGGATGATTTTGATACACCCGCTTAATGCTTTTGTCAAGAAAAAATGATGCCCGGCATGTCCTGACCCAAGAGTGGCGCCGACTTTCAAAGCCTGCCCTGAGCTGAGCGAAGGGTCGGCAAATGCCCCGGTGTGTCGGGGCGCTAGCAGTCGAATTAGGACACCACGCATTTTCCGGTAGTGACCCGGTCGGTTGCCCAACTACCGACGATTCTGCTGGTTCCACAACCGCTCTTCCGCCTCGAGGTGAGCGCGCATTTCACGAATGATGCGGCTGCCGAGGGTCACGAGCACGGTGGGGTCCTTGGAAAGGCCGTAGGAAACCATCTGCCTTTCGAATTTGTCCAGGTCCACTCCAAAACGCTCGTGCTCGGCGCGAAGAGCAGCCAGCCTTGGAGCGGCATCGCCATCCCGGTGGAGGGCAGGGAACAATTCTGATTCCTCGCGCCGGCAATGTGTGGTCAAGACCGTTTTGAAGTATTCCAGTATGTCGCGGAGTAGCACAGGCACTCTTGCCTGTGGCTCTTCCGTTGTAGCACCGGCACTCCTGCGCGTGCCGTCGCCAGCACAGCCAAGAGTGGCTGTGCTACTCAAAACCGCCTCCCAATCGTCGAGACGGGCGCGAATCTGCGCGTGCTCATCCAACCAGCGTTTCGTATCAATCGCAGTTTCCACGGCAGGCGCCGCAAGCGCGACCCTGCAGGGCGTCTCATCGGCGAGGTATCGAGTGGCGAGGCCGCGCTGCTCGAGCGCTGCAGCCACTTCCCGGCGCGGCGGATAGTTGTGAGTGGAAAACTGGCCGGGGAGATGGCGGCGCAAGTAGGCGCCCGGCAGCGTTTCGCAGTCCACGGTAAAGAGATCGCCGGCAGACACGAGCGAAATGTTCAGGTCGTAACTCTCTCGGGTGTTGAAGAACAGCCGAGAAGTCGGGAAAGCCATATGGTAAGCGCTAACCACCAGGCGGAAGTCGTCGTCGGAGACTGTGAAACGATTGGGCTTCTGCGAGGCCAGGACACCGCGAGCCGGCTTCAGGCGCGGGATGCCCAGGGCGTGCGGTTCAATCCCGTAAGTGCGGCGCAAATAGTTTCCATGGTCGATAACCGCCAGGGCGTCGTGGCGGAAATCGTATAGCCCCAGCAATACACCCATTCCAATCCTAGTAATGCCTGCGGCTATAACATGGTCCCAAAGGTCGAGGCGCGCTTCGAAGGCGCGTTTCGGTGAGCTGCCGTAGTGCCATCGATCAAAGTGGGAGCGATGATAGGTTTCCTGCCACTCGACCACCCAATCGAGTCCAGCCTCGCGCAACCGGACGTAATCCGCTTGTTGGTAGACAGGGGAGCACAAAGCGACCATACCGCCGCCCGAGGCATCGAGTTTCCGGCGCGTGGCGGCGACATAGCGGGCCACCATTTCCGGGCCGAATTCAGGATCGTCCGAAAGCACCAATTCGATTTGCCGGTGTCCCCAGGAGAGGATCAGGTCCAGTTGCTTGTCGAAATCTTCCTGGCTCAGGCGCACCCGCTCGGCAATGGGGTTGCTGTGGCGGTAGCCGCAATAAAGGCATTCGTTCTGGCAAAAGCTGGTCAGGTAGACGGGGATGATGAACTCGACAGTCTTCCTCGCCCGTTGCATTCGAATTCGGCTCGCCGCCGCCTGTATCTCTCCTCGAGACCCCTGATCGCGCGCAACGGCGAAGAGAGAGGCTACATCTTCAACCTCGAGCCCCCTCCCTTTGTCCGCTTCGCGGATGACCTCCGGTAGCTGCCGGAGCGGTTCCTCGATTGCCGCCAAACGTTCGAGGCGGGCTTGCTCGCCCGCAAAAATCTCACTGAAGATAACCAATTTCCCTACTCCTCCCGTTACTTCGTAGCAGATCATTTTACCCCCACGGCAGGTTTTGTAGGGGAACGGCTTGCCATCGAGATTCTCATTGCGGACAGAATGGCGGGCTGATAGCGATTCTACGTCAATTTGTCCCTCATCCCCGGCCCGATACATCACCGCAAGTCGCTTGACTTGGAACTGGATGCTATAATGCCCCTTCCCTTTGGAGGACTCATGCCATCTGATACTCTTCCCGATTTATCCCCTGAACAAAACTTCGCCCACAAACTTGCAGCACAGGAACTGGCCAAGTACTGCCAGGAGTTTTCCCGCTGGCGCAAGACCAGACGGGGCAGTGCAGCCGTGGAGAATTCTCCTGCAGGGCGCTGCAGGCTTGAAGTCGCTTCTAGGAAGGAGCCGGAGCAGCCCTCGTCACGCTCTTCCGCGTAACGTCGCATGGAAGACCAGTGATTGAATATTAGGATGGCGAGGGAAAGGAAGCCTGGCCGCTTCAGCGGCCCTGTGCCCGTCCATTGACTCGGGGCCACTGGTTCAGACCCGCGGAACCCTCTGGGCGAAGGCCAGTTCCGGCTTCGCCCGCCGATTCCTGTGATACCATAATTCGACTTTCGAAGCAGTGGCTCGTGCCCGTCCGCAGACGGGCACCCAGAAACCATGGAAATGCGCTACGAGTGCACGCATGTGGCGCGGGCGTCTCTCCCGCTGTCGCGGGGGCGTCTCGCCCCTCGCAAGGGCTCGCGGGCAGAGGATGCCGGCGCTTCAAATTCTTGGAGCGGGAGGCCGTTATGCAGCGTAGAGTATTTGTTGGCCAGTTTCTGGGAAGCGGGGTTATGTGGCGCGCGAGCGCGGGGGGCATGGCTCAACCGCGCGCCACGGCGGGGGAGCCTCCGGAATGGGCGCGCGTGCAGGAGGTAGTGATTGAACGTCCGCTTTCAGGCAAGCCCCACTCCGGCAAGGTCCTAGCCGCCATCCAACCCCATGCCGACGATATCCCGTTTTTTGCCGCGGGGACGGTGGCCAAACTCGTCGGTGAAGGGTACACAGGGCATCTGATCAGAACCACCAATGACGAGAAGGCCGGAAGCGGCACGGTGGGCGAAACCGTCCTGAATAACGAACGGGACAACGATGCGGTGGCCAAGGCGCTCGGACTTGAGAAGGTATTCAATCTCGAATACCGCAATCATCAAATGGATGGCATAGCGCGCGAGGAAATGCGCGAACGCCTGATATTCCTGATCCGCCTGCTGAAAATCGATACCGTCGTCTGCTACGACCCTTGGGGCGCTTATGAAGAGAATCCTGACCATTCGGTGACCGCCCAAGTGGTGGAATCAGCGTGTTGGATGGCTGGAATGGAGAAGGATTATCCGGAGCACCGGGCGGCGGGGCTCGAGCCGCATAGCGTGCGGGAGAAGTACTACTTCGCTCGAGGGCCACAACTGGTAAATAGAATCGTGGATATATCATCCTGGATTAATAAGAAGGTGGATGCTAACCTCGCCAACAAGACTCAAGGGGCAGCGGGTGATAACGGCGCCCGGCTACGGGCCCGCTTGGCCGCTCGAAAACTGCGCCTTCCCGTTCTCGGCGATAACGACGATGCCGCCAATCGCGAATATATCAAGCGTTTCGTTCTTGATCAGGACTCCAGATTTCTCAGGGGAGTGCCCTCGGACCGGGAAGTCGGCCGCCCCTATGGTATCGAGTGGGCGGAAACATTCCATTACATTGGGCCCATCGAGTCGAC
The DNA here is from genome assembly GCA_049508935.1 of Terriglobia bacterium. GTDB lineage: Bacteria > Acidobacteriota > Terriglobia > UBA7540 > UBA7540 > CAVROP01. The sequence goes on along the minus strand of JBELAJ010000020.1, from coordinate 10,655 downwards.
GCTCGATCGCTATATCGCAGAGCACGCCGTGCCTCTCTAGCGCTGTCTGGCAAGTCTCCGAGAGTACTCGTAGGACAGCCACTCTTGGCTGTCCGGCAACGGCACAGGCAAGAGTGCCTGTGCTACAAGGAGGGATGGTGGAAGACACAAAAATATCTCGCAGGGATTTTAACAAGACCGCGGCGATGGCCGCCGCGAGCCTGGCGCTTTCGGCAGGGCCTGCGGTACGCAACGTATTAGGCGCCAACGAGCGTGTGGGCATCGGGCTGATCGGAGCCGGCGGAATGGGCCAGGCGGACTTGCGCGATTTTCTGCACACGGGCCAGGTGGATTGCGTGGCGATTGCCGATCCCTATCAACCCCATCTGGACGAAGCGGCGACGATGGCTTCCGGCCAGGTGAAAACCTACAAGGATTTCCGCCGCGTGCTCGAGCACAAAGACATCGACGCGGTGATTGTGGCCACGCCCGACCATTGGCACGCCATTCCCATGATTGCGGCTTGCGAAGCCGGGAAAGACGTGTATCAGGAAAAGCCGCTCTCCCACACGATTTTCGAAGGACGCAAGATGGTGGAAGCCGCGCGGAAAAACAATCGAGTCGTGCAAGTGGGAACTCAGCAGCGTTCGGGCGAGCACTTTCAGAAGGCCGTGGAACTGGTGCGCGGCGGCAAGATTGGTAAGGTAACTCTGGCGGAGACTTGGATTCACGGCAACCAGTACCCGGAGGGAATCGGCAACCCGCCCGACAGCGGTCCTCCTTCCTGGTTCGACTGGGACTGGTGGCTGGGCCCGGCGCCCAAGCGACCCTACAATCGAAATCGCGGGATTTACAATTTCCGCTGGTTCTGGGATTACTCGGGCGGGATTCTGACCGACTGGGGTACTCACCTGATCGACGTCGTTCACTGGGCGATGGGAGTCGAGGCGCCGAAGACGATCATGGCGACGGGCGGGAAATACGTTCTCGACGATAATCGCGAGACACCGGACACTCTTGAGGTCACGTACCAGTACCCCGCCTCGGCAATGAGCGGAAAAGAATTCGTGGTCCGGTTCTCCAACCGTGTCGCCAACGGCCGCGGTCCGGACGGCCACTCCTACGGGATTCAGTTTTACGGAACCGACGGGACATTGTTTGTTGACCGTGGAGGATACACACTTTGGCCGGAGGCCTCGCGACTAGGGCCGGAGCGATTCAACTCGGAAGGCGCGATCAGCGCCGGGGGTTCCGCTCAGCATTATCCGCATGTGCTGAATTTCCTCGACTGTCTTAAGTCCCGGCAGAAGCCGAACTCGGATGTGGAAACGATGCACCGTTCAACGAGCGCCGGCCTGCTGGGGGTGATTGGCTATAAACTGGGCCGCAAGCTCACCTGGGATCGAGAGCAAGAACAGTTTCTGGGCGATGCGGAAGCTAATAAATTGTTGACGAAGGAATATCGAAAGCCTTGGGTGGTCGCATGACAACACGAGTCTTACATCGCCGGTAGAGCCGGTTTTACTGGGGCGTCAGGGTTTTGACCGAGCTAGACTAAGCCCCTCCCGAAGGGGTAGAGTAAACGACGTAACAGCTACAAAAATGCCAAAAAAGGTCTTGACAACATTTCGTTGGTCATAGTACCTTAATAGCGAAATCGAAAAGCTTTGGAAAAACGACGGTGGGTTAGGGGGGCGAGGAGCAACCCGGCCCACAAAAAAGGAGAACCAATAATGTCGAGCAGGAATTGCATCGCGCGTTTTTCGCTGTACCTGATCCTCCTGGGAGTGGTCGCTGTGGCACCGGTGTTTGCGGGATCAGCAGTTGTCGGATCGGTGGCAGGCACCATGAACGCAACAGTGGGCGGCCAGACCCTTCTTCCTAACACAACCCTTTTCAGTGGTGACAGCCTCCAGGTGAAAGATGGCGTGGCCGTGGTAGCGCTGGGGAACGCGAGCCGCATGGTTTTCGGCCGCGACACGGTGGCTTCGTTCCTGCGGGAATCGGACGAGGTAACAGTACTGCTGGGCCAAGGCAACGTCTCTGTTTTCCACGATGTGTCCGGAACTCCGGTTCGAATGAAGATTGGTGACGTTTCCGTGGTTCCGGTTTCCGGTTTCAAAACCCTAGGTGAAGTGGCAATGCTGAACGGCGTGGTCGTCGTCACGGCGAAGGACGGTGCAATGCGCGTGGACGAGGGCAACGGCAACGTGGTGAATGTTGCCAAGGGGAAGACGTTGACCGTGACTCCGCAGATGAAGGCGCCGCAAGGCGGCGGATCAGCAGGTCGTTGCTGTGGTGGTGGCAGCGGAGGCTATTGGCCTATCGTGGCCACAGCGGCTGCCGGAGCCGCAGCGGTGTTGGCTGGCGTAGCAGTGTCTCGCGCAGGGAACGCAAACACCAATGCACAGAGTGCGGCTTCTGCGGCAGCAGCGGCAGCGTCCGCGGCAGCAGCAGCAACATCAGCAGCTGAATCAACAGCCTCGGCAGATGCCGCGGCGACGAACTCGGTAGGTTGCGCTTTGAACACATGGGCGAATTCCTTAGGCCAGAATAGCCCCTACACGCCTCCGGCTGGTGAGACCTGCCCGTAGTTATTGGTTTGACCAGTAAGTTGACAGATCGTGGGCAAAAGGGCGGAGCCAGTCCAAACGCTGGTCCCGCCCAGCCTTTTTTCAGGACTCGCTCCTCCTCAAATCAGTACGAACCAGACCTAGTTTTTGCGTAAGGCTTCGAGTTGCGCTGCCGGAACGGAAACGCGCTGGACGTGTAGCTTGTCGTCAACCCAGAGATCGACATGGGTAACGTCTGTGGTGATGAGGAGATGCCGAAGGCCGGACGCGTCCGAGCGATCCTGCGTCGCGGATATTCCCAGATCTTCCACGGTCATGAGGCTTGGCAGCGCCTCTTGTGGAACAAAGATGCGAAAAGTCTGTTTCCCGCCCCCCATCGCCTGCAGGCGAGCCGCAATCAACTGGAAATGATGAATGACGTTGTCGTCCAGAACCATCACGTCGGGCGGAAGGTCGAAGTCCCTGTCATCTTCACTTCCGTTGATTGTATGATAGCGAACCTTGGCGGGTCTGGCGCGAAAGTCAACCTCCAACCGCGAGGTCTTCGGGCCGTGTAATCTCCACGCATAAGTGAGTGGACGGAGCTGAGTGTCCATGACCAGGTCAGGGAAACTCTCGACGCTCACTGTCTTACCGTTCTTCTCAATGTCGAGGCGGATTTCCCCCCGCGCCTCGATCCTGCCGGGCGAGGAGTGGATCTTGTAGCTTTCGCTTCCGACGGGGCGTCCCGCCATCGAGATCACGAAGACGCCTTCATCGTCCACGTTCACGGGACTCGGGCCGCCGGCCGCTTCTTGCGGCCAGGCTGCCAGGTTGCCGGCAAACATCGCGGCCAGCAGTTGCGGAAGCAGGATCATCGAAGCACTATAGGCTAGTGAGAAGCACCGGCGGGTTTTTTTCAATCCAGCACCCCTTGCACATCTTCAAGGCGAAGAAGCGTCTTGATCCTTTCGGCTTAGAAGTTCCCCAGACGTAGGATTTGCTCGGTGACTTCCTGTGCGCTCCGTCCTTCCGTGGAGACTTTGAATTCCGCCAGGCGATAGTAGGGAAGCCGGAGATCCAGCAGACGCCGCAAGGATTCGGGATCACGGAAGAGCGGGCGGGTCACCATGCCGGAGCACCGCTCGAGCAGAATTTCCATAGGGCAATCCAGCCAGATGGTGGCTCCGCCCGTTTCACGAATCAGTTCGATGTTGGCCTCGTTCGCGAAAGTCCCGCCTCCCAGCGCGATCACCACCGGTTCGCTTTTCAAGACCTCGCTCAAGGCGGCGCGTTCCAGTTGGCGAAAAAAGGCCTCGCCCGACGTTTCAAATATCTCCCGGATGCGTACGCCTTGTCCGGCTTCGATGACCGTGTCGAGATCGATGAAAGGCCAGCGCAGTTCCCTGGAAAGAAGTTCTCCGACAGTTGATTTGCCACTGCCCATGAATCCGAGCAGATAAATCTGTTTGCGCCGGTGGCGGATCATTGTCCGAGGAAATTATAACAGAGTCGAAAGTCGAGAGTCGAAAGTTGAGGGTAGCACAGCCACTCTTGGCTGTGCGGGAGTGACCGACAGCACAGGCAGGAGTGCCTGTGCTACTCTCAGCGTTGCCGAATGCGAATCGTTCCACTGAACGACTTCAGATTCACTGTCGCTTTGCCGGTCAGGTGGGTGCCAAAGAGGCTATTGGCGGAGGAGAGCGGCGTAGCGGGCTGGTGCCGGATGGTGATGGGCATTTCGTTCTCCAGCTTTCCCCGATCTGTTTTGGCATTAAGTTCGAAAGACGCCGACGGCGGGCAGATGATGTCCATATCGCCGTTGTATTCCGACAGTGAGTAGTCGCCACCATCCGCAAAATCTCCCTCAAAAAGAATTCGCCCGGAGGTTGTGGTGGCGCGGAGCTTGGAAGTTGCGGGAGAGAAGAAATGCAGGTCTCCCGTGATTGAATACGCTTCCACGCGTCCTGCGGCGCGGATCACGTCGATATTCCCCCCGATCGAGCGCACGAAAAGGTGGCCGGTGAAATCGGAGACGACAATGGCTCCCCCCACTGTTTCGACGGTGGCATCGTCGCCCTGAAGCTTGTCAATTTTCACGCTTCCTTGTGTATCACGGATTTCAAGGTCGGTGCCCATGGGGACGTCCAAGCTGTAGTCGGCCGTCTGGTCCTTTCCGGAAACCAGGGGATCCAAGATGTGTGTAGAGAAGTGAACCTTATCTGCGGGCCCGCTGGGTGGAATGACCTCGCTATCCACTTCCACACGGGGTGATATGACGGAACACACAATGTGCACCTGCTGCTTGTCCCATCCTCTGACAAGTATCTGCCCACGCGCGTTCGAAACCGTGACGCGAGGATTGGGTGCCACTTCGAAGGTCTTCTCAATCCGGTTGCCTTCGGCAGCAACCACGATGCCTGGCAGTGCCAATGAGCAGAGAAATATGCCCAGGGCAAAAAGTAAAGCCGTTGTTTTTTTTGTTTTTTGTTGTTGACGATCAGCCACTGTTAAGTTCCCCCTTGGGCTGGCCTAACGGCCTTCATCAATTTCCAATGCTGAGGATAATACCTCAGCTTTTTGGGAATACGCTGCAAGCAAATATTCATGAGCAAGCGAATTGCCGGGCTCACGTTGCAACGAATCATTGCATTCCCGGATTGAAGCATCGAGCGAATTCAAGCTGTGCTCGTAGGTTGCTTTAACGTCCGGCGCGAGAGTTGCCTCCCGCGCTTTGAAAGCTTCCTCCAACTCGCGGACCGCTTTCTCGAGGCCCGACGTGCCACCTACGAAGGCCATGGATCGCACTACGGTAGGTTCGCCCGCGGAGGCGGCGAGTGAAGCGGCGGTTTCCGGTTGCGGATAATTTTGCGGCGCCGTCAACCAGCAGCCGAGAGCCAGCATGCAGGCATAAGCCGCTACAGGAACCGGGCGGCGAAGGAAATCGAGTTGCCATAACCAACTCCACACCCCGGATTTTTCGGCGAACGCCCCCTCCGCTGACAATTGAGCCCGGATATTTGCCCATACTACCGGTGAGGGTTCCTCAAGCGGAAGTTCGCGGGCCGCTGTCCGCAGCGCAATTAAATCCTCGAACACAACCTTGCAGAACATGCACTCACGAACGTGAGCCGGCACAGAGGGCTTGATTACGCCTTCCATGTAGGCTTCAAGCTCCAGTTCGAAGCGATCGCACTCCGTGGTTCTGTAGCGGCGAGTCTCTTCCATATCGGCATTACCTTTCGGTCGGGGCTTGGTCGGATGTTACGGGCTCACTGGTAGTCATCAGCCCCTCGTTCTGGCGCAACCAGTCGCGCAACTTCATTCGCGCTTTGTGAAGTTGAGATTTGGAATTGCCGACGGAACATTTCATGATCTCGGCAATCTCGTTATGCTCGTAACCCTCGACATCGTGCAAGACAAACACAGTCCGATATCCTGGCGGAAGTTCGGCGATGGCTCGCGTCAGGCTGATGCGGTCCACTGACCCCATCAACCTCCGATCATTGTCGCCGTAATCGCGCTTGACGGGCTCGTCCTGGCTGGAGTCAACCTCGTCCAGCGAAACTTGCTGCAATGACTTCTTTCTCAAGTGCATCAGCACGACGTTGACAGCCAGCCGATGCAGCCAGGTGGAAAAAGCGGATTCACCTCGAAAGGTTGAAATCTTACGGAAGAGCTGAAGGAAGGCTTCTTGCGTCAAGTCTTCCGCTTCCGCAGTGTTACCGGTCATCCTTAAGCAGAGCGAGTAAACACGCCGCTTGTGCATTTCGAAGAGCGCGGTAAATGCTTCCTCGTCTCCACGCTGCGCGCGTGCAACCAGTTGAGTCTCGGAAGCGGCATTGGGCGCCGCCGTCTTCTGTTGGCTCAAGGAATCCCACTTCCAGCCGCATCCAGACTCGAATGGTGAGATGCGGTGGCCCAAACGAGAGTTGTCTTAACCCTTGCCCGATTCGCTTTGCGCAGGCACTCGCATGGCGCGGGCACTCTTGCCTGCGGAACGCTGGGCACAGGCAGGAGTGCCTGTGCTACCGTGGGGCAACCCGCAGAACGGCCTTGCCGACGCCAAGATTCCCCGCCGTGTCATAGGCCCGCACCGATACGACGTGTTCGCCGGCGTCGAGTTTGGAGAGCCTTATCGTGAAGGTCTCCTTGCGAGAGTCAACGATTCCGTCGTCGGACAGAAGGTCCCCCCATTCCTTTCCGTCCAGCGAAGTCTCGGCGCTGCGGAGCGGCGAAGTACTATCCTCGACCTCGAACACGACTTCTGCCTCGCCGTTGGTGACATTCTGTCGAAGCACTCGGACTTGGGGAGGCGTATTGTCGACCCAAAATGGGGCGCTTAGCAACTCCGACTTTCGCGCCAATTCGGGCGGGTTGGACTCTTCATCCGAAGCGACCAGCTTGGCGATGTATTTTCCATCCGGCAGAGAGCCAGGCTCTATTGTGTAATTCGTCTGGCGGAGTTTTTCTTTCAGGAGGTGCCATTCCTGCTCGTCTGTCGCCTTTATGTAGAGCGAGTAGAGGAGTTGGTCGTTATTTGGGTCATCGGCTTGCCAACTCAGCGTCACCGGCGTCTTGCCGGGGGAACCTGCTCCAGCGTTAGTGCCGACGGAAATAGCCGGTCCACCAGGCAGACCGGGTGACCCGCTCCCGGCTGGGCTGGTGCGTTCCCCTGCCGTGCTCACATTCAGCGACCGGATTTGGGGAGGTAGATTCTGGTTCAAATAGGACACCGTGACGTCATTCAACGTGGGGCTGTTGGCTCCGGAGGCGTGGAAGACCGCCTTCCACTGAATGTAACGGGCGGGAGGGCTCGAGACCGGACTGCCATTGGAACTGCGATACGGGCCTGCCCAGTCGCTCCAGGTTTGGTCGGGGCGCTCGGAGTTGCCGGAGCGCGTGAAGAATTCAAGCGTCGTCCCGGCGGCCGCTTCACCTCGCCAGGCAAGCACGCCCCAGTGCGAGATGAACTTGGTGTCTTTCACGGGAGACTCGTAGCTTCCTTCCGCAGCTACGCCCTGTTCGATCCTCACCAGTTGGGCAATATTGCTAGTGGCGGCGTAAAGGTCAGATCCTTCGGTCAACAGGCGCGTCGCAAGGGACTCATGTGTTTCGGTAACAAGGTTTAGCTTTTCGGCGTTGCGACCCGCAATCATGTCGAAAATTCGCCCATTAGAATCCGTGGAAAAGAGAATGTGGTCTCCGCGCACAGCCAAACCGAAGACGCTCTCGCTGTTCGAATTCCAGATCGTCTCAGCCGTCGAGTCAGGGAGTATTTCGATCAAAGACCCTCGACCCTGCGGGATCTGAAAATTGGGAATGGCGTTAATTACAGGGGTCTGCCGGTTAAAGCTAGGCGGATTTTGTCCCTCATCGGGCGGCGTTTGCGCCTTAGATTCGTCGCCGGGACGAACTTCGTCAGAAGCCAGTACCGTAACGGTGGTGACTCCGCCCGGAACTGCGCCGGCAGGGGGAGGGACAAATAGTTCGGGGGATCCTTTGCCTCCCGCGCCGCCCAAGGCTGCGGCATAAATGCGCCCACTCGAGTCGGTCACCAAGTCATGGATTTCCGGCAGATTGGCCTCATACAGAACGAAGCCTTTTCCCGCCGGAGTGATGCGGTAAATAAGTCCGTTCGGCACGCTGCCGGCAAGCAGGTTTCCATCCCGCTCGAAGGCGAGGCACATGATGTGGGTCTGCTTGCTGTCGAAGAACAGGGTGCCCTTCCCTGTTGCGTCAACCCGGAAAATCTGGCCCTTGTCTCCGGTGGCCACGTACAGCCGTCCCGCCTCGTCCAGAGCCAGAGCCCAAATGTACTTGGTGTGGGGGTCGTAGAATACTTTCGACTGACCATCCGGCGTAATCCGATACACTTTGCCTTCGGGCGAGCTTCCTACATACAGCGAACCATCGGGGCCGGCGGCCATAGCGAAAATGTCGGGCTCGCGGGCCGCAAACAAAAGGTTGGAGTGGAGCGCGTTATTTACTCGAAAGACCTTTCCCTGATGGCCCGTGCCGATGTAGACGTTGCCTTTCCGGTCGTGAGCTAAGGAAAGGGCGAGCGCTTCCTCGGGATTGAAGACCACGCGCGACCCGGGAGCCAGATGAAGCTCCCCCTCTGTATCCAGTGACACATTGGCGAGCGTTCCCTGAAGGAACTCCTCAAAGGAGCCGACCTGCCAAAACACAGTCTCCGTGCCCGTGCTGGGCAGAGAAAAAAGCAATGGAAGTATTAGGAACAGGAGCGTCTTATTTGGTTTCATGCCTACCTTTCGTGTTTTCCTCGCTGCCACCGCGGCGTTGGGGTGGCCCAGGGGCGCACCGATACTGAGGCTTCCGCCTCCTCCTGCCTTCTTCAACGGGAGGCGTCATTCCCACCGGCCTAGAGGCCCGGTCCGACGACCTTCAGAAAGAGCGTCTTTTGGCCGAGGATCATGAACGAAGAAGCCGCTCCCTCAAAGTCGCCGACCACCGAAGTGCCGCTGAGGCTGACGCTAGAGGCCGCCCCAGGGTCGGACATGAAGGTCTGTATCAAGGAAGGGGGCGGGGAGGGGTATTCGTCCCCTTCCAGCATGAACGAACGCTGTGGGGCCATGAGCAGCGCGTAGAGCCGGTTGTTCCGTCTCATGCGGTTCAGAGCCTTGACCAGTTGATGAATATCGCGCGCCGAGCTTCCGGGCTGAGTGAACCGGTATTGGAACACATTGAGAGCCGCTCCGCCACCCACCGCGAGCATCAGACCTTTATCGTTGACGCTTTCCGGTATATCCACGGGAATTCTCTGGGTCACCATTTGCCCTCCCGGGAGGCGCAGCAGGCCGAAAACCTCGATGTGATCACCCGGTTTAACCTCTGACTGCGAGCTCCAAACCTGCTCGAGCATGGCTACACTCCGCTCGTTCCGTGATCTCACCGAGATTTCGACGCCCTCGACGCGCAAGTCAGGAAAGCCGCTGCCCAACAGGTAAGTAAGGGGCGTCGCCACTAAGTTACCTGCTAGCGCATTGGTCCCGATCTCACCCGACAGGATATCTTGAAAGCTCACCGCGTCTGCCCCCGCCAGGCGGATTTTCCCTTCGACTTCCAAAGTGGATGCGCCTACGGTTCTCTCCGTGTTGCCCAAGGTTGAGACAAAACCCAGGTTTACTAACAAAGGCGATAGGAACGGTTCCTGAATAACCTCGAACTTATACTGTTCCTGGGTATTCAAGGTGCTTTGAATGTTCACAGTAACCGGGATCATGGGTGGGGTTTTCTCCCCCACCACGCCGTAGACGGTGTCAAAGCGGTCCTGCCGGATCGTCCCTACCACGTCCCCGGGCACATCCAGCTTAAAGGACGACGCCAGGCTCGGCACGGTGACTAGAACGTGGGCGGGTGCAAATGGGATTTGAATCGGACCCCCGGCCAGCAGGTGATGCCCGCACGCGTAGAGGTTATTCCCTTGCCGGTAGGTAACTGTGCAGTCCATATTAATGTTAAGATCGCCCCGGACAAGCAGCATGCTGATCATCGAACCGGGGTTCAGTTCCGAATCCACCGGGGTTGAAGTCTGTCCGCCCGCGAGCGCTCCGCCCATCATCGGTTCGAAGCCCATTTGGCGGAACAGGGGCAGGTACGGTTCCACGGCCTCGGCGGCAAAGCCGCCAAACCGCAGTGGTATCTGCACCTTCGGATATGAGATCCCCGCTTCGCTCGCTGGGAAGAAGCGGCGAAGGGTCTCAGGGCTGAAATCCTGTTGAGGAATCAAGCGCGCGCTGTCGCGAGGGCCGTCGCTGCTTCTTGCCAGGCGAAAGTCAAGGGGAAGCTCCGCTTGGGTTGGCGTCTGGCTCTTTTCCTCCGGGACCACCTGCACCATTTGCTCGATGGGCGTAATGCCCGCCAAAGGCTCCTTCGAAAATGGAAATGAAATAGCGACGGCGCCAATCAGCTTGCCATCAATGTAAACCGGGCTGCCGCTCATGCCGGCAATGACTCCAGTCTTCTCCAGCGGCCCTCCTGCAAGCCGTGCCAGGATGAGGTCGCGCTTCGGCGCCAGGACGTTTTTCAACACGCCTAGAATCTCGACCTGGAATTCTTCAATCTGTTCACCCTGGAAAATCGTACGACCAACGCCCTTCA
>JBELAJ010000002.1:0-53166 GCA_049508935.1 Terriglobia bacterium | reverse complement strand
TCGGTGAGTTGGCGGTTCTGTTTGGTCTTCAGGCTGTAGCTGTACAGGTTCACTCGCTGCTCGGGACCGCGGTCGGAGCCGAAATAAATCGTGTCGCCGTGCCACATCGGGTAGGTGTCGGTGCCCGGGTAATCCGTGATGCGCTCGTAGGTGTTGTTCTTGAAGTCGTAAATGGCGATGTCCTGGGCCATGCCGCCCTTGTAACGCTTCCAGGTGCGGAAGTTGCGGAAGATGCGGTTGTAGGCGATCTTCGTGCCGTCCGAGGAAAAGGAAGTGAGCCCGCCTTTGTTGATGGGAAGTCGCACCGGCAGGCCGCCCTCGATGCTCACGCTGAACAGCCGTCCGAACCAGTCATTGAACGTGTCGCGCCGGGAGAGAAATAAGATGCGCTTGCTGTCCGGGAACCAGGTAATCACCATGTTGTTCGGACCCATGCGCTCCGGCATGCTCACCGGGTCAGGCAGGAAAGTCAGTTGTTTCGGTTCACCGCCTTCCGACGGAATAATGTAGACGTTGAAGTTGCCGTCATATTGCGCCGAAAAGGCAATCCAGCGGCCGTCCGGCGAGAATTTCGGGAACAACTCGAGGCCGGGATGAGAGGTGATCCGCCGCGCCTCACCTCCGGAGGTCGAGGCCAACCAGAGATCGCCACCATAACTGAAAACAACCTTGTCCTTGTAGACGTCCGGAAAGCGCATCAGGCGGCCTTCCGTTGCCTCCTGCGCAACAACCGTCGAGACAGATGAGGATAGGAGCAAACAGAACGTGAGCCACTTCACAAGACGGTACATCCACTCTCCCCCGTTAGGTCGGAATCAGCGTTAACCCAGATTGAATTGTAACACCGCGCGACATTCTACACCTCTTTGAGGGCGGCAGCGTATGCCAGGTTTTTGCGGCACCTTGCTTTCGGTCTGACGCCATGATTCCCGCCGTTCTCCGGCGCTCGAGCCCTGCGGGGCAAGTAGCTGACCTGCTTTCGAAGGCTCACCGCGCCTTGACGTAACTACGAAATGTAGTTACAATGTGTTGATGCGTTATGAATGGAATGAAGCCAAACGGCGGTCTAACATTCAGAAGCACGGAATCGACTTCATCGGGATTGAGAGCTTGTTTGCAGGAACGAGAGTCACGATTCTGGATGACCGGTTTGATTACGGCGAGCACCGGTTCATCACATTGGGTTTGTTACGCGGTCGTGTGGTGGCTGTGGCGCATACCGAGATCAGTGAAGTAATCCGAATTATCTCGGTTCGAAAGGCGACGAAGAATGAAGAAGCCAGCTATTTCAAGGAAATCGCGGACTGACTGGAAGCGGGTCGACACGATGACGGACAAGCAAATCGATTTTTCTGACACCCCGGAAGTAACGCCGGATATGTTTGCCCGCGCGGTGGTGCGGCGCGGCCTGAAGCCCGTGCCGCGCAAAGAGCAACTCACGATTCGAGTAGACAGCGACGTGCTTGAATGGTATAGGCGACAGGGGCCAGGCTACCAGACCCGCATCAACGCCCTGCTCCGGGCTTACATGCAAGAACGTGCGAGGACAGCACAGCAGTGAAACGCGCAGTGCCATTCTGAGGCCGCCGTTTCATTGAGGGCGAAGAATCTCTGTAATCCTCCTGTGGACGGTCCATTGCACCCCAGCCTTTGCCCTAATTCTCGAAGGTGGACGGGAGTCCATGCAAGAAGTTGACGTCGCCGAATTCAAAACCAAATGCTTGGCCTTACTCGAACAGGTGCGCAAGACCAAGAAGCCGATTCGCGTCACCCGCCTTGGTAAACCCATAGCTGACATAGTTCCGCCAGAGCCGGTTGCCGAGGAGGCAGACTGGCTCGGGTCGATGACAAACGCCATGGAGATCGTGGGCGATGTTACCTCTCCCGTCATTGAGGCGACGGAAAAGGAGACGGCGTAGGGGAATGCCTACTTCAGCGGACAGCAGTGAAGCCCTGGCGGTCGAGGTCTCTTGTTCCGATGACGCTCTGACGGTTATTTTGGACGATGGACGCAGCGTGTCCGTTCCCCTCGTTTGGTTCCCGAGGTTGTTGGATGCCACTCCGAAAGAGAGAAACGAGTGGGAGTTGATCGGGGGCGGGATCGGCGTTCACTGGGAGGCCATCGACGAGGACATTTCGGTAGCCAGCCTGTTGTGTCCTGAAAAGTTTATGCGACTTCCTGAACCCCCAGCCCTGCCAAAGCCGCGTCCCGCGCGCTCGCGCCGCACAGCGCCTGCTCCGGCTCGCAAAGATCACCGTTCGGTGCGGCGGTAAACGTCACTGAACCTCACAAGCACAGGCAAGAGTGCCTGTGCTACCTGCCCAAGTTTGGATTGATCACGCCGCTTTGGCTTTGGATTCGGCGGAAAGATCGGCCACCATTTCGCACTCATCGCCGTAGCTGCTGGAAGTGTGGAAGCCGAGTTTACGGAAGAGGCCGATGGCGCGGTAATTGGAAAACTCTGTGGTGAGAAGAACCTTGCTGAACCCCATCTCGAGCGACCAGGCCAGCGACAACTCGCTCATCGCGGTTCCCAGCGCTTCCTCTCGATAGTCCTGATGGACAAAGATGGTGAACTCGATTTCGGGTTGGCGGATTGGGCAAAGGATGGCGTGGGCGACAATCTTCTTGCCGTCAAATGCCAGCAGTTGGCAAGACTTCTTTTGAAGCTGCTGGAGCCAGCGGGTAATGCGCGGAACGTCCGGCGGAGGCAGGCCCTGGGCCACGCGCTTAGGCTCGAAGCCCGCATACATTTCGACGAGCGTCGGGAAGTCCTCGGATGCGTACGCCCGCACGTCGAGTTTCCGCCCTTTGCGGGTTCGGACTTCTGTGGGCTGGAAGACGGCTTCTGGGGGAGTGGCCATAGCTTGGTTATGAGTGGAGCACGCCGTCGGCCAAAAATGCAAGCCTGAACAAGTTTCCCCGGCAACTTAATGGAAAGGCGGCTGTTAACTATCCGCGCGAGTGGCGACTGCTGAGAGCGCACTGGCGGCCCGGAGCCACTCGACGGCTGAAGAGCTGGGGAAAAAGTCGCAGTCTCAGGGCAGATGGGGGTGCAACAGGCGAGGGAAAATGCCGAGATATCGAGGCTGAAACAAGGCCATGTCTAAAGCGAAAAATGCAGTGGTCAGAGCGAAGGTCACCACGAGCCTACCCGCATCGCCCACTCGTTTTCCGGGCAGCCGGAGATACCCCCAAATACACCCGATAATGACGGCCAGATTTGAACACCACGCGGGCACCGCGATGAGGAGGTCGGGCCGGGCCAGGCGCCCGGTGTGGATCCACAGTTGCAGCTGTTCGAGGCCGTTGAAAACGAAAGTTGTTGCAAATATGTTGGCGTAGTCCCAGAGGCCTGCGGCGGAGATCCCGATAAAGTATCCCCACGGATTTCGGCGGCAGCCCAACACGATTGCGGCAATGTACATCCACGCCTGAAAGAAGTGAAGCCAGCGGATGTCGGCCTCCCAGAAGGCCGAAACGCCCAGCACCAAAATGAAACAGCATCCTGCGAGCAGAATCAGCCATTGCGGAGTTTCGATTTGCAGATTAGTTTTGCTCACGAACGGAGATACGTGCCCGTCAGCGCCCGAGTTCCCTCGCCGCTACTTGAGCCAACGCACGGCACAATGCTAAGCTCCAATCCATGGATCAAGCAGCCGGACCCCAACTCGAGAGGGCTTCCGCCGTTGAACAGTATCGCGCCTTGCTCGAGATTTCGGAGTCTATTGCCACGCATCGGGAGCTCCCGGCGCTCTTCCATGCCATTGCTGAACGGCTTCATCGGCTGGTTGCCTTCGACTTCATCGGGTTGACCCTGCCGGACTCGGATCGCAACACAGTGCGGATCCACGTTTTAGAAAGCTCGCTTCCCACGGAGGTAAAGGAAGGGTTCGAATTCCCCATCGAAGAGGCCACCCACGAGCTAGTTTGGAAACAGCAGCAAGCGCTGGTGGTCAGCGACCTGGAATTTGAGACGCGCTTTCCCCGCAACGTGGAGTTGCTGCGTAAGGAAGGCATGAAATCGCTGTGCCTGCTGCCTCTCACCACGGCTCAGCGGCGCGTGGGTGCGTTGGCCTTCGGGTCGGTGAACAAGGGGGCTTACGACGAGGCTGACCTCGAGTTCCTGCGCCAAGTGGCGGCGCAAGTCGCCGTGGCTGTCGACAACGCTCTGAACTTTCAGGATGCCCAGGTTTATCAGGAGCAGCTCTCGCGGGAACGTGACCGATTGCGGTTGCTCCTGGAAGTCACGAACGCCCTGGTTTCCAATCTCGACCTGCACGAACTCCTGAAGCAGATCGCGACGTGCTTGCGTCGAGTGATACGCCACGACTACACCGCTCTGGCTCTCTATGATCCGGCCAGAAATGAAATGCGTCTGACGGCTTTGGATTTCCCGGAGGGCAAAGGATTCATCCAGGAAGAAATGGCTGTTCCCTTGGAGGGCTCGGCGGGTGGCGAGGTGTTCGCCACGCGCAAGCCCTTGCTGGTCGACGCGTCAAACGTAGAGCGCTTCAAGTCCCCTATTGGCCGCTTGGCCGCAGCCGAAGGCCTGAAGTGCACTTGTGTGCTCCCGCTGTTCGCTTCCACTCGCGATCTTGGGGTCCTGGCCGTGGGCGCCCTCACCGAGGGTGCGTTCCAACCGGATGACATCGGCCTGCTGGCGCAGGTGGCCAACCAGATCGCCATTGCGGTGGAAAACGCGCTGGCTTACCGCGAGATCGCAGAGTTGAAGAATAAGTTGGCGGAGGAAAAACTCTACTTGGAAGAAGAGATCCGCACGGATCACAACTTCGAAGAAGTGGTTGGCGAAAGTTCGGCGCTCAAGCGGGCGCTGAGCCAGGCGGAGACCGTTGCGCCCACCGACTCGACGGTGCTGGTTCTGGGGGAAACGGGAACCGGCAAAGAAGTCATCGCTCGCGCCATCCACGACCTGAGCCGGCGGCGGGAAGGCACGTTCGTGAAGATCAATTGCGCGGCCATCCCCACGGGCCTGCTCGAGAGCGAGCTTTTCGGCCACGAAAAAGGCGCCTTCACCGGCGCCATCGCGCAGAAGATCGGCCGCTTTGAGCTGGCGCATCGCGGCTCCCTGTTTCTAGACGAGGTCGGCGATATTCCCCTTGAACTTCAGCCCAAGCTCTTGCGTGTGTTGCAGGAAAAAGAGTTTGAGCGGTTGGGGGGCACCCGCACCACCCGGGTCGATGTTCGAGTGGTGGCCGCCACCAACCGCAACCTCGCTCAAATGGTGGAAGAGGGGCTTTTTCGAGTCGACCTTTACTATCGCCTGAACGTCTTCCCCATCCATATTCCACCCCTCCGCGAGCGCCGCGAAGACATCCCCTTGCTGGTGCGCTATTTCGTGCAGAAGTACGCGCGACAGATGGACCGCCGCATTGAAACCATTTCGGCTGAGGAAATGGAAGCCTTGGCGCTCTACCATTGGCCAGGCAACGTGCGGGAACTCGAAAACCTGATCGAGCGGGCGGTGATTCTCTCCCCGGGGCCGGAACTCCGCGTGCCCGTGGCAGAATTGAAACAGCCTTCGGAAGCTCCTTCCAATCTCAGCTTGGAGTCGGCGGAGCGCGAGCACATCGTCCGGGTGCTGAGGGAGACGAATGGCGTGGTGGGCGGCCCGCGTGGCGCCGCCACCCGGCTTGGCTTGAAGCGAACCACCCTGCAATCTAAAATGCGGAAACTGAGGATCGTGCCACGGGATCTGTAGGGGCACGCCATGGCGTGCCCCTCCAGGGCGCACCTCCGGCGTGCGCCTGCCTTTTGAACATGCGGATATTTGCTGCGGTCGACATTGGCTCCAATTCAGTGCGCATCAAGATCGCGCGCGTCGTTCGCCACCGTCTTGAAACAATTCACGAAGACCGAGTGGTGACGCGCCTGGGCGAGTCAGCGTTCCGTTTCGGAACACTTTCACCGGAATCTATGGAGGACACGGTGAAGGTGCTGCGGCGCTTCTACCGCCAGGCCCAGGACTTTGGCGTCGACCAGGTGCGCGTAGTGGCCACTAGCGCTCTCCGCGACGCACCCAACTCGGCGGCGTTCATTGCCTGGGTACATTCGGCAACTGGTTGGAAAGTGGAAACAATCTCCGGGCTGGAAGAGGGGCGCCTGATCCACCTGGGAGTTCTGGCAAACAGCGCGCTTGGCGGCTCGCGGGCACTGCTCATCGATCTCGGGGGAGGCAGTTGCGAACTGACGCTCTCCGACAAAGGGCACATTCGCGAGATGGTTAGCCTGCCTCTGGGGGCGGTGCGCCTGACCGGGGAATTCCTTCCCCATGATCCGCCCCGCCCGGTGGAGGTTCAGAGGCTCAGAAGAAGCATTGGGGAGGAGTTGGAACGGGTTCGCAAGCG
This sequence comes from Terriglobia bacterium, assembly GCA_049508935.1. Lineage (GTDB taxonomy): Bacteria > Acidobacteriota > Terriglobia > UBA7540 > UBA7540 > CAVROP01. The sequence goes on along the minus strand of JBELAJ010000002.1, from coordinate 46,797 downwards.
ACTTGCCCGCGCCAAGCTGAGAAATGTGGTAGCCACTTCGGGGACGGCTGCGGCGCTTTCCGATGCGGTCCAGGCGGCCACGCCCCGAGACTTCAGGGCGAGGGCCGGGCAAGTCTCACGCGCCGTCATCTTGAGCCTCGCGCAGCGCTTGGCGAGGCTGGACGGGAAGGGCCGCAGTAAAGTGCCCGGAATCGGACCCCGCCGCGCGGAGATCATTGTGGCGGGAGCGTATGTCTTTGCCGAGCTTATGGAGCGCTGCAACCTGCCTGGATTTCGATATTCGCCTTTGGGGCTTCGGGATGGGCTGCTGGCCCAAATGCTGGCGGACCACGACCGTGCCACGATTCCGCGCAAGCAAGTTGAGGCAGAACGTCGCGACGCCCTGCTTGCCATGTGCAAGCAGTACGGAGTGAACCTCAAAAGGGCGGAGGAAGTCCGCCGCCTGGCAGAGCAACTCTTCCATCAACTTCGCCATGTGCACGCGCTGCCGCCCGACTATGCAGGCTGGCTCTCCGCGGCCGCGATGCTGCATGAAGTGGGCACGTTCATTAACAGGAGCGGCCGACACCGCCACACCTACTACTTGATCGCCAACTCGGAGATCTTCGGCTTCAACCCCCAACAACGGCTGAGCATCGCCGCCATTGCGCGCTATCTTGGAAAAACCCGACCCACTCCGGCCGATGGCCCGATGAAGGCCCTCGATAAAGAGGACGAGGAACTTGTCCCGCAAGCCGTCGCGCTCCTGCGCCTCGCTAATGCGATGAGCCATGGCAGCCCCGGCAGCATTGTCGATGTGACTGCGGAAGTGTATCGCGAGCGCGTCATGCTTAAACTCACCGCCAGGGACAACGCCGACCTGGAAGTCTGGATGCTGAGCAAGGAAAAGGCTTATTTCCGCCAGGTATTTGGCCGAGAATTGGATATTGAGGTCTTTTAGCTCGTAGATGCCGAAAACGGTAAGGTCCTGATTTCGCTTGTAGCGCTGGCCTTTCAGGTCGCGGGAAAACGCCTGGACACTGTCATTCTGACTCTGAGCAAAGCGAAGAGGAAGACTCTCAGCGGTTGTAATTTCAACGAACTACGGAGATCCTTCCTTCGTTGCGCTCAGGACCGCCTGCGGCTCATCAGTATGACAGACAAAGGGCGTTCTTCCGCAGCCTGTTTAGGCCAGCATTTGAAGCGGTTGCCAACCTGAAGGTCGGCGTTACGTCAAACTAGGACGCCGCGAAAACAAAGGGCTTGCAAGCTTTGCCAATGCCTTGTAGCCTTGCATTCTGGACCTCTAAGGGGCCCTGCCGCCTTGCGGCAGCAAATTCAGGGAGCCAAATATGCCAAAGCCGAAGGGCGTTGTGATCAACGGGGTACGATTCCGGCACGGAGAAGTCGATTGGGAAGACGCACATGGGGCCAGCCGCGATAAGCTGCCTGACTTCGACGCAATGCGTCAGGGTGGCCAGTACATTGGTTCGAAGATTACTTCCACCGGCCTTATTGCCAAAATTGGGAAATACCTTCTAGTGATTACCGAGAAAGATGAAGGATTGACGGAATTTGATTACACCTTGATTCCCCTGCACGCCAAAGTCCAGATTCGCTACGCCTAAGCCCCGCCAGCAAACCCGCCTAATCTGCCTTGAAATGCGCTGTCATTCCGAGCGAAGCGAGGAATCTCGCTCTGGTCTTTTTGGTTCAGTCTGCCCGACGCAGAGCGAGATTCCTCGCGGAGTTTACCCTGAGCACCCAGAGCGAGATCCTTCGCTGCGCTCAGGATGACAGCGAAGGGCTCGGAATGACATTTCGTGGTTTCTGGGTGTCCGTGAGCAGACGGACATGAGCAGCTGCTTTCCTTTAGCAGGGAGTGTCGCATACACGCCCTCCGTAGTGCTGTCGATTGACGTAAGTGAGTCTAGTCGCTTCAGCCGGCAGCGGAGGACAATAGGTACGAGCCTTGTGCGGGCAACTTGAGGAGCCTTGGGGAGGTTACAAAAATGATCAATCATGTTAACTTATTGCAACGGGCGGATGCGTTCGGGGCATCCAATCGGATTACGGATCAGTGGTTGTTTGCATTGCGAATAAATCATTAGGAGCGGAATTATGTCTTTTAGACGTCTGGTCCTTGCCCTTTGCCTGGCATGCCTGGTATCAGGGCCGGCGCTTGCCGTTGGGCCTACAGGAACCATCGTTGGGACGGTCAATGATCCCAGCGACGCTGTAATTCCGAAAGCGCAGGTCACAGTTCGCAACCAGGGGACAAACGCTACGCGCGTAGTATTGACCAACGAGGCCGGAGATTTCAGTGTGCCGCTTTTGCCTCCGGGAGTGTACGAGGTCACAGCAGAAAAAGCCGCTTTCCGGCTCAGTGTCCATAGCGACATCAATCTGGACGTTGACCAGACCGTGCGCGCCGACTTTGTGCTGCAAATCGGCCAGCCCAGCGAACAAGTCGTAGTCAGTGAGACCGTACCGCTGGTCCAGACCGACACCTCGACGCTCGGACAGGTCATCGAGCGCAAACAGGTGAGCGAGTTGCCTCTGAACGAACGGAATTTTCTCACCTTTGCTCTGCTTGTCCCGGGCGGCCAGTTGCCGGTGCAAGGCTCGCAGAATTCTACCCAGGGCGGCGCCATCAGCGTCAACGGCGCGCGCGAGCAGTCGAACGACTTCCTGCTTGACGGGGTGGATAACAACGACTTGTATATCAACCAATACAGCGTGCTGCCATCCGTTGATGCCATCCAGGAATTCAAGGTGCAATCCAGCGATTACTCGGCTGAATTCGGGCGCAGCAGCGGCGCGCAAATCAATGTGATATTGAAGAGCGGCACAAATCAGTTCCACGGAAGCGGGTTTGATTTTGTTCGTAACCGCCACCTGGACGCCAAGAATTTCTTCGATCAGCCCGATTGCACGCCTGAGTCCGTGGAGGGCACCTGCGCGCCCATTCCGCGCCTCGATCGCAACCAGTTTGGCGGGACATTGGGCGGCCCGATCCAAAAGGATAAAACCTTCTTCTTCCTTTCCTACGAAGGGCTGCGCCTACGCCAGGCTACCACGCGGGAAGCTTCGGTGCCCTCGCAAGCTGTGGACCTGGCGGAAGCCCAGGCTTTCTTCGGCATCATGCAGAGTGTCGGATACCAGCCGAACCCTGCGGGGATGGCCGCACTCAACCTCCTTCCGGCCGCCAACGTCGCCGTGCCTGACCTGGCCGATTCCAACACCTTCGTTTCCGCTCCGGTGATCCAGAACACCTTCGACCTGGCAACCATCAAACTCGACCGCCAGACTGGCGCCCACGACACCTTTTCTGCTCACTACTCGCTTTTTAACGAGAACAATTTCAATCCTTTTGACCCCGTCAACGCCTTTACGAACTTGCCTGGATATGGTGTCACTGCCGTTAACCGAGGCCAGAACGCCGGCTTTACCTGGACCCACGTCTTCAACCCACATTGGATCAACGAAGCTCGCTTGGGTTTCAACCGCTTGCGGGCAGCCGATTTTCAGCAGGACTCCGGCATCAACGTGAGCCAGCAATTGGGATTTCCGACCACTTCTTCGAACCCCGTGGATTGGGGATACCCGAATGTGAATATCTATGGCTTCGACGGTATCGGGGAGCCAGTGAACTACCCCCAGGACCGGCACGACAATACCTACGAGTTTGCCGATAATCTTGCCTGGAACACCGGCCGCCACCAATTCAAGTTTGGAACCGATATTCGCCGTTTCCAGTTGAATTCTTACCTGGACTTCATTTCACGCGGGGATTGGTTCTTCGAGGGGCAAACCGCGATGGGCCTGGCGCAGGCTTTGGCGCCCGTGTTGCCGCCGCAAGCGGCGGATATCTGCCCCGGCGGAATCACCAACTGCGCGCCGCAAGTCGGAGCTTTGGCCCAACTCATGGCGGGAGTTCCCGATTACGTCGTGACCGAATCGGGCAATACTAACAACGGTTTGCGCACCACCGGCCTCGGTGTCTACGTGCAAGACGACATCCGTGTTCTACCCCGATTTACCTTGAACGTCGGCCTGAGGTGGGAATTCAACAGCCCACCCGTCGAAATCCACAATCGCTTCAGCGTCCCGGATCTGACCGTTAATCCGGAAATCTGCAACGCCCTGCTTCCCAGTTACCCTAACTGCGCCTTCATTCAGGCCGGCACAGACGGGATTCCGCGGGCCACCTATGGCAAGAACCTGCACGATTTCGCCCCGCGCATCGGATTTGCGTGGCGGCCTTTGAAGACGGAACGCTTTGTTGTTCGCTCCGCCTTTGGCATTTTCTATGATGAGAACATTCTCAATCTCAACATACTGCCGCGCTTTAACCCTCCCTTTGTGGATATTTCCGCCCTACTCCAGAACTCGACCGGAGGCCTGGTCATCCAGAACATCTTAAACCAGCCGGGATTGTCCGAGCCGCAGGCTAATTTCGTTTCCCCAAAATTTCGAGATGCCTCGATGCTCGATTGGAACGTCGACCTTCAGTACGAACTTCAGCCGAACTGGATGATTGACTTGGCCTACGTGGGTACCAAGGGGACGCATCTTCCCGCCACTCGCGATATGAACGAAGAGAACCCCCTCACCCAGGCCACTCCTTACCCGTCGTTTAATTCCATCCTGGTGGTGGAACCCCGCGCCAACAGCATATACAATGCTCTGCAGTTCCGGTCTGAGAAACGGGTAAGGGAGGGCATGGCTTTCCTCGCCGCTTACACCTGGTCGCGATCCATCGACGACGATTCCGCCGTGTTCAGCGGCAGCGTCGGCTCGGGCGTGCCGCAGGATTCGTATGACTTCCGTCTTGACCGTGGACTTTCCGACTTCCAGGTGGAACAGCGCTTTGTCCTGAGCTACCTCTACGACCTGCCGTTTGGGCCGGGGCGAAAGTGGCTGGGTAATCCCGGGTTCTTCAACCACATCTTTGGTTCCTGGGAAACCGCGGGAATTGCCACCATGCAAACCGGCAGTCCCTTTACGGTGAATATGCCGGCTTCACAGGCGGGAACATCGATTACCTCATTCGGAGTCCCCTACCGGCCGGACTTGGTGGGCGACCCGAATAAGGCCGGAGCCGTGGCGGCAAACCCGGGATGTTCGGCCCCAGCTCAGGTTCACACGCCGAATGACTGGTTCAATCCCTGTGCCTTTGCCAGTCCGCTGAACCCGCTTCTGGGCACTGAGGGCAGAAACGCCTTGATCGGGCCGGGACTCAATAACCTGGACTTTTCGATGCTGAAGGAAATCCCGTTCCGGCACGAAGGCCGACGACTCGAAATCCGCTTCGAGTTCTTCAACCTTTTCAATATTCCCCACTTTGATATTCCTGGTCGAACCTTCGACACGTCGGCGCTCGGCATCGTGCAGTCGGCAAACGAATACGGCAATAAGCCGCCCAGGCAGATTCAGTTGGGACTGAAGTACATTTTCTAGCTGGCATGTGGTAGGTGGTAGGCGGTAGGTGGGAACTCTATGAAAGGCACGTGAGTAGCCTGGGTCAGAGCCAGACGCTGGAGTTTCCCCACATACGACCTACCACCTGCTACCTACCCGTTGCGGGGGTCACACCAGATGGATCGCCAAGAAGCCTGGAATCTTCTCTGCGAATACACCAAGAACGAGAACTTGCGGAAGCATGCGCTGGCCGTGGAGGCGTGCGTTCGCGCCTATGCTCGGAAGTTCGGTGAGGACGAGGAGAAGTGGAGCGTGGTGGGCTTGATCCACGACTTCGATTACGAGGTCTATCCGAACGCGCCGGACCACCCGCTGATGGGAAGCGAGATCCTGAAAGAAAAAGGCGTTTCGGAGGAAATCCGGCGCGCCATTCTCGGCCACGCTGAGTATACCGGCGTACCGCGCGATACTCTTCTAGCCAAAGTCCTCTTCGCGTGTGACGAGCTTGCCGGGTTCATTACGGCGTGCTCCTTGGTCCGGCCCGACAGGATCGCCACGCTCGAGGCCAAATCGGTTCGCAAGCGGATGAAAGACAAAGCCTTTGCTCGCTCCGTCAGCCGCGAGGATATTATCAAGAGTGCCGAGGAACTGGGCGTGCCTCTTGACGAACACATCACCTTCTGCATTGAAGCCATGCGCGGCATCGCGGACCAACTGGGCCTCGTCCCCGTGTAGGGCGGCCGTCAACGACGATTGCTTCGTCAGCATCGACTCTTTCCCTCGGCACCGTCCCTTCGATTTCAGTAGTGACTCACTTTGACGTGGCACGGCCATCTTGGCCGTGACCATGCACGGGCAGGATGCCCGTGCCACGGGGAACTGAGACACCACCTCGATTTCGCCACACTTGACAGAGACTGAAGAATCCCGTACGGTAAGCGCTTACATTTTAATTGCCCTTCCTGCCGAGGCCACCGGGCATGTTCCCGGCACCTCGACCTACGACGTTTCAAAGCGAGGCTTCTATGTCCAATGAGAAATTCGCGCTGGGAATCGACTACGGAACAGAATCGGGACGCGTAGTGGTGATCCGGGTCCGCAACGGGGAGGAGGTCGCCTCAGCAGTGATCCCCTACCCCGACGGAGTGATCGACGAAAAGTTACCGGGGGGGCCACGTCTAGGTCCCGATTGGGCTTTGCAAAATCCCAAAGATTATCTCCTGGTCATCGAAAAGGGAGTTTCAAAGGCCCTGAAAGCGGCGGCGGTCAAGGTCGAGGACGTGATCGGAATTGGAACGGACTTCACAGCGTCAACGCCGCTGCCCGCCAAGAGCGACGGCACACCTCTCAGCTTCATTGCGCAATACCGCAAGCGCCCGCACGCCTGGGTAAAATTGTGGAAGCACCACGCCGCGCAACCGGAAGCGAACCAGATTAACGAAGTGGGGCGGGAACGAAACGAAGACTTCATCCAAATCTACGGCGGCAAGTATTCTTCCGAATGGTTTTTCTCCAAGGTCTTGCAAGTCCTCAATGAGGACGAAGAGATTTACGATGCCGCGGACCGGTTCATCGAAGGCGCCGACTGGATTGTCTGGCAGTTGACGGGGGAAGAGAAGAGGAACACCTGCACGGCCGGTTACAAGGGCATGTGGGTCAGCGGCAAGGGATTTCCCTCCGACGAGTTCTTCAGCACTCTACATCCGCGACTCGAAAACGTCATCGAGTCGAAGGTCGGGGCGGACTTTTATCCACTCGGCCAGAAGGCGGGTGGGCTTACTGCTTTCTGGGCGCGCAAGACAGGGCTCCGGGAGGGTACCCCTGTCTCGGTAGGCAATGTCGACGCGCATGTCGCTGTGCCCGCTTGCACGGTGACCCAGCCCGGCTCTCTGGTAATGATCATGGGGACTTCCATCTGCCACATGGTACTGGGTACGGGACGACAGATGGTGGAGGGTATGTGCGGTACGGTGGAAGACGGAATCGTTCCCGGCCTGTGGGGATTCGAAGCCGGGCAATCGGCCGTGGGCGACATCTTCGCCTGGTTCTTCGAGCGCGGCGTGCCCGATTACATCCACCAGGAAGCGCGCAAGCTGAAGATCCCCTTCGCCGTCGTGCTTGAGAGGCGCGCTGCCGCCCTGAAGCCGGGTGAGTCGGGACTGCTGGCACTCGACTGGTGGAATGGCAACCGGTCCGTGCTGGTGGATGTTGATCTGACCGGGGTCCTGGTGGGAATGACGCTGGCCACAAAGGCTGAGGAAATCTACCGCGCCTTGATCGAAGCCACGGCCTTCGGCACGCGGACGATTATCGAGGCCTTTGAATCGAAGGGTGTGGAAGTGAAGAACTTGGTAGCCTGCGGAGGACTGCCGGAGAAGAACAAGCTGCTCATGCAAATCTACGCCGATGTGACCGGACGCGAGATCAAGCTTGCCGAGCAGCTTCAGACCTGCTCGGCCTTGGGCGCCGCCATGCACGGCGCGGTCGCTGCCGGGCGTGCAGGAGGCGGCTACGATACCATCGCGGAAGCCGCAAAACGTATGGCGCACGTGCAGAAACTGACGTACCGGCCGAACGCCCAAAACCACGCCGTATACAATCGGCTCTTCAAGGAGTACCAGAGGCTGCACGACTATTTCGGTCGAGGCGGCAATGACGTTATGAAGCGTTTGAAAGCGCTCAAGCGGGAAATCGTGGAAGAGTAGTGACGAGCGAAGGTCAGAGTCAGGAGTCAGGAGTCAGGAGTCAGAATGAAAACCTTTGCGCGCCCATTGCGCCGCCGCAACTGACTGCTGAGAGCTGAAAGCTGAAGGCTGAGAGCTAATAATCGCCAATGCCCACGGACAAGTACGTCATCGGAATCGATTTTGGCACGGAATCGGGCCGCGTCGTGGTGGTGCGGGTTCGCGACGGCGAGGAGCTGGCGGCAGCCGTCGTGCCTTATCCGGACGGCGTGCTCGACGAAAAACTGCCAGGCGGCAGGCAGCTCGAGCCAGATTCCGCGCTGCAAAACCCGCGCGATTATTTCTTGGTGCTCGAGAAGGGTGTCCCCAAGGCACTCAAGGAAGCTGGCGTTAAGGCGAATGACGTAATCGCCCTCGGAACGGACTTCACTTCCTGCACCGTGTTCGCCACCACTCAGGACGGAACGCCGTTGTGTCTCCTCCCCAAGTACCGCCGTGTGCCGCTGGCTTGGGCCATTCTCTGGAAACATCACGCGGCACAACCGGAAGCGGATCGAATCAACGAAATCGGTCGAGAACGAAACGAAGAATTCATTCGGATGTATGGCGGTAAATACTCCTCCGAGTGGTTCTTTGCTAAAGTCCTGCAGATTCTCAATGACAGTCCGGAGGTCTACGAAGCGGCCGACAGATTGATTGAGGGTACGGACTGGATCGTCTGGCAACTGACCGGTCAAGAGAAACGGAACAACTCCACCGCAGGCTACAAGGCCATGTGGGTGAAGGGAGTGGGATTTCCCAACCATGGTTTTTTCCGGGCCGTTCACCCTCGCCTCGAGAATGTGATCGAGGAAAAGGTGGGTACGGAGTTCTATTCTCTCGGCACGCGGGCCGGCGGACTGATGGCGCGCTGGGCTCGAGCCACGGGGCTTCGCGAGGGGACGCCCGTTTCAATGGGCGTCGCCGACGGTCATGCGTCGATTCCTGCGACTACTGTGACCAAGCCTGGTTCCCTCTCCATGGTTATGGGTACGTCGTTCGTCCAAATGCTGATGGGTCGCGAGCGGCGGATTGTTGAGGGCATCTGCGGCGTAGTGGAAGACGGCATTGTGCCGGGATATTGGGGATACGAAGCGGGCCAATATGCGGGCGGAGACATGTTCGCCTGGTTCTTCGACCACGCTGTGCCGGCTTACGCCAAAAGCCAAGCGAGAAAGTTGAAGCTTCCTTTCACAGCGTGGCTCGAAAAGCAAGCCGGCGCGCTTCGGCCTGGCGAATCCGGGCTGCTGGCGCTCGATTGGTGGAATGGCAATCGGTGCGTGCTGGTGGATGCCGACTTGACCGGCCTGCTAGTCGGTGCAACACTGGCCACGCCACCGGAAGCGGTTTTCCGCGCTTTGATGGAAGCTGCGGCCTTCGGCACGCGGCAGATTATCGAAGCCTTCGATGCCGAGGGTCTGCATACCAGGGAGGTTGTGGCTTGCGGGGGCCTACCGGCAAAGAATAAGCTCTTGATGCAAATCTACGCCGACGTTCTGGGGCGCGAGATTAAAGTGGCAAGACACCCTCAGACCTGCTCCGCCTTGGGCGCCGCCATTCACGCCGCCGCGGCGGCAGGCCATCAGGCCGGAGGCTACGATTCGATTCCTGAAGCTGCCACGCATATGGCGCATTTGCAGAGCGAAACCTACCGGCCGCACCCCGCAAGCCAGACGATTTATAATCGCCTTTTTCAGGAATTTCGGACGCTGCACGATTACTTCGGACGTGGTCAAAACGACGTGATGAAGCGGCTCAAAGCGCTCCGTAGAGAAATCGTGGCTGCATAGGAGTCAGGAGTCAGAAGTCAGGAGTCAGGAGTAGAACGACACCTAAACGGTAGGCTGCTGAGCTTGGGTGACTGAGAACTGACCACTGACAACTGATAACTCTTCTGTATGTCAAGAATCGAACAATTGCGAGAGGAAGTCTGGAAGGCAAACCTCGGGATTTATCGCGCCGGGCTTGTAACCATGCACAGTGGCAACGCGAGCGGCATCGATCGCGAGCGGGGCGTGGTATTGATTAAGCCCAGCGGCATGGATTACGACCGCATGCGGCCGCAGGATATGGTCCTGACCGACCTTGACGGCCGCAAGCTCAAGGGCAAATGGAACCCCTCCGTGGACCTCCCCGATCATCTTTACATTTACAAGCATTGCCCCCAGGTTGGGGGCGTCATCCACACGCACTCCAACTACGCCACAAGTTTTGCGTTGTTGCGGAAGTCCCTTCCTGTTTATCTGACAGCCATTGCGGATGAGTTTGGTGAAGAGATACCCTGCATTCCTTACGTGGATAATCGCGCCGATCATATCGGCAAAGCGATTGTTAAGTATATGGGTAAGAAGGCTCCCGCGGTGCTCCTGGCGCACCACGGAGTGTTTGCGTTCGGAGCCACGCCGCGGGCCGCGCTGAAAGCCGCCGTCATGGTCGAAGACGTGGCTAAGACGTGTCATCTTGCCTTGCTGCTGGGCAAGCCGAAACCCTTGCCGCCGCGCGAAATCAAAAAATGGTGGGATCGCTATCACACCACTTACGGACAGCCCGGGAAAGAGTAGTTGACGTGAATCGCTAGTCGCTAATTCCGGTTATTGCGACGTACCGCAGATCAAGAGGTAGGTTAATGAACTATCCCTTGCCGTTCTTCTCGCCCGCCCTGCTGGCCGCGGATCCACAAGCCGGCAGTCGTCTGATTTCTCTTCATGCCCCGGACATCGCCATCATCGCCGTCTATTTCGCCATGGTGCTGGGCATCGGTTTCTATTTGCGGCGATTCACCAAAAGCGGTGAGGATTTTTTCCTTGCCGGCCGAGAGATGACAGCCTGGGTGGCTGGGCTGAGCTTCGTTTCTGCCAACCTAGGCGCGCTGGAACTGATGGGGTGGGCCGCGGCGAGCTACCAGTATGGCATCCTGGCGGCTCACTGGTACTGGATTGGCGCGATTCCTGCCATGCTCTTCCTGGGCATCGTCATGATGCCCTTTTACTACATCTCGAAAACGCACTCGGTCCCAGGCTATTTGCGCTTGCGCTACGGCGAATCGACGCGCGGGCTCGCTGCCCTCATGTTCACCTTCATGACCATCTTGATGTCCGGCATCAACATGTACGCCATGGCGCTGGTCATGAAAGTCGTGCTGGGCTGGAATATCCATTTCAGCATCTGGGTCTCCTCGCTTACGGTGGCAGTCTACGTATCACTGGGAGGATTGTTCTCGGCCATTTTCAATGAAGTGCTTCAGTTCTTCTTGATTTGGTTCGGCGCGTTGTTGATCCCGATACTTGGCATGGTCGAGGCTCGCGGCTGGTCCGGCTTGGTGGCGCGCATTCACCAGAATTTCCCTCAGGGCGATTACACTCATCTTTGGCGCACCATGGGCAGCTTCACCGACAATCCCATGGGCATCCATTGGACAGGAATCGTTTTCGGACTCGGCTTCGTGATTTCTTTCGGCTACTGGACGACAGATTTTTTGGTGGTGCAGAGAATCCTGGCCGCAAAGGATATCCGAGCAGCCAAATTTGCCCCTATCATCGGCTCCTACTTCAAAATGGCCGTGCCTTTCATCGTGATCCTCCCGGGCTTGCTGGGATTGGCCGTGCTGCCTTTCAAATTGCTGCCGGAAAGCGCTGTGGGACCCGGGCAACACAGTTACAACGAGGTTCTCCCGCTCATGCTGGCGCGCTACTGCGGCCCGGGGTTGCTAGGGCTGGGAATCACTGCGCTCATCGCTGGTTTTATGTCTGGCATGGCGGGTAACACGAGCGCATTTGCGACGGTCTGGACCTACGACCTCTATCGGAGTTTCATCAGAAAGAACGCCTCGGACAACCACTACGTGAAGATGGGCCGGTGGTGCACGATCCTGGGGGTTTTGATCAGCATCGGAACGGCTTACCTGGTGATGAAATTCGGCAGCATCATGGATTACGTGCAGGCGCTCTTCAGTTTCTTTATCGCGCCGCTGTTGGGCACCGTGCTAATTGGCATGTTGTGGAAGCGCGCTACGCCGGCGGGCGGCTTTTGGGGACTACTCTGCGGGACTTGCTCCTCGATCGGCATGTGGGCTCTCGTCAGGGCGGATCCCCGCATGCTCTCCTATATCGCCCTTTCGAGCCACGCCAAGGATATGGCTGAAAACATGTACCGGGCGCTATGGTCGTGGATTGTGTGCGCCACCGTCACGATCGTCGTTAGTCTGCTGACTCGGCCCAAGCCAGTCGAGGAATTGACGGGCTTGGTCTACGGGTGCACGGAACTCCCGAGCGAGGGACATCTGCCCATTTGGAAACGCCCCATCTTCTGGGCCGGGGTCTCTTTTGCGGTGTTTCTGGTGCTCCAGTGGATCTTCTGGTAATTTTGGATTTTGGATTTTCGATTTTGGATTAGGCCGGTATGATCAGGCTGTCATTCCGAGAGAAGCGAGGAATCTCGCTCTGGTTTGTCCGAACCAGCGCGCAGAGCGAGATTGCTCGCTTCGCTCGGAATGACAGTGAAAGAGAGGCTTGCTGAAAGCTGATGGCTGAAGGCTGACAGCTCCGTGAGGTTATCGATGAGAGAAGGTCCCCGGATGATTCCCGTCTGGTTTTTTGTTGGGATAATTCTGCTGATTTACGGCGTGATCGTCCTGGCCACAGGAATCTATGAACTCTCCAACCCACCGTCGACCGTGCTAGCGAATTTGCATCCTGCGCTGTGGTGGGGAGGGTTGCTCACGATAGTGGGAGGTATTTACGTTTACGTGCACATGCCGAGGAAATCGTAGCGCCTTCCGCCGGGGAAGTTCCCGCCCCGGCCAACGTGGTGGAATCTACGGCTGGCCACGTTCAGCGTCCTGAGCCCCGCGCCGGACGTTTCGGCCGCTTTCCAGGGGATCCTCCACCCACTTTCGCATCGCCTCAGGTTTGAGCTGCATCTTCATCAATACCGCATCGCTCGAGTCGATTGTAAGAATCAGCATTTCGATTCGCTCTTTTCCGGCCTCGCGCGTGTAGATGCAGGTCCATTCCCCGCTGCGGACATCGTGGACATTCACAAAGGGCTGGTACAACGGTCCCACGAGGCTTGCCAGGGAAGACTCGAGGTCCTCACTCGGATGGGCCCGGGAGGCATCCACGTCGGCGAATATCGCCATCTGGAAGTCGCTGACGCCGCCGGGCGTGAATCGGTTGGCGAAGAAGTTCAACCATCCCATGTGACGCATGGGGCGCTTCTGGTAGTAGTCGGACATCCGCTCCACGAGGGAGTGAAACTCCGAGTCTCCGGCTCCTGCCGCAGCCGGCAGCATTTGCAGCAGCGCCACGCTCAAGACGGCTGGGGCTAATAACGGCCTATGGTTTCGCACGGTGCCCCTCCGGCTTCTGACGTGGCTCGTCGGTTTGTTCCCCGAGGCGCGGAATGCCCATCTTGCCCTCGAGTTGACTCAGTTTGTCAATGTCGACAGGTCCCACAATGTTCACCACGGTAAGTTCCGTGGGCTCCGCACAGATGATGGCCATTCCCAGGACACTTCCTCCGTCCGCCGCCGTCATCAGGTAAATCTCAGCGTTCTCGCCGTCGTGCTTGCTTCGCGCCGACACGATGCGCGACCATGCGGGCGCCTGCAATTGACTGCGGATCGCCTCCACATCGGCCGGGGAGTAGTCGCCTGGCTTCTCGAACGTGAAGCTCTTTACGTAAACCCCCTTGAGGTTCTTGATGATCCCCAATGCCTCCCGGTCGTCCTCATCGGTCATGAACTTGGAGGCGAGCTTCAGCAGCGACCCGTCCAGGTTGACGTCCACGACTTCGGAGGCTTTCTTCGACAACGCCTCAAGGTTCTTGATATCCAGCCTGGGGTTCTGCCCGAAGGCCGGCATGCTTAACGTGCCCAGAAGCATCGCCACGAAAAATGTTGCCAAGGCGCCGATGCGGATTTTCTTATTCCTCGCGTTCATAGGATTAGCTCCCGATTTTTTCTTGCGCAATTTCTCATAGACGGCTCTGAGCGGTCCCTCGATTTACCTCCCGGACCATTTTCCGAGCCGCGTTAAGTTTTACGCTGGCGATATGCAAAGCTTGCTTCACTTGCATCCTGGCCAATTCGCCTTGCTGGCGCTGGCGCTGCTGCTGCTCCCGGTACGCCACGCTGCCCGCAATGGCCAGGCACAGCACGGCTGCCGCCCAGCGGAGGGCAGGCCTGGCGATGAAGGCGCGGAACCGGAACCAAGGTCTCTTCTCGCGCACAGGCAGTTCGCGGATTCGAGCCAGCACACGGTTCGTGAAGCCGGGTGGCACATCCTTGCGGCGGAGCGCCTCGCGGAGACTTTCTTCCCACGGATTCATCGTGCAACTCCCCCTGTCCAACGGCTAAGTTTCTCCCGCAGGACCCCTAGCGCTCTCTCGAGCCGGCTCTTCACGGTATTTAACGGCACATCGAGAATTTGGGCGATCTCGGCCAGTTCAAGTTCTTCCTGGTAGCGGAGAATAATCACAGCGCGCGCGTCCTTCGGAAGAGACGCCACCAGGCGGCGCAACCCCTCGGAGAGCAGTGGATCTCTGTCGGGTGGCTCCGCTGTGGGCTCTCGAATATCCTGAAGGCTGACCGGCGGCGTCTTAGGCAACTTCCTGGCCATGTCAAGGGCACGCTGGCAAGCCACCTTGCGTAACCAGAAAACCAGATGTTGCGGTGACACGATGGAAGCCAGGTTTTGGTACAGTCGGAGGAACACGTCCTGAGCTGCCTCATCCGCCAGGCTCCGGTCATGCAGAAAGTGATAGGCGATACTGAACACCATAGACTGATGTTCCTTGACGATGTCCTCAAAGGCAGACACATCTCCCTTGGCCAGCCGGCCCAGCGTTTCTCCGCATCCGTCAAGTGTCGAGGTGGTCACGCTGCCGTTCCGCCTCCGGTTCTTGCCTGCTCACTAGATAATTACGCAAATTCGTGACAAAGGTATGCAAAATCTTAGGGTGGGGGGGAGTAAGGGCGGGGAGTAGTCAGGGCGAGGAGAACATACAACGGTGTCATCCTGAGCGAAGCGAAGGATCTCCGCAGTTGTCTGTGGCTCGTTGATATCGAGCTTAACTGCAGACATCCTTCGCTTCGCTCAGGATGACAGCCGGTCGATTCTTCCTGAGCCCCAAAGGCCTTCCAGGAAACAAGCAGTGGAGCCTCACACTTCCGGAATTCCCAAATCGTTGCTGCCCAGCGGCGACATCTTAGCCTCCGGCGCGTATTGCTCGATCATGTCCAGGGCAATGCGAGCCCGGTGGACACGCTCGCGTCCCATTTTCGCAGCAAGGTCCTCGATATGCTTGCCGCAGGGGTAAATGTCCGGCGCGTTGCGGAGTCCGAACTTGAAGTAGACGGGCGCGGCGACGCGCAGGATCTGTGGCATCTCGTAATAGCGGATGAAGCCTCCAAAGTTGTCCGGAACTTCGATGTAAAGGTCGATCGGAATATCGACCGCTTGCCGGATGGAGCCCATCTGGGCCGGACTCAAGTCGGTAGGTATATTCAGCGTGCTGACGCCGGCGCGTTCAAACAGCCTTGCCGTAGCCGGATTGGCAGCAGGAAGCGTGACGGAACTCTTGATGAGGAGATTCTTGGGAAGCTCACCCGCCTCCTTCATCTTCTTGAGCACCCAAATCAAGCCCAAATCCGCAGGCAACACGCTGCGAATGCCGAGGTCACATGCTTTGCGCACATCTTCGATGGCGTAAACCAGTTGGTCCGCGCCGCGGTGTTGCAGGCCGATCACCTTGCCTGCGGAGGATACCGTCTGGGCGCCGGTCTCGAACGGCGCACGCGGGCCGACGAACAAGCAGACCTCGATCCGCTCGGCGGCGCCGATCCGTGCCATCTCGCGAACCTCGTCCTTGGTCAGCAGCATGATGCCGCTTCCCTGGCTGACGCGATGCACCGGCACCTTGAGTTCTTTTGCGGCCTCCAACACCTCGCGAAAAACGCGCGGACCTTCGACGCTGGGAATTTCGAAGCGGTAGTCTCCACCATCCTTGAATTTTTTCCCGGCTGGCGAAAGCGCGTGGTTGTCTTCCACAGGCAGATTGAGTTTGGCAAGGAATTGTTGGGTCTGTTTCATCTTCCACCTCATCTGGCGGGTGGCGCATACGTCCTGACGCTCTCTTGTCAGGATGTATGCGCCACCTGCGGGCTAGGGACAATGGACGTCGCTACTGCGTATACTTCAGATACACGGTTCGCGTCTCAGTGTAGAAATCCAGCGCGGCCGGCCCTTGTTCCCTCATGCCGAAGCTTGATTCCTTGGTGCCGCCGAAGGGGAGCTGATATTCGACGCCTGCGGTGGGCAGGTTGACTGTAATCAAACCGGCTTCAATGCGATTGATGAATTGGTGAACGCGCGTGATGTCGCGCGAAACGATGGAAGCGGAAAGTCCAAAGCGAACGCCGTTGGCGAGCCGCATGGCATCTTCGAAATCGTTCGCGACCATCAAGGCCAGTACGGGGCCAAACACCTCTTCCTGGGCAATGCGCATGTCCGTAGTGACGCCGGCGAAAATAGTGGGCTCCACAAAATAGCCCAAGTCGTACGCTCCGCCCGTAAGGCGATTCCCGCCGCAGAGCAACTGCGCCCCTTCTCGCTTGGCGATTTCGATGTATTTCAAGTCTGTCTCGAGCTGATTAGCATCCACCGCAGGCCCGATTTCGATGCCGGGCTCGAGGCCATTCCCCACCTTAAGCTTCTTAGTTCTGCCAACCAGTTTTTCGACCAAAGCTTCGTAAATGGGTTTCTCGATGATGGCGCGGCTGCAAGCGGTGCATTTCTGCCCGGTGGAAAAGAACGCTCCATTAACCAGTACGCCTGCGGCATAATCCAAGTCCGCGTCCTTGAGCACAATAGTCGGATTCTTGCCTCCCATTTCGAGCTGAACTCGAATCCGCCGCTTGGTCACCTTATCGTACAAGGCGTTGCCTACGTCGCAAGAACCCGTGAAGGAAACGGCGCGGATGGCAGGGTGTTCAACCAGCGCGTCGCCCGCTGAGCCGCCGCTTCCCGTCACATAATTGAGAACCCCGGCAGGAATGCCCGCATCGTGAAGCGCCTCGACAATGCGGTACGCGCTGAGCGGAGCGAGCGAGGCAGGCTTGATCACTACGGTGTTTCCTGCCACGAGCGCAGGGGCCATTTTCCAGGCTGGAATGGCGCTGGGAAAGTTCCAGGGAGTAATCAGGGCCACGACTCCCAGCGGTTTGCGCAGAGTGTAGCAAAAAACGTTTTCGCGTTCCGACGGAATCTGGTAGCTGAACTGGCGCGGTCCCTCGCCTCCGAAGTAACGCAGAATGTTGATGGCCCGCTTTACTTCGCCTTTCGCCTCGGGAAGCGTTTTGCCTTCTTCCCTCGTCATCTCTTCGGACAGTTTCTGGAGCCGGCTGTCCATGATTTCCGCGGCCTTGTACAAGAATTCGCCTCGCAGAGGAGCCGGCATCGCCGCCCAGGCTGGTTGCGCTTTCGCGGCGGCCTCACACGCTTCCTGAATGTCTGCCGGGCCCGAGGCTTGAAACAGCCCAACCGTCTCACTGGTATTGGCAGGGTTGATATTGGGAAAGGTTTTCTTTGTTTTGCATTCGACCCATTGACCGGCCACGTAGTTGCGATAAACATCCGGCATGAAGAAGCCCCCTTGAGAAGTGAACGGACCTGAGGAAAGGAGAATTATGGACGAGCCCTGGAATTGCCGTCAAGCTGAACGTGGCAGGTGGGCAGGTTGGCAGATGGGCAGATAGGGAGGCCGGAAGCCGAGCGAATCTTAGGAGCACTGCAGAAAACGAATCAGCCGGCACGACACCCAGCCTCAGCCAGCAGTAGTTCTTCCCCACCTGCCGATCTGCCTACCTGCCTACCTGCCCAGTTCGCCACCTGCCCATCTGCCCACCTGCCGACCTGCCGCCCGCCTATGGAATCACGGGCAACACAACCGCCGAGGGATGCTCGCGGTCATGGAAAATCGTATTCATAGCCTTCACCCAGCGAGTGCCGAGGCCTTGGTCTTGGCCTGTGTTCAGGTTTCGGTCAAAGCGCGGAAAATTGCTGCTGGAGATTTCCAGCCGCAGCCTGTGCCCCTTGAGAAAGACATTCGATGTGGCCCAGAGGTCGAGAGTGAGTTTGTAGACCTCGCCCGGATTCATAAACTCGACTTTCTCCGGGGAGTTGCGATAACGAGCGCGCAAAATTCCCTCAGTAAGATTTTGCGCAAAGCCGTTCGGCCCAACGTCGACTAACTTCCCGGTGAAATCAGTATCGACGGCGGAAGAGCCGGCGTAGAGTTCAACGCTGACAGGGCCGGTGACCTCAAAGTCCTCCTTGAAGGGCGGCGTAGAATAAACCAGCACATCGCCGCGGGACTCGACCGCACGCTGGTCAAAGGCTCCCGGAGCCAGGTGCGCGGTGTCGCAACAGAGCGGACCGCCGCGAGTGGGCACTGGGTTTTCGGGGTCGTAGACGTACTGATCGGAATGCTCGCCGGCCGGCGCCGTGGTGCTGAGCGTCCCGTCGCCGCTGAGCGAGTTCGCCTTGCCCTGGGAATGGAGATAATAACGCGTACTGCGGGCGCGCGCGAGCGGCCAATCGCCTTCTTCCCGCCAGACGTTCTTTCCCAGAACGAAGATCTTGACGGGCTTTTCGCTTTCCAGCCCGTTCTTTTCGCCCTTCAAAAGATAGTCATACCAACGCAGCGTTGAGTCCTCATCGCTGACTACCGAGTCACGCCCGAGGTCCACTTCGCCGATGAGGGGGCCATCCCCCGCGTGCCCGCCGGTGATCACCATCAGGCGTTGTCCCCGCCGCGCTTCGTCACTGCCGCCGCGCGCCTTGATTCCGAGGTAATTCCTGAGGGTTCCACCCAAAAAGATATCGTACCACGCACCCACGTGAAAAACGGGGACAGTGATTTGTGAGAAATGGTCCTCGATCGACACTTGTTTCCAGTAATCGTCGAAGCTAGGATGGTCCAGCCAATCGACGAAATAAGACGCCAGTTCGCCGGGAGACTTGGTGGATTGGCCGGCCACGTCTGCATCGAATAGCGGATAAGAGGCCAGTGGCAGCTTCAAGACGCGGTGCATCGCGTTGGATCGCGCCCGCGCGCGGCGGTTGAGCGTGTCTTGAGCCAGGCCGGATGTCCATGACTCGTTGAACCACTGCTCGAATGCCCCGCCCTGGTAAGTCCATCCCTCATGGTAGTTTGAGGCAGTTACAAAGGGGTGAATCCCCGCGAGGTGCGGCGGAGAAGCCATCGCGGCCAGCATCTGCGTGGCGCCCACGTAGGATCCGCCATACATGCCCACCTTGCCGTTTGACCAGGGGAGCGAAGCCGCCCACTCCACGGTCTCGTAACCGTCCGCCGACTCGTGCCTGAACGGGTCCCATTCGCCGTCCGAACTGTAACGGCCACGCACGTCCTGAATGATCACGACGTATCCCAGCGATGCGGCGCGAAGACCAAAATCCACTTCCTCGCGCTTGTCGTAGGGCGTCCGTTGCAGAAGAACGGGGAACTTCCCGTCGGCTTTGGGCCGGTAAACGTCCGCGCGCAGGACGACACCATCCCGCATCTTGGCCGCGACGCGTCGTTCAACCAGGACGTCGTAGTGCTCAGCGGCAAGAGTCGTAGTGGAAATAACGCCAATTGCGACAATCACAAAAAGGGTAATGCGTTGTCGATTCATAGTCACCTCTTCAGCGGGCAGATCGGCAGATGGGCAGGTGGGCAGATGGGGAGGTCATCCATCCATCACCAGTCGATCTCCGTCCTATGCGGTTGCTCTGCCGCTCATCCCCGGTCTGCCGATCTGCCTATTTGCCGACCTGCCCATCTGCCTAGCGCAGTTCCTCCAGCGCCCGGAGAACCCTGTCAACTTCTTCCGGCGTGTTGTAGTGCACGAGGCCGATGCGCAACATGCCGCCGGTAGGTTCAACTCCTAACCGCTCGCTCAGGTTAAGCGCGTAATAGTTCCCGTCCCAGGTGAATATCCCACGCTCACCGAGGTAGCTTGCCAGTTCGCGCGGAGTGTAGCCCGCGATGCGGATCGCCACCGTCGGCACGCGTTCAGCGCCTCGCGCAGGTTCCTTGATTCCGTAGAAGGTGAGGCCGGGAACAGCCAGCAGTCCCTTGATCAGGCGTTCTGCCAAGCTGCGTTCATACGGGCGAATCACATCGTACGCAGCCAGTAGCGCTGCTCGGCGCGAACTGACTGAAGGCGAGGCACGCCGGCCAAGTTCGGCAAGGTAGTCGACCGCAGCAAGAATGCCTGCCTGTCCTTCGTGGTTCTGCGTACCGGTTTCCCAGCGAAAGGGATTCTCCTCTGGGGCAGGGCGGAGTTTGTAGGGCCGTAAACGCGCCAGATGTTCGCGCTTGCCGTAGAGCGCTCCGGAATGCGGCCCAAAGAATTTATACGGCGAGCAGACCAGGAAATCGCACTCGAGGCGGCAAACGTCGATAGGGCCGTGGGGCGCGTAGTGGACCGCGTCGATGTAAACCAGTGCGCCCGCGGCATGTGCCAGGCGAGTGATCTCCCGCACATTGTTGATGGTTCCCACGGCGTTGGAAGCGTAGCCCACCGCTACCAGCCGAGTGCGCGGGGTGATTTGCCGTTCGAGGTCAACCATGTCCAAAGTGCAGTCCGAGGGGTTGATATCTACAAAGCGCACACGGCAGCCACGCTCTTCGAGCGCGCACCAGGGCGCCACATTGCCGTCATGGTCCAAACGCGTGACCACTATCTCGTCGCCCGGCCCGAATTCTCTTCCCAAGGCACGGCTGAGGCTGAAAGTCAGAGTCGTCATGTTCGGGCCGAAGATCACTTCGTCAGAATCGCAGCCCAGCAGATCTGCCACTGCAGCGTGCGCCTCCGCGATAACCTCGTCGCTTTTTCTGCTCGTCAAAAATGCCCCGTGGGTGTTGGCGTTGGAGTTCATCAAGTAATCACGCATCGCGTCGATTACGCGTTGAGGGACTTGCGTGCCGCCCGGGCCGTCGAAGTAAACCGCCGGCCTGCCGTTCACTTCAACGGCAAGCGCGGGAAACTGCCTTCGGGCCCAATCGATGTCGAGCGTCGGCATGAACGTCTCCTGAGAAACTAGGAATTATGCCACAAAAGCAGGAGTCAAGAGACAGGAGTCAGGATTCAGGATTCAGGAGTCAGAATTTCTGTAGGGCCAACAGCATCGCGGTGCGACATGGTCTATTGTATTGTGGTTTTCTCCTGACTCCTGAATCCTGACTCCTATTTCTGAGCCATTCGTCTGTCTCCATGCATCAAATTTACTGGGGACAAGGTATTTACAACTAAACTCAGACAAAGGAGCTTCTATGCCGTTTACTCTTCCGCCGCTGCCCTACGCTTTTGACGCGCTGGAACCTTCCATCGATAAAATGACCATGGAGATTCACCATGACAAGCACCATGGAACTTACGTTACGAACTTGAATAAGGCGCTCGAGTCGGCGCCCAACCTGGCCGGTAAGAGCGTTGAGGATTTGCTGGCCAATGGCTGCGCCATCGTTCCGGAGAATATCCGCACGGCCGTACGCAACAACGGCGGCGGCCACATTAACCACTCAATGTTCTGGCAGATTATGGCGCCCAAAGCTGGTGGACAACCCAGTGGCCACGTGGCGCAAGCCATTCAGAGCACCTTCGGCAGCTTCGATCAGTTCAAGGAAAAATTCACCGCCGCAGCCCTCGGCCGCTTCGGTTCGGGCTGGGCTTGGCTGACCGCGCAGGGTGGAAAGCTTGATATCTATTCCACCGCCAATCAGGACAGCCCCGTGATGGAAGGGAAGTATCCCGTCTTCGGTCTCGACGTCTGGGAGCACGCCTACTACCTCAAGTACCAGAACCGCCGCGTCGAATACATCACTGCCTGGTGGAACGTGGTGAATTGGGCCGAAATCGAGAAGCGATTCAATACCGTGAAATAAGCCGCTTGAAACGGTTGTCGGGGCGGCCCTTGTGGCCGCCCTTGGCAACGATCCCGAGCTTGCGGATCCACGCGCACATTGCCAAAACGCGGTCTCTTCACGTATCTTCCTCAATCGGGATGGCCCGGTACACCCTATTCAACGACGATTGTCTCGCCTGGATGGAGCGGCATCCTGAGCATTCCTTCCACGCCATCGTGACAGACCCGCCCTATGGCCTGAAAGAGTACACTCGAGTCGAGAAAGAGAAGCTGCGAAAAGGCAGGGGCGGGGTGTGGCGCATCCCGCCGTCTTTCGACGGGTGCAAACGCAGCCCGGTGCCGCGGTTCACCGTATTGACCGAGGAGGATCACAACAAGCTGCGCTGTTTCTTCCTGGACTTTGCCCAGAGCGCCGTTCGGATTCTCGTTCCGGGCGGGCACTTGATGATTGCCACGAATCCCCTTCTCTCGCACCTTGTTTATCAACCTCTCATGGACGCCGGCTTCGAGAAGCGTGGTGAGATTATTCGCTTGGTGAAAACTCTGCGCGGCGGGGACAGGCCCAAGAACGCACACGACGAGTTCGCCGGCGTAACGGTGATGCCACGATCCTGCTGGGAGCCGTGGGGAGTATTTCGCAAACCCTGTGAGGGGCGCGTCCAGGACAGCTTACGCAAGTGGAAAACGGGCGGGCTTCGCCGAAGATCGCACGAGCGGCCCTTCGAAGATGTAATCCCCTCCGCGCCAACACGGCCCGAAGAGCGCGCCATTGCGCCGCATCCTTCTCTCAAGCCGCAAGCCTTCATGCGCCAGATCGTTCGCGCCTCGCTTCCGCTGGGGGAAGGAGTCGTGCTTGACCCGTTCATGGGCGGCGGCTCGACGATCGCGGCCGCGATGGCTGTCGGATACGATAGCGTGGGGGTTGAAATCGATCCTGTCTTCTTCAAGATTGCCGAGCGAGCCATTCCGCGTCTCGCCGAGCTTCATCGGGAAGACTGCCCTCTCCCTTGGGGAGAGGGTGTCCGACGACGGCGTTTTCTCCAGCCGTCGCCGGACGGGTGAGGGGTTACTTCCGGCTCGGACCAAACTTCCTTCGCCCTGCTGGCCCAGTGTTGCTACACATTGCGAATCGGTTCGTGATGGAAGGCCTCTAAGAATTGCTGTGCAATCGGCGGGAGGCAATTGTCTGTGGTCGCGAAACGACCCCTCACCCGTCACGCTCCGGCTGATGAAAGCGCCGGAGCGCGACACCCTCTCCCCAAGGGAGAGGGCTGCCGATTCTGTTCGCAGTATATCTGGACGTGCCCAACCATTGCGGCGGGGATTACCTGCTACCCACGTTATTTCCCCACGCAAAACGTCGAGAAGATGATATCCAGCACGTCGTCCGCGTAGGTCGCGCCGGTGATTTCATCCAGGGGGCGAAGGGCTTCATAAAGGTCGAGCAGAAGCATCTCATGGGGGACAAGTTGCTCCGCCGACTGGCGCGCTTTGGCGAGCGCCAGAAGCGAGTCCTTCAAAAGCTGCTGATGGCGCAAGTTGGTAATGAATTCGCCCTCTGTGCCCAGGCCGCGGGCGGGCGCGGCGATCTCCAGAATTCTGGCTTTCAGCTCGGGAATTCCGTCGCCGGTTAAGGCGGAAGTCCAGACAACCGAGGTTACTTCCAGGTCTGCCTTGGAGATTTTCGAGGGAAGGTCGGATTTGTTGCAGGCCACCAGCAGAGCGCCGAGTGCCTGAACCTTGCTTAGCAAGTTGGAGTCCGCATCGGTCCATCCTTCGGAAGCGTCGACCACCACAAGCCGCAAGTCGGAATCGGCGATGGCCTGAAAGGACCTTTCCATGCCGATCTTTTCAACCTCATCCTCCGTGTGGCGGATGCCCGCCGTATCCACGAAGCGCAAAGGGATGCCCCCAATGCTGGCGGTCTCGGACACCAGATCGCGGGTCGTCCCGGGCGTCGAAGTAACAATGGCGCGTTCTTCATTAAGCAGTCGGTTGAACAAGCTCGATTTGCCAACATTGGGACGGCCCACGATGGCCAGGCTCACTCCTTCACGAACGATTCTGCCGAATTCGTAGCCTCGCACCAGCGTCTCCAGATCGCCGCGGATGCGATCAATGCGAGTCAGAACTTCCTGCGATTCCATTACGGCCACATCGTCTTCAGCGAAGTCAATGCCGGCCTCCAGCCTGGCGATGAGTTCGACGAGAACCTGCTTGTGCGGCTTGAGGCGAGCCGAGACCGAACCTTGGAGTTGCTGCGCGGCCACGCGGGCCTGATAGAGCGTACGCGACTCAATGAGATCCCGCACAGCTTCCGCTTGAGTCAGGTCGATGCGCCCGTTGAGAAACGCCCGCAGGGTGAACTCGCCCGGCTCGGCGACGCGCGCTCCGCGGCCGAGGCAGCATTCCACCAGATAGTGCAAAATCACCGGAGCGCCATGGCAGGAGATTTCGATTACGTCTTCAGCAGTGTAGGAATGAGGGCGCCGGAAGTAAGTGACCACGACGTGGTCGAGAACTTTGCCGCCTTGTGGATCGCAGAATTCGCCTAGGGTGGCCCGCTGGATTTCCAGCGGCAACTTGGGAAAGCGGATGAGGCCAGTGGCGATATCGGCCGCCTGGTTCCCCGACAAGCGCACCACTCCCAGACCGCCGCGGCCGGGCGGCGTGGCTACGGCCACGATGGTGTCGTCGTGGGACATGGAATCGGGAGATCCGGAGAACAATTTGCGATTTGTGATTTGTGATCTGTGATTGGGCTTTTCAATCACCAATCGCAAATCACCAATCACCAATAGCACGATCTCCCGATCAACGGTTGGGCATTATTACGATATGGCGTTCGGGCCCCACGCCTTCGCTGACGGTGCGGAGGTTCGGCCGGTCTCTTAGCGCCAGGTGAATGATTCGCCTCTCGCGGGGGGGCATAGGGCTGAGTGCGAAGGGATCGCCGCTCTCCAGGACGCGCTCTGCGGCGACCTGCGCCGTGAGTTTTAGTTCCTCAATACGCATCCGCCGCCAGTCGTTGCAATCGAAGGCGAACTTGCGCAGGTGTTCTTCCCGTAAGCGCACGGCTTTCAGAACGACGTGCTCCAGGGCATCGAGAAGAGCTGCATTCCGCTCCAAGAGGAGGTCGGCATCCGCGCCCTTAATGTCGATCACATACTCGGGCGAGTCCTCCTCTGCCGGGTGCTGGGGCAGGTGGTGGACTGCGAAGGAGAGTGCGAAGCCGCCCTGCTGGAGGATCTTTTTCAGCAGCGCGTTAATCGGTTCGACGTAGCTGTCGAGGGGATGCTCTGGAATCTGTGCGCCATTCTGCGAGTCCATCGAAGACCAGCCTTTCACTTCGAGCGTGCCACAGGGACCGGAGCTGTCTGGGGCATGGGCATCAATTTGTTAATAAGCAATTGCTGTATAATTCCTATAATATTGGCAGTCAGAAAATACAGGTTCAAGCCGGCGGCAAAATTGTAAAACATGATGCCGAAGACGAGCGGCATGAACATCATCATGCGCTGCTGGGAGGGGTCGGTGGTGGCCACGGGAGTCATTTTCTGCATGATGAACATGCTGATGACCATCAGCGTGGGGAGAATGGGCAGCGGAAACCCAAAGGGGTGGAATTTATCCGGCGCCGAAAGGTCTTTGATCCACCAGATCCAGGGAGCATGACGCAGTTCGATGGGCAGGTCGAGTACCCGATAAAAGCCATAAAGAAACGGAAGCTGGAGCGCCATCGGCAAACACCCGCCCAACGGGTTGACCCCATGTTCCTTGTAGAGGCTCATCATCTCCTCGTTCATGCGCGCCTTTTTGGGGTCATTGAATTTCACGTTCTTGTACTTGTCCTGAATACTCTTCACCAGCGGTGCGATGCGCTGCATTTCCTGCGCCGAACGGATGCTCTTCAACTTCAACGGGAACATGGCGAAGTTGATCAACACGGTGAGAATCACGATCGCCCAGCCGTAGTTGTGCGCCCAGTGGTCATAGATGTAGCGCAGCCCAAGAAATAGAGGCTTGGCGACCAAGGCAAACCATCCGAAGTCCACCAGGGAGTCCAGTGGCGGGTTCTGCGCGCGCAGCACGTCGAGATTCTTTGGCCCCACGAACATTCGAAAGGCCAAGGGCTTTTCCCTCTCCTCTCCTAACTGCTCGAACATGGGGCTGGGTTTGTCGGAATCTTTGCCGCTCCAATCCGTTGGAGTCCAGGTCTGCCGGCCAAGATTGAAGGTTTCATCCGGGGAGTCGGGCAGGAAAACTCCTGCGAAGTAGCGGTCCTCGAGGCCCGCGAGCTGAAGCGGCGGAGGTATGGACCGGTCGGCGCTCAGTTTCCGTTGCGCCACCGTCGTCAAATCCCCGATGGCGCCGTAGACACCCGTCGCATAGGTATTGATGATCGCGGGCGCCAGGGAGTGATCGCCGAACCCACCCGGCCACATCACCTCGACAGGACGGTAGTGGCCCCCTTCAACGACGCTCACCTCGGCGTGAAGGTCATATCCCGTCTCGAACGTGAAAACCTTGCGCACTTGCACCCTGCCATCGCTGTAGCTGAACTCGAGCTTGACGGGCGGCTCGAGCGCCGTGCCGGTGGGGGTGCCCACATAGAGTGCGGAGTTCAGCTTGTTCGACAGTTCGCCATCGGCGATTTTCAAGCTCATGGGGAAGCCCAGCTTCCCGCACGCCTCGTCGTCGACGAGATCCAGGGGAGCTTCTTTGGCGTCGCGATATCTCTTCAGTATCCAGTTCTCCACTACAGCCCCACGCGTGGAGAAGGTCACCTTATAAAGGTCACTTTCAACGACAATGTCCTCCGCCTTGCCGCCTTCCACAACCGGCAGCGTGGGAGGAAGGGGAGGGCTTGGAGCAGCAGTGGCAGCGGAGGGCTTCTCAGATGCCGGTTGGGTGGCCACGGCAGGATTGGGCTTGGTCGACGGCTTTGGGGGCGGTTCTTTGACAAAGAACACGCGCCAGAGCATGAGCATCAAAAAGGAGAGCGCGAATGCCGCCAGCACCCGCTTTTCTTGGTCCACCTATGTCCTCTCGACTTAGGGGCGGTTCGCGAACCGCCCTTATCAATCACACACCGTAACCCAGCCCATGTAGAGGCGGGTAGTGACTCGCTTTGATGTGGCACGGCCATCTTGGCCGTGACCGTACACGGGCAGAGCCTGTCCTGAGCGCAGCGAAGGAATGCCCGTGCCACTGAAAACTGAGTCACCAACTAGGAGCGGTTCGCGAACCACCCCTACCACCAGTTTTGTGCCGTAGCCTCTCAAGGTTCAAGGCACCGGGTCAATGCCATGCCCCCCGTACGGCCGGCACCGCAGGAGTCGGCCAAGCGTCAAACGAATTCCGCGCCAGGCCCCCCACTTTTCGACGGCTTCATACGCGTAGGTTGAGCAGGACGGGTAGAAACGGCAAGCCGACGGAAAGGCCGGAGAAAGGCAAGCCTGGTAGAACCTGATCAAAGCTAGCGTAATGAACTTCACTTCGCACGCAACTCCTCGGACATTCCCGGCGGCGGCTGGCTGGGGAAAAGCCGCAACAACTCTCCTTCCAAGCTCCGAAACGGGACTGTCGCCACCGGCTCGCGTGGATTTACCAGTATGTCCCAGCCGCCCGGCAGTTGTGCGCGGTGACGCCGGAAAACCTCTCGCAAACGGCGCCTTAGCCGATTGCGCAGCACGGCTTTCCCAAGCCGCGCGGGCGTGGTGACCCCCAATCGCGATTGAGGCAGGCCGTTGGGCCGCACAAAGACCGTGCACAGTGAGGCGCTGCGGCGACGCCCTTCGTCATAGACTCGCCGAAACTCACCTCGACGCAGCAACCGGGAACTCTTGGGAAAAGTTTGAGACGTCAAACGTATTCTTATGGAGTCAGGCTGTGACGACCCTTTCGACGCCGACGCTTTATCACGTTGCGGCCTCCCGGAGTCCTCATGCGCACGCGGAATCCATGTGTCTTGGCTCGGCGCCTACGATTAGGTTGAAAGGTCCTTTTCAAACCGCCACGCTCCCTAATAGATTTCTGGCCTCAGGGCCAAACTAGAAACATAACCTGAGCCGTTCGAACAAGTCAAGCGGACGTCAGTGAGTAAAAACATCCTTAGCTAATTCGTAGCGCTGGCCTTTAGGCCAGGACCTGCCGACCTGAAGGTCGGCGCTACTTTCAAATCAGGACGCCACGTCAGCGAGTGACAGCGTAAACACGCACGTAGTCCAGCAAGGTCTGGGACGGGAACGGAGTGCTGCTATTGGGATTGCCCGGCCAACTTCCGCCCACCGCCAGGTTCACGATCAAGAACTGGGCGTTGCCTGAATCAAAAGGCCACGCGGCGCCGGGAAACCGCGCGAGGCTCGCCGGAGTGTAGCTGGCGTAGACGTTGCTGGGCTCATCGATATAGAACTGGACCGACCCCGGCTTCCAGATCATTCCGTAGGTATGCCATCCGGCGGCGGTCTGCCCGCTCGGGAAGTTGTACCGAGTCCCCAAGTTCTCCCCAGTGAACCCCGTGCCGTGTATCGAGCCGTCGTTCCAGTCGGGGTTGGCGGCGGCATTCACGCGCTCCTCGATGTCGAATTCTCCGCAGGCGGGCCATTGGGCGGTCACGATGTTGTTGCCCAGCATCCAGAAGGCCGGCCAGAACCCTTGCGCCTCAGGCGCCATAATGCGCGCCTCGATGCGCCCGTAGAGAATGCTGAACAGGCCCTCGGACTTCATGCGCCCGGAGGTGTAGACACCTGAGGAGGGCTGCTCCGCCACGATATGCAGATAGCCATCCGTGCCCACGTAGACGTTCGGGTTTGCAGGATCGCACGGGCTCGCCGAGGAGCCCCACGCACAGTAGTCTTCCAGCTCCTGATTGCCCCAGCCGCTCGCTCCCGTGTCGTATGTCCACACCGCCGGGTTCGGCTGAGCATTCGAGCCCGTAGTGTTCGTGAACTCGTCGGACCAAACCAGCGCGCCCGGCGCCACCGTCGTCGAGGGTGTCCAAGTTGCCACGCCGCTCGGGGTCGCGCCGGGAGCGGTGGCGATGGCATTGATGGTCAGGTTCGTCGAGATCAGCGTGGGCGCCTGATAGGTGGGCGAGGAGGCCGTCGGCGCGGACCCGTCGATGGTGTAATGCACCGTTGCCCCGCTGCTGGCGGAGGTTATGGCCAGAATCACCGCCCCGTTCTGGGCCGGAGTGGTCGAAAACACCGGGGCCGCCAAAGCAGCGTTTGAGGGAGATGGCGATGGATTGCCACTCCCGCTGCACGCCGTGGCTGAAAGGGCCAAACCCAGTGCCATCAGAACAAAAACTGCTTTATTTTCAGTTATATAACAGCTTATTGGCATAAGTTGTTTGTTTTCAATTACATTCAAGCTATTCCCTCTTGTCTTTCATGCCGACCCTTTGTTTTCATCGACATTCTCGCTTTGTTCCCCCTTTTTTCGATGCCACGACCCGGTTTCACCCCAAAGCTCAAACTACGCCAAGGCCGCAAAGTCCCACCACCCCCACCCCCTCCTCGTCCGAGGAGGGGAGCCGCGAGTTCCCCTCCTTGGATAAGGAGGGGTCAGGGGTGGTTGATTTCCGCAGCGACCCTTTGTTTTCATAGACATTCTCGCTTTGTTCCCAGGCATTCGTAGCGCCGGCCTTCAGGTCGGCATGTCGGCAAACCAAGAATGCTGACCTGAAGGTCGGCGCTACTGCATTCAGATTTGAATGCGGTAGCAGCAGCTACCGCCTTTCCGTGCCAGCACCGACCGCACGAAATCATGGTAATAGAGCCCTCTCCCAGGGGAGAGGGTTGTTGATTCATGGGGTGGCGGTCCCCGGTAGCCGACTTCTCGTCACTTGTCTGGCCTCGCTTGTCCTCGGAAGCCCTGACTTCGTTTCCGCAAATTGTGCTTTTTTTGCTCCTTTCAGGCTGTAATTTGCGCTAAATTGTGCGCAAAACGCGCATAATTTGCAGCATTCAAAAAAGTGATGTGCTTTGTTTTCAAGTACTTCTTAGCTTCGTTCCCGCTATTTTGCATTTTTTCCACTTCCCTGCTTTCCCCACACGTCGGGACCCTTCCGCTTTCCCTTGCGCCTCGGCGCAGTCCAGCGCTCGCCTACGACAATGTGTCCACAACGTGACCACTATGGTAGGCTATCACAAGCCCGCAAGCCTGTCAAGCGGAAAATGCACAAAAAGTGAGCGGAGTGTCCCGGTGGACCCGCGCCGAGCCTGGCGAGCACCTGGAGTGTGGCGGGGTTTAGTGGCGCGGGCGGTGGCGCAATTGGGGTTGGATAACACGATGAGGAACCGCTGGCGGCGAGATTTACGCTTTGGAATGCCAGTTTCCGTGGCGATACGGTGCAGAACGAAGGCGCACTGCGGAAGCGCGACGCGGCGGAACCGCGATTCGAGATTCCAGATTTCAGATTTCGGATTCGAGAGGCCGCTACCGGCGCAAATAATCGTCATTACCGGTCAGCCAATCGACACGGATGGGGCTGAAGACGTCCAAGGCCTTGGAATCCTCCAGCGCCACGACGCGATGCGGAATATTGGGCGGGATGACGAGGACGTCCCCGGCACGGAGCACGATCTCTTTGCCCTCGATTTCAAACCTCATCGCGCCCGTCACACCCGAGCTGATCTGTTCGTTCTCGTGATGGTGGAGCGGCACCACGCCATCCTTGGCGAGGAAAATCTGCGCGATGGTGATTTTTTCACCAGAAATGACTTTGCGGGCCAGCTTGTCGTTCAACACTTCCTTCTTCACAGCTTCCCAGGAAAAAAGTTCCATGCAGCCTCCTCCGGACAACTTCGGTAGTCCTTCCCATTTTACACAGGATTGAGGATTCGGGATTCAGGATTCAGAGCAGTGTGAACCACAGAGACACAGAGGCACTGAGAATACCAGCTCTCTTCAGTTCTCTGTGACTCAGTGACTCAGTGGTTTAGAGCCCTTCATTTTTCGCTGGCAATTCTTCGCGTCTTGATGTATCAAATTCTTGCGCTGCTCGGAGAGCGGGGAGCTTGGCGGGCAGTATAGCCAACAACGATTAAGGGCGGGCAATTCCCCCCACCCGGCCTTGCCTGCGGCGTCACACCGCGATATCGTATTCGACGGGAGGTTCCCATGCGCAAGACATCTGTTTGCCTGGTTGTTTTGGGCCTACTGGTTTTTGCCGGTCTGCTTCAAGCCCAACAAGTCTGTCCTGGTCTGCCCTATGTGGCGAACACGCCGGAAGATGAGCTGATGCAGGCGGTCAATGGCGCGGAGAAGCCGGAAGATCAGATCGCGGCCCTGGACAAGTATGCCCAGGCGCACGCGGACGCCAAATTCATCCCATGCGTCGATGAATATTACACGATGGCATACCTGAAGCTGAACAATTATGACAAAGTTGTGGAATACGGGGAAAAGGGCCTGGCCACGAAATACAAAGACGTGATGCTGGTGATCAACACGCTGAAGGGCTACGTGGCCTCCGGCAAGGTGGCCGATTCCGCCTTCGACATCATGAATACGGCTCCCGCGCTGATCACCGAGGAAAGCAAGCCCGCCCGTCCCCCTAACGTCAGCGACGCAGACTGGCAAAAGGCCGTCGAGGAAAGTGCAGCGCAGGCCAAGGATGAGCTTGCTTACGTGCTCTACGCGTATCTCCAACTCGTCCCGCGGGTGACCGATCCCAACAAGCGCATCGAGCAATTGGACCAGTTTGTGAAAACCTTCCCGGACGATGCTGCCAAGAATGCGGGGCAGGTGAATTTCGACTACTTCACGGCTTACCGGATGGCGAATAAGCCTGACAAGGCCATCGAGTACGGCGAGAAGACCGTCGCGGCAGATCCTAACAACCTGGATGCTTACAATTTTCTCGCTTACGCCTATGCTATCGGCCGCACCAACCCCGACAAGGCCGTCGCGTATGCGAAAAAATCCATCGAGCTGGCGCAGGCATTGAAGAAGCCTGACTCCCTGACCGACGTTCAGTTCAAACAAGCGCAGGATAATGAGCTGGGCATGGCCCACCTTTCGTTGGGATATGTCAGTTTCACGCGGGCGGCGACCTCGAAATCAAAGAAGCTGGGGCCGGCAATCGAGGAACTCAAGACGGCGGCGGATTTGCTGGGAGCGAACCCGGAATTGCAGGCTCAGGCGTTGTATTACCTGGCCTATGCCTATGAATCGGGTTACCCGGCCAACCACCACGGCGCCATCGAAGCGCTGACTAAGGCTTCGGGCCTGCAGAGTTCCTGGAAATCGCAAGCCGACGAACTCCTCTCCAAGGTAAAGAAAGCCTCCAAGGAAGCGAGTGAGTGAGCGAGGCCGTGGGGCTTAAGGACGATCGTCCTCACCACCCCCGCCCCCTCCTCATTGAGGAGGGGAGTCACAAGTTCGGCTCTCCTGAAAATCACCCCCGGCGGCGACTGTAGGGGCACGCCATGGCGTGCCCGTACGCGGGGATGACGCGCGGATTTTCATTCACTCGGGTGGACTGTAAGCCCATGGAAACCCCCCTCCTTGCTAAGGAGGGGGTAGGGGGTGGTCGGGCTGTTCGCGAGTAGATGCTCCCCTTCTCCAAACCATGTAGGCGGGAATCCCTAGGGCCACAACGCCGGCGCCGATGCCTGACTCGACCGGGCGAGCGAGAATTGTGTTCAGGATAAAAACGGCGGCGGCCAACACGAAAATCGCCGGCACCAAGGGATATCCGGAGACGCGGTAAGGGCGCGGCAGGTTCGGCCGGGTGTGGCGAAGGACGATCACTCCCAGTGCCGCCAGGGCGTAGAAGATCCAACCCGCAAAGATTACGAAGGTGAAGAGCTGCTCGTAAGTTCCCAGAAGCACGAGGAGGATGGCCCACGCAGCCTGGAAGAGCAGGGAAAGATGCGGAGTGTGAAACTTGGGGTGAACGTTGCCGCACCATCGGAAAAAGAGGCCATCGCGCGCCATAGCATAGTAGACTCGAGCGCCTGCCAGGATCATTCCATTCACGCAGCCTAACATCGCCACGATGATGGCCAGCGACACCCAATGGGCGCCGCTTCGCCCGAAAAGGCGGGTTCCGGCCTCCGCGGCGACGCGCGGCGATTGAGCCACCGTCAAAAGCGGCAGCACGTGGTAGTAAACGAGGTTGACGAGAATATAGATCACCACCACTGCCGCTGTGCCCAGGATAAGGCCCAAGGGAATGTTGCGTTCAGGATTCTTCACTTCATCGGCGGCGAAGGTGCCGTTGTTCCAGCCGTCGTAAGCCCAGAGGGCTGCGACCATCGCCACTCCGAAAGAAGAGAGAAAGCCCCAGCCGGCCGGCGTGGGCAGTTTCAGAGTGCCGCGCGCCGGCCCATGTACCAGCGCAAAGCCCAGCGCCACGAGCGCCACCATCGCGCCCACCTTGGCCCCTGTCAGGACGGACTGCACCCAGCCCGCCTCGCGCACACCGCGATAGTTGATGGCGGTCATAACTACAATGGCGAGGCTTGCTGCGATCTTCTGCTGTACGGGATTAATGGGAAAGAAATCGGCAAGATATTGTGCGAAGCCCACGGCGACGGTGGATATACCGCCCGATTGCACCGCCAGGAAAAACGTCCAGCCGCAGAGGAAGCTCACCAAATGCCCGTAAGCCTCGCGGAGATAGACGTACTGGCCCCCGGCCTGGGGAAACATCGATGCCAGCTCCGCGAATGACAGCGCTCCGAACAAGCTGAGGAGTCCGGAGATTATCCAAACAGCAAGGGCCGCGCGTTCGCTGCCTACTTCGCGAGTGACCTCCGCCGGAACGATGAAGATGGCGGAGCCAATCATGATCCCCATCACGATGGCCGTGGTCTCCCATAATCCCAGGGCACGGAGCAGTTGAGGCTGCTCCGCGACTGCGACGGGCGGCGCTGTGTCAGGCTTGGAGAGATTCATACAGTCATTCCCACGTGGGCGGGAATCTACAATATGTTGCCTGATATACCGCTTACGAGACAATAGAGGAATTGCGAAGCAGTCGCTCATGCCCATCCGCTGACGGGCACCCGGAGACCGTGAAAATCAACCGACGGTGGAGGGATGTGGTGCGGGCGTCCCGCCCGCAGTCGCGGGAGCGTCCCGCTCCCGCGCGCAGGCAGAGCCTGTCCTGAGCGCAGAGAAGGAATGCCCGCGCCCCCGCGGGCGAGACGCCCGCGCCACGACTTTCAGAGCAGATGTAGGGGCGGTTCGCGAACCGCCCCTACTAGTGCGCGAACATGTATAATTGAAAGTTGAAAATAAGTGCTGATGAGGAGTTACTGTGCCTAAAGACCTAAGCCCGCAGGATGTTCTGAACGCTTTGAAGGCGGTTGACGATCCGCACCTCGGGAAGGATGTCGTGTCACTCGGCTACATCAAGGATATCGAGGTGGGGGATCGGCGAGTAAGTATTTTGATGCAGACTGGCAGCCCCGCCAGGAACCAACTGGTGGCGGGAATGAAGCAAATCGTTCACGGGCTGGGCGTGCCGGATGTTGAAGTGCGTGTCGTCGACCCGCCTCCGCCCGCTCAGCCGGCGAGGTCGAACCTGATCCCGATGGTTAAAAGCACGGTGGCGGTGGCGAGCGGCAAGGGCGGCGTAGGCAAGTCGACGGTAGCGGCCAACCTGGCTGTGGCGCTCGAGCGCACGGGGGCCCGGGTGGGCCTGATGGACACGGACGTTTACGGGCCGAGCGTCCCCGCGCTGATGGGTGGCGGCGAGCAGCCGCATGTTGTGGAAGGCAAGATCGAACCTCCCGTCGCCTATGGCGTCAAACTCATCTCGATGGCGTATTTCCTGCCCAAGGATGAAGCTGTCATCTGGCGCGGCCCCATGCTCCACAAGACCATTCAGCAATTCCTGGGCGACGTGCGCTGGGGTGAACTGGATTATCTCCTCATGGACTTGCCGCCGGGGACGGGAGATATTCAGTTGAGCCTGTCGCAGACCATTCCGTTGACCGGAGCAGTGATTGTTTCCACGCCGCAGGACCTGGCGCTCACGGTGGCGTCGAAAGCCATCGCGATGTTCCAGAAACTCAACGTCCCTGTGCTGGGCATTGTTGAGAACATGAGCTACTTTGCCTGCCCGCACTGCGGCCACCGCGAGGATATCTTCGGCCATGGCGGCGCACGGGAAGCGGCCCGCAAACTCGGCTTGCCTTTTCTTGGCGAGATCCCGCTCGACCCCGTTATTCGAGTGCAAAGCGACAAAGGCAAACCCATCGCATTGGACGGCGAGACGGCGAACGGCAAAGCCTTCGCGGCGGTAGCGGCAGCCCTTGCGGAACAGGTGAGCCTGGCGAACCAACAGGCGATTAGTATTGAGTGAACAGCAGTCCTTTGTCCGTTGTCCGTGGTCCGTTGTGATTTGCCCTTGCGAGTTAGATAAGTGCAACGGACAACTGACCACGGACAACGGACAAAGGACGCTTTAGCCTATGGCCCACGTCCCCACTAAGGTCAAACTCGACGCCGGGAACGATACGCTTTCCATCCTCTGGGCGGACGGCCACGCCAGCGTGTATTCGTACCGCAGCCTTCGAGACCGCTGTCCGTGTGCGACTTGCACCGAGGGAGGCGAGGCGCAACGGCAGCCATCAGGCCTGCTGCCGATGCTGGGCGTGAAGGCGTTGAAACCGGAGCGCGCAGAACTGGTCGGCCGCTACGCCCTCCAGATCTACTGGAACGACGGCCACTCCACCGGAATTTACTCCTTCGATTACCTGCGCAGTCTTTGCTCTTGCCCTCAGTGTGAGCTTGCCCGCCAGATTGGCCAAACCTCCGGCGAGTAGGGGCGGTTCGCGAACCGCCCCTACTCAAAAATGTGGTACCATCTCGGAAGGGCTTGACTGCATATTTCTAGAACCTGGAGGGTGCAATGGGATGGCCTGTATTGAAGGTGCTCGGCGTGGTTTGCATTGGTCTCCTGGCGCCGTTGCTGATTTCATCGGAAACCGAAACGCCGCCCTCTCGCGGCTTGCTCCTGGTGGCCAATAAAGGCAATCAAACGCTGGGGATTATTGATCCCGAGCAGGGCCGTGAAGTTGCGGAAGTTCCTGAAGGAGCAATCACCGGCCATGAAGTCGCCGCCTCACCCGACGGGGAAACGGCTTATGTCCCAATTTACGGCAACTCCGGCGTGGGCAGGCCCGGCACAGACGGCCGCACCATGGCGGTGATCGACCTCGCCAGTCGTCGCGTGGTCAAGACATTCGATTTCGACAAGCCTCTGCGTCCGCACTGCGCGGTCTTCGGTCCCAAGAACGGCCTTCTCTATGTCACCACCGAGCTTGCCAATTCCATAACCGTCATCGACCCGAAGACTCTGCGAATCGTCTCTTCCATTCCAACTGGGCAGCGTGAATCGCACATGCTGGCCATCACGCAGGACGGACAGCGCGGCTACACCGCCAACGTGGGGCCGGGAACGGTTTCCGCCATTGACTTGGTGTCTAAGAAAACCCTGGCCATTATTCCCATCTCGCCCCAGACCCAGCGCATCGCGCTTTCCCCCAACGACCGTTGGGTTTTCACCGCGGACCAGACCGCGCCTCGCCTGGCGGTGATTGACACCTCGACAAACACGCTGAAAACCTGGGTGAACCTTCCCACCGTGGCTTACGGCACGGCAGCGACGCCCGACGGACGTTGGCTTCTCATCACACTTCCAGACGCCAACAAGATCGGCGTGCTCGATATAGAGACGATGAAAATTGCCAGAACCGTTGCGGTGGGTAAGATGCCCCAGGAAATCCTGGTGCGTCCCGACGGGGAAGTAGCTTACGTATCCTGTCAAGCAGCCGGGAAGATCGCTGCCGTCAATCTGAAAACCTGGACCGTGGATAAATTGATCGCCGCCGGACCGGATGCCGATGGACTTGCCTGGGCGCCGGAAAAACCATAGGTTGACTCGGAAGGCGGGAAGAAACCCCTCACCCGTTCCGCTCCGGCTGATGAATGCGCCGGATCGGGACACCCTCTCCCCACGGGAGTGGGCTGAAAACAATCGTCGTTGACGACCCTCTCCCTTGGGGAGAGGGTGGCGAGAGCAGCGAGCCGGGTGAGGGGTCCTTCCCTTGGAGCCTCGCAACTTCGGAATTCGGGTTAAATAATCTCCACCTGGCAGTTCTTCGCCAGAGATTTGAACTGTTTTGCATCAGCGTCGCTGCCCACGATCGCCGCGTAATGCATGGGGATAGCGATTTTCGGCTTGATCGCCTTGGCCGCCTCGACCGCTTCCTCCACCGTCATCACATAAGTGCCGGAGACGGGGAGCAGCGCAATATCACACTTGATGGACTTCATCTCCGGTATGAAGTCGGTATCTCCGGCAAAATAGACGCGCGTCCCATCCATCACGATAATGAATCCCAGCTTCTTCTCTTCTTTGGGGTGGAACGGCTTTCCCGGCTCCCGGAACTTGTTCACGTTGTAAGCGGGGACGGCTTCGATTTCGACCTTATCGACGCTGACTTTTCCTCCCGGCTCGAGGAACTTCGTTTCCTTCGCCTTCACCTGCTTCAGCCCACCTTGGCAGCTCATGCTGGCCACGATAGTAGTCTTAGGTGAAGTCACCTTTTGAAGATCTTCCAAACTAAGGTGGTCGAAATGCTCGTGGCTTATCAAAACGATATCAGCCTCATCCCCTTTCGTCACCTTGAACGGGTCGGTATAGACAACCTTCGAGCCTTGGATGCGGAACGTATCATGCGCAATCCGGCTGAACTCAAGGTTCATCAGTTTCATCGCGAAGCCTCCAATCGTCGGATTAAATTATTCAGGGCGGTAGAGTCTGTGCGAGAACTTCATTCACGCTGTCATTCCGAGCGCAGCGAGGAATCTCGCTCTGAGTCTTTTTCGAGGCAATGCGAGATACTTGGCCGTCTTCGGCTCCTCGGAATGACAAGAAAACCGAGTTCTCAGACAGACGCGGTTGCCGCTGCTCGGCGCGCCACCAACCAGAATATCATTAACTGAAGTGGTTCGGCACAGCCCGGGCGGTGTCCTGAATTCTAAGCAGCGCCGACCTTCAGCGCTCGGCTGCCGCACTCCAAACTGCCTTCAGCACATCGTAGTTTCTGTGATAACATACCCTCCCAATGAGCATCTTACCCGGACGGCGATCGGTGCGGGCGGCTATTGTTTGCTGCCTTTTGATGCTCCAGGGCAATCTCCTCTGGCTGGCGACGTTTCATCAACACCCGTTCGCGGAGTTCGCCGGTGGAACTTCACCAGCGATTCACCAACGCAATCTGCAACCACGTCCGGCGCTGGCCAGTGAGTTGAGTTGCGGGCTGTGTCAGATGGTAAGACATAGTCTGGCGCTCCCGGTGACCGGATCGCCGGTGTTGTACGCTGCGCCTTTAGTTTCCCGCCTGCTGGGTTTCCGCGCGGGCGACTACTATTCCTGCCAGTCGTTCGTTCTGCACGGACGCGCCCCACCGCTTACCTAGCCTGCTTGCCGGGCCGCGATTTGCAAACTGCGGCTGCCAAAGACTGAACTCGGGAAAGCCGCAGACTTCGAAAAACCACGAAGTCCGCGCTACCTGTTCTTCGAGGCCAAACCAAATCTTGCTCGCTGATGTTGTTAGGGTGGATGAGATGCAAATACTTCACAAAAGGGTGATCTCTCAAATCTGGCCCGCGGCCAAGGCGATTCTCTTCCTGGCTCTGGGCATTCAAACGGCCGCCGCGCAGCAATCCCCGCCCAGCGTGCGGATCGACCTCGACCAGGCTATTCAGATGGCGGTAGCCCACAACCATTCTTTGAAGGCCGCTCGGACCCAGATTCAGCAAAGCGAGGCCGAGGAAATCACAGCCGGCCTCCGGCCGAACCCCGTGTTCACTTACGACGACCTTTACGTGCCGATCTTTACTCCCGGCCAGTTCACATCGAACTTTATTGACTCGACCACGGAGTTTGACCTCGGAATCAGCTACACGATCGAGCGAGGGCATAAGCGCCAAGCGCGCCTTCGGGCTGCCAAGGATCAGACCTCCGTGACG
Organism: Terriglobia bacterium; assembly: GCA_049508935.1. Classification (GTDB taxonomy): domain Bacteria; phylum Acidobacteriota; class Terriglobia; order UBA7540; family UBA7540; genus CAVROP01. The sequence goes on along the minus strand of JBELAJ010000002.1, from coordinate 7,739 downwards.
CGCTCGCAGGTGAGCGATACGGAGCGGGGACTGACGTTTAACGTGGCGCAGCAGTTCGTCGCCATCCTGCTGGCCAAATCGACTCTGCAATTTGCGAATCAGGATCTGGGTAGTTACCAACAGACCGTGAATCTCAGTTCGGAGCAGTATCGCGCGGGAGCCATCAGCCAGGGCGACCTGCTGAAAATCAAGCTGCAATTGCTGCAATTTCAGATGGACGTTTCGCAGGCCCAGTTGAGCCTGGTCCAGGCTTATGCAAGCCTGCGGGCGCTCGAGGGCTACGATGCGCTTCCGGCGGAGTACGACGTGGTGGGCGACCTCGCTTACGAGCCCTTGAAGCTCAATCGCGAGGACTTGCAACTCAAGGCGCTGCAACTGCGGCCGGACTACGTCGCGGCTCAGCAGGGCGTGACCGCCTCACAGAGCCAGTACTCCCTGGCGAAGGCGAACGGCAAGCGCGACTTGACCGCGACCTTCGACTATACGCACGTTTCATCCTCGAACGACGCCGGCCTGACCCTGAGCATCGAAATCCCTATCTTTGACAAGAACCAGGGTGAGATTGCGCGCACCAATTACGCCATCGGGCAGGCGCAGGAGACCAAGACCGCCGCCCAGGAAACCGTGATGACGGACGTGGCCAACGCCTACGAGGCCTTCAAGATCGGCGACCAGGTGGTGCAACTTTATCTCTCCGGCTACCTCAAGCAGGCCCAGGACTCGCGTGATATCAGCGAATACGCTTACAAGCGCGGCGCCGCCAGCCTGCTCGATTTCCTGGATGCGGAGCGAAGCTACCGCTCCACCCAATTGGCTTACCGGCAGGCTTTAGCCACCTACATGTTGGCCATCGAACAGTTGCGAGAAGTGGTAGGAACGAGGAAACTGCAATGAAAATAGCGCATAAATCCCAAGTCAGTTGTAGGGGCGGTTCGCGAACCGCCCCTACTCGTGGGCTCGCCCTTCTCGGGGCTCTCATCGTCGTGGGATTACTATTCATGGGGGCGTGCGGGCAGCACAACGGAGACGCCGGGCCCTCTTCGGTCTCCTTTGGCGAGGCTCCGGGCGAGGAGGCCAAAGCGGCACTATTCACCGTCCCGGCGGACCAGATGGAGCACGTCCAGGTGGTGCCGGTCGAGGTGACGCGTTTGCCCCGCGTGCTGCGCCTGACGGGTTCGGTGGCCTACAACAATTTCAAAACCACTCCGGTGATTACGCAAGTCGGCGGCCCGGTCTCGCGGATTCTGGTTTCGCCCGGAGAAGTCGTCCGCACCGATCAACCCATGCTCTATGTGAGCAGCCCGGACTACGCGCAGTTGCGCTCAACCTACCTGAAGGCTCGCGATGCTCTGGCCTTGGCGGAAAAGAGTTACAACCGCGCCAGCGACCTCTATGCGCACCACGCCATTGCCGAGGCGGACCTTCAACAGGCCGAATCCACGCGCAACCAGGCGGAAGCGGATCTTCAATCCGCCGAACAGTCGCTGAAGGTGCTCGGGATTAACCAACCCGATCGCCTGCTGAAGGACCCGGTTTCACCCGAGATTCCCGTCCTGGCGCCTCTTGCAGGAGAGGTCGTGGAAAGGCTCGTCGCTCCGGGACAAGTGCTGCAAGCGGGAGCGACGCAGTGTTTCACTATCTCCGATATGAGCACGGTGTGGGTACTCGCCAATGTGTACGAGCACGACCTGGGATATGTCCACCTGGGCGACCCCGTGGTGATCCAAACCGATGCCTACACCAACTCCTTCAGCGGAAAAATCTCCTATATCGCTACGGCCCTGGACCCCAACTCGAGAACTCTCCAGGTGCGCATTGAGACCAATAATCCCGAGAAGAGGCTGAAGCGGGACATGTATGTGACCGCCATCGTCCACGCCGGAGTGACGCAGGGCGCGCTCACGGTGCCGGACGCCGCCGTTCTTCGGAACAATGAGAATGAACCTTTTGTTTATGTGGCGGAAAATGCCGGCCCGCCGCAGCAGTTCGCGGAAAGACTGGTCACCATCGGAGACAGCCAGCAGGGCAGGACGCAGGTCCTGACCGGACTCCGGGCCGGCGAACGAGTGGTCGCGGACGGGAGTTTGTTTTTGCAATTCGCGAATTCTTTCCAGCGGTAGGGAACAAGAAACCGCGAAGAAAGAATCGCGCGGAGCGAATGGTGATTAGCCAATGACTACGATTGGCAGCCCTCTCCCAACGGGAGAGGGCAGGTTTCTTATCTTGTGACGACTGAAGACTAATCATGATTCATCGCATCGTACAACTCGCATTAAGTCAGCGGTTCCTGGTGGTGATGATGACTGTGTTTGTGGTGGTGGCAGGCATCGTCGCCTTCCAGCGCATGCCGGTGGACGCTTACCCGGATCTCTCGCCGCCCATGGTAGAGGTCATCACGCAGTGGCCGGGGCATGCCGCGGAAGAAGTCGAGCGGTTGGTGACGCTGCCCATCGAAGTTGAGATGAACGGCATCCCGCGGCTGGAGTTCAAGCGCTCCATTTCACTTTACGGGCTCTCCGACGTGATCATGACGTTCGAGGAAGACGCGGACGATTATTGGGCGCGCCAGGTCACCTTCGAGCGCCTGAGCGACGCCAATCTGCCCAACGGGGTGACACCTTCGCTCGCGCCCCTGTATTCACCCAGCGGGCTTGTCTATCGCTACATCATCGAGAGTCCGGACCACGCGCCCCAGGAGCTGAAGACCATCGAGGATTGGGTTCTGGAGCGGGCCTACAAATCGGTCCCGGGTGTGGCCGACGACTCCGGGTTTGGCGGCACGGTGATGCAATACCAGGTGCTGCTGGACCCTGCCCGGGTTTATGGATATCACATCACCGTGCCGCAAGTGATTCAGGCCCTCTCGGCCAACAATGCCAACGCCGGGGGCGGGTTCTACTCGCAGGGTGGCCAGTTCTACTACGTGCGGGGCCTGGGGCTGGTGCGCGATACCAAAGACATCGGCGAAATCGTGGTTACCAGCGTCAACGGCGCTCCAGTACGTATCACCGACATCGGCGAAGTGGAGATGGGGCACGCGCCGCGCCTGGGTGAATTCGGCTTCCAGAAAAACGATGACGTTGTCGAGGGTGTCATCCTGATGCGCCGGGGCGAACAGACTCAGAACGTCCTAAAAGGCGTGGAGGAGAAAACCAGGGAGCTCAATGAGCAGGTGCTGCCCAAGGACGTCAAGGTTCGCCCCTACTACGACCGCAGCGACCTGGTGAAGCTGACCACGGATACTGTCGAGAACAACCTGCTGAGGGGCATGGTGCTGGTGTTGATTGTTCTGGTGTTCTTTCTGGTGAGTTTCCGGGCGGCCCTGATTACGGCGCTCACCATACCGTTGGCGCTGCTCTTCTCCTTCATCATCCTTCATGCGCGGAATATCTCCGCGAACCTGCTCTCCATTGGCGCCATCGATTTCGGCATCATCATTGACGGCACGGTGGTGATGGTCGAGAACATCTACCGTGAACTGGATGCGAGGCACGGGACCGAGTACAAGCTGCACGAGGTCATTGCCGAGGCGGCGCGCGACGTTGACCGCCCGATTTTTTATTCCGTGGCCGTCATCATCGCCGGTTACCTGCCCATCTACGCGCTGCAGGGGCCTTCCGGCAAGCTCTTCCACCCCATGGCCGACACCATGTCTTTTGCTCTGATTGGGTCCTTGATTCTGGCCCTGACGCTGGTCCCCGTGATGGCGGCATATTGGTTTAGAAAAGGCGTCAAAGAGAAAACCAATCGCGCCTACGAGTGGTTCAAGCGGGAATATGCCAGCGAGCTGAATTGGTGCCTGGACCGCCCCAAGCTCACCATGCTGATCGCCGCCGCGATCTTCGTCGCCACTTTGCTGCTTGTTCCGTATATCGGCGGCGAGTTCATGCCTCACTTGGACGAGGGCGCACTGTGGGTCCGGGCTACCATGCCTTACACGATCTCGTTCGAGGAAGCCGCCATAGTTACACCCCAGATTCGCGATATCCTGATGTCCTACCCTCAGGTCACGGTGGTGGGTTCGGAGTTGGGGCGGCCGGACGATGGAACCGACCCTACAGGCTTTTTCAATGTTGAATTCTATGTGGGCCTCAGGCCGTACAAAGACAAAGCGTGGACGGGATCGCTTCGCACCAAAGAGCAGCTTACGGAGGCGCTCCGCGACCGGCTCAAAGCCTTTCCTGGCATTATTTTTAATTTCACCCAGCCCGCTGAGGACGCCGTCGACGAAGCTTTGACCGGCTTGAAGAGCGCGTTAGCCGTGAAAGTGTATGGCTCGGACTTGAGTGTCCTGCAGGAAACGGCGCTAAAAGTCAAAGAAACGCTTGCCAGAGTTCCCGGGTTTTCGGAATTGACGGTGGTGCGCGAGCTTGGCCAGCCGAGCCTGCTGATTGACGTCGACCGGGCGAAGATTGCCCGCTACGGAATCAATGTTTCGGATGTGGAGGCTGTGATCCAGGCGGCCATCGGCGGGCAGGCGGCGACACAAGTCATCCAGGGCGAGAAACTGTTCGACCTGGTAGTGCGCATGCGGCCGCAGTTCCGCGAGAGCTCGCAGGAAATTGGGAACCTCCTGGTCGGTACCCCGGCGGGCCAGCAGATCCCACTGAAGCAACTTGCGGCCATCACGCAAGGAAACGGCGCTTCGTTTATTTATCGTGAGAACAACTCGCGCTACATCGGAATCCAGTACAGCATTGTGAGCCGCGATCTCGAGCGGGCTGTGGAAGACGGGCAGAAGGCGGTGCGCAACGCCGTGCATCTTGCGCCGGGCTACCGCCTGGAATGGGGTGGTGAATACAGCGAGTTCCTCGCCGCCCGCGCTCAGCTCACCATCATTGGCCCCATCACGGTGTTGCTGATCTTCCTCATCCTCTTCGCACTCTACGGGAATTTCAAGTTTCCCGTGATCGTGGTGCTCAGCGTCGTCATGACGGAACCGGTGGGGGCCCTGCTGGCACTCAAGCTGACCCACACCCCCTTTAGTGTGTCTTCCGCTCTGGGCCTGCTGGTGCTGATGGGCGTCTCGGTTGAGACGGCAGTCATCGACGCATCCTACATCAATAAGCTGCGCCTTCAGGGCGATGCGATCCGGAAGGCCACCTTCGACGCCTCATTGGTCCGCCTGCGGCCCATCATGATGACCGCTCTAGTGGCCTGCCTAGGCCTGCTGCCTGCGGCGCTTTCGACCGGAATCGGCTCCGACTCGCAGAAGCCTTTTGCGATTGTGATTGTCGCCGGCTTGATTTCGCGGCTGTTCCTGGGGCGCATAGTGAGCCCAGTGCTCTACCAGTTGGTGGCTCGCGAGGGTGACGTGCTTCAGGTGTGATTGAACTCCCCGCGCGAATTGCATTTCCCGGACGGGGTCTATAAAATCGAATAGTGGGTTTGGTTAGGTTCATCAACAAGTAAGGAGGTTCGTCAGTTGATTCGCAAAAGTCTCTCTAACTATCAGGTATGGGGCGGGGTTCTACTTCTTGTGACGTGGGTGTCGATTGCCCACGGGGTGGCAAGAGTCAAAGCGAATGCAGTTGACGATACCGCCCTGGACGAGAAGATCACCACCTTCGTTCGCGCCAAATTTGGTATCCCCGGTACGGTGAAGATTACCGCCTCGCCTTTTCAGGCGTCGAATTTCCAGGGCTTTCTGAGTTCCACAGTTACTACCGACGACGGCAAGCAGCAGAAGAATACCAGCGTGTTTCTCACCGCCGACCGCCGCTATCTGATCGTGGGGCTGCTCTTTCCTCTCGGAAAAGACCCCAAGAACGAGATCATCCAGCACGTCCGTCAAGAGTTCAAGGTTCCTGAAACTACCACCCTCGCCGTGGGGCCATTCCATGACTCGGGTTTTCCCAACTTTCTGGCGATGACGGTGGCTGCGCAAAGCGACAAGGGGAAACAGACTGAGGATTTTTACGCGACCTCGGACAATCGCGTGTTCGTGATGGGTAAGATCCTCAACCTGGGCGTGGATCTGCGGCGGGAGGCGCTGCGAACCATCGTGACCACCAACCAGCCTTCCCAGGGCCCGGCGCACGCTCCGGTCACCATCGTGGAATACGCGGACCTGGAGTGCCCGATGTGCGGGAAACTCCATCTATTTCTTGAAAATGACCTCCTGCCCAAATACGGGGACAAAGTTCGACTTATCTTCAAGGAGTTCCCGTTGGTCCAAATCCACGACTGGTCGCTGACCGCCGCCATTGCCAACGAGTGCGTCTACAAGCTCAAGCCCGAGGCTTTCGCGCCATACCGTACGCTTGTTTTCCAGAACCAGAGCACCACCAACGCCACCAATGTCCGCGACAACCTGCTCGCCTATGCTGACCAGGTGGGAGTGGACCGCTCGAGCCTGGCAGGCTGCCTGGACTCCAAGGCCTCGATGCCACGCATCGACGAGGGGACTAGCGAAGCGAAAACATTGGGAGTTCAGAGCACCCCAACCTGCTTCATCAATGGGCGAATGCTGGTGGGATTCGTTTCCCCCGACGCCTATTACAAGGCCGTCGATGAGGCCTTGCAGGAAGGGAAGAAAGTTACCAAGTAGCGTCGACCGGCAATCGCGTTTGTAGCACGGGCACTCCTGCCTGTGCCGTTCAGGTTGGGGATCAGCCCTGGGCACAGGCAAGAGTGCCTGTGCTACCCAATGGCGCGGACAATCAGCAGCGCTTGACCGCCTGAAGGAGCAGCGCACCTTCTTGCTTGAACTTCCGCATTTGTTCCGCGTCGCGGAACCAGCGCCCCGCGTAGACGTCCGGCGCAAGCGAACGGTCGGGAATGCGGCCGTGGTCAACGGCCGCGAATCCTGCTTGACGGAAAAGGCCCTCCCACTCCTCGGCGGACAATAGATGGGTCGGCACTTTCAATTGCCCGCCCCATTGGTGGCAGTGGGGATTGTCGCGGTAGTAGTTGATGAGAATCCAGGCCGCGCCGCCCGGTGAGAGCACGCGGGAGATTTCGCGGACGCCTTGCGCGGGGTCAGGCCAGTAATAGGCGGATTCGACGGAGACAACCTTCGTAAAGTAGCCGCTCTCCCACGGAATCGCATCGACGCCCCCGCGCGCAAAGGCGACATTCGGCAGTTGGGCGCTCAGCGACTCCGCGCGCCCCAGCATCGCATCGGAGACGTCCATTCCCGCCGCCAGGCCCTCGGAAACCAGTGGCGCAATCCTGCGCACCAGCCAGCCCGTTCCGCAGCCCACATCCAGAACTTTGTCTTGCGGCTTGAATTCGATAAGCGCCATCATCGGCTCGACGATCGGCAGATGCGACTGCTCCATATCGTCGCCGCGGCCCGCTTCCGCCCAGCGGTTGAATTCCTCGCGAAGGTGATTTTCGACTGCCCGTTCGGTCATGTCTAGGCCGGAACCGGCTTGGCCTTAAGAGCGAGCAAGTTTCGAGGAATCAACTTCTGGGTTACTGGATCGACCAACAACCCCAGAATTTCCAGCGCCGTCGCTCCCAAAACGGCTTCTTCGCCCGGCTCTCCTAATGCCACCGGGACCGCGGCTCGCCTTCCGTCAATGGTCAACAACACTGCGGAGGTTTCCCTTTCAAGCGTACGTCCACCGGCAAGAGTAAATGGCAAACGAGAAACGGCTCTGACACCAAGCTTTTCCAGGACATTTCGAGGAATCCAGGACAGAGTTGCCCCGGTATCTACCAACAGCGAGAGTTCTTCCGACCGTGCAGGTGCGGCCAGACTCGCCAGTTTTACCTTGACCTCAAACAAACCC
>JBELAJ010000199.1:0-19248 GCA_049508935.1 Terriglobia bacterium | reverse complement strand
AGTTAGAAGACTGTACGCCTGCCGGTACTTCTCACTCGTCTGTTCCACCACCTCAGGCGGAAGGGAAGGTGGCGGAGGTTGTTTATTCCAGTGCAGCGACTCGAGGTAATCGCGAACGAACTGTTTGTCGAACGAAGGTTGTGACCCGCCGGGCAGATAACCTTGCTGGGGCCAGAAGCGAGAGGAGTCCGGAGTAAGGACCTCGTCAATGAGGATGATCTCATTCCCGCTCCGCCCCCATTCAAACTTGGTGTCGGCAATAATGATGCCGCGTTCCGCCGCGTAATCTCTCCCTTTGGAATAAAGTTCCAGGCTGAGATCGCGGAGCTTTTGGGCGGTCTCGCGGCCCACGGTCGAAGCGGCCTCGTCCCACGTAATGTTTTCGTCGTGGCCGGTGGTGGCCTTGGTGGCCGGCGTGAAGATCGGCTGGTCGAATTTGGAACCTTCGGAGAGACCCGCGGGCAATTCGATGCCGCAAACTCTTCCCGTAGCGCGATATTCTTTGAGGCCTGATCCTGCCAGGTATCCCCGCACCACGCATTCGATGGGGAACGGTTGGGCCTTGCGCACCAGCATGGAGCGGCCGTCCAGTTGATCGGCGAAGCCGTGAAGTTCCGCCGGGTAGTCGCTGAGCTTCGAGCTCAGAAAGTGATTGGGAAGAGTTTTCCCGAACATTTCGAACCAGAAACACGAAAGTTGCGTCAGGACCCAGCCCTTGCCCGGAATGCCTTCGCTCATGACGACGTCAAAGGCCGAAAGGCGGTCCGTGGCGACGACCAGAAGGTGATCTGTCCCGGTTTCATAGACATCCCGGACTTTGCCTCGAGAGAAAAGCTTCGCTCCAGGCAATCTGGTCATAGTGAGAACAGATTGATGATTTGTTTGCATGTTGGCGGCTCAGAGCAACCGTCATTCTAAAACATTGGCAGATGTTGTCAACGAAAAAAGAGAACACGATGAAAACAAAGCAATTTCAAAACGCTCCACTGGATGCTGCGTGGCACTTTGAATGAAACACAAGCAGAGGAAATCAGCAATCATAAATCAGAGGTCAGAAAATCAATTTCAGCGAGAACTGAATCTGACGGGAAGTTCCGGCAGTATGGTTGATCAAGCCAAAGCCCGAGCCCCGCAAGATGTTCACCGGCAGGCCGAAGTTGACCAGGTTGAATGCGTTGAAGAACTCCCCCCGAAACTCCAGGGTTGGCGGTTCCGAACCAGCGCGACTGCTGAGGGTCGTGTCCTTGATCAACGCGAAATCGAGATCGTGCAGGCCGGGACCGCGGAACGTATCTCGGCCCAGATTTCCGAAGCGTCCCGAATTGGGTCCAGTTCCGCCGGGAATATCAATCGGAACGGAAAAGAACGAAGCATTGTCAGCGGCCCGGCCGAAATAATCTTCGCGAATAGTCCGGCTGGTAGCAAAGACGGGCGCGGCAATTTGATCCGGCCGGTCGCCGCCCCCCGCGCCCAAGCCAGTTTGCTGAATTCCGGAATAAACTGTAAACGGCGTGCCGGTCGTGAGAGTCGTAATGTTCAGCACCTGCCAGCCGGTCGTGAACCTCTGACCAAGCGGGCGGAGCCAACCCACGCGCTCGAGAGGCAAAGCCTGAATGAGGCTGGAAGTGAACGCGTGAGCGACGTCGAAAGTCGAGGGCCCCTTGTCGGCCCCGGGATTTCTGGGGTCCTGCGGGGCGGCCTGGATGATGGTTCCGGTAGGCCCGCCGTAGCCGACGACGACGGCGCTGGTGTCATCGATCGACTTGCTGAAAGTATAGTTAGCCTGGAAGCCCAATCCCAGCCGCGAGTTGTTCTTCGAGGCAGACAACTGCAACGCATGATAGGTTGAATGAGAGCCGGTGGTTACAAATGACTCCGGTCCATAGCCGCCCGTAATTTGGCCCAGGGAGTTGAACTGGGTGAAGCGAGCGAACTCCGGCGACGCACCCGCGTAACCGTTGGGGCTGTTGATCGATTCGAGCTTCACACCTGCGGTGCCGACGTAGGATGCAGCGAGCACCACGTCTTTCACAGTCTGCTCAAGGCTGGCTGTCTGGCTCACGATGTAACCCGTCCGTATGTCGGGGGCCATGCCCGCCATGGCGAGTGGTTGCGGCTGATGGCCGGGCGTCAAGTCGGATAGGTCCGATTCAAAACGCGGCATGTCGAGGTTGGTGTTCGCTGGAACGACTCGAGTATTTCCACCGGGCACGGCAATCTGGCCTGTCGTCGTGTAGAGAGTGGGGAGATTGAAAGCAGTGACGGCGTTGGTGAACGGCAGCGGCGCACCGGCAGTGGCCGAGAGGTAGGGATCGACAATGAATGGGAATCCGCCGGTGAGGAAATTCATCCAGAACAGGTTGGGGAGTATGGAAGTGATCGCGCCGCCTGCTCGCACCACGGTATGGCTGGCTACTTGCCATTCCGCCGAAAGGCGCGGCCCCCAGCCGTTCCAGTCCTGGCCGTAAGGCGGCTGCGGATTCATCAGCACAATCTCCTGCGCTCCCGGTTCCCACGGCGGGACGAGCTTGCCCTCCGCGTCCACAAAGCGGGCGGTTGAGGTACGGTGCAAAGGCTCCCCGATGCGGCTGTTGGCTTCGTAGCGTAGGCCATAATTAAGCGTGAACTTGGGCGTGACTTTCCAGGCATCCTGAAAGTAAAAGTTGTACGCGTTGCGGTGAATGTTGACCTCATCGAAGCGGTCTCCCACCGCCGTGTACGGCGCGGGCACCGTAGTGTTATAAGAGAAGGGCGTGCCCGTAAGAAACCCCGAGAGCGAGTCGGGCAGTGGAGCTCCCGCGTTGATGTTGTGCTGCCCGCTGTCGGAAAGTATCTGGACCGGGGCATACGCTGTGCCTCCGCCGAATGAGTAAGTACCGTCAGGATTGACTCCGAAAATGCTCCCGTCGCGGTTGAAGCGCATCTCGACGCCGAACTTGAAGCTATGCGTCCCATGCAGGTAGGCAAAGCTCTGCCGGAATTGAAACAAGTTCCCCAAGCTGCCGGTGGCCGTCCCTGCGGCCGCGTTGAAGGGCTCGTAAAGGCTGTCGGCAAAAGTGATGGCCGGCTGGCTGTGATTGGGCGAAATGAATGTGGGCGTGCTTCGGATGTAGCCGATGGATGTCTCAGCCGTGAAGTGCGGCGACACGGCGCGGCTGTAGTGCAGGGCCGCGTTGCGCTGGTGGTCGAAAAAATGGATGGCGAAACTGGGATCGATTGCGGCCTGGTCGGGATTGGTCAGCGGGCCGTTGACGTTGTTGAGCGTGAAGCGCGCGAACAACTGCGCCTTGCCGGAAATACGGTGATCGATGCGCACCGAGAATTGATTGGTGTCGGTCGGCACCTTGGTGGAAGTGGCGTAAGTGCGCGCCCCGAATGGACCCTGAAGGTCGTTCGGCAAGGGGTAGCCGGCCAGAACGGGCGCCACCAGAGGACTGACGGGAACACGCAGCGTGTCGCCAGGGAAGGCCGTTGTGTCTAATCCGTGCCGCTCGGCCTCGGTGGGCACGGAAAGCACTTCCGTGGCCCCCAGCACTTGGCGGAAGCCCTGATATTCCCCGAAGAAAAAGGTGCGGTCGCGGCCCCGGTAGATTCCCGGAAGCATCACCGGTCCGCCCAACGCGAAGCCGAACTCATTGCGCCGGAAAGGCGGGATGCGGCCGTGATTGGCAAACGATCGCTCGTCGAAGAAATTACGCGCGTCCAAAGCGGAGTTCCGCACGAATTCGAAAAGCGACCCATGCAAAAGATTGATTCCGGCCTTGGTGATAATGTTGGTGAAGCCCGCGGCGCCGTGGCCGATTTCCGCCGGCATCACGCCCGAGTAAGCTTGGATTTCCTGCACGGCGTCGATGTTGAAATTGGAGAAGGTAGCGCCGCCCAGTTCCGGGTCGGTCGTGTCCACGCCGTCCATGGCAAACATGGCGGTCGAGCCGCGCTGGCCGTTCACGGCGAATTGCTGGGTGAAATTTGCCGAACCGTTCGTATCCGTCATGGTGCCGGCTGCAAGCAGGAGGAGCTGACTGAAATCGCGTTTGTTGAGCGGCAACTCCGAGACTTGCCGGCTGGAGAGATTTTCTCCGCCGCTGGCTTTCGGCTGCCCGCCCCCCGTTGCCGTCTCAACGGTCAGCTCTCCCCCGGCCGCAGCCAATTGCAAGGTTGAGTTGAGATTGCTGCCCGGACGAATTCTCAGCAATTCCCGCCAGGCGCCCTCCGCATCATGCCAGCGGACGTGCACGGTGTAATTTCCCGCCGGAACTTCCGGCAAACGAAAAGCGCCTTGCCCGTCGGTGGTGGCGGTCAGAGTACGACTCGAAACCGTTTCCTTCAGCTCGATCTGCGCTTCAGGCAAGGCGTCACCCTTCGCGTCGTGTACGACACCTTGCCAGGAGCCGGTGGCCGTCTGCGAAGGAGCGCCGGACTGGGTGGTTTGCTGGATGGCGCCCTTACACATGCCCAGCGCCCAGAAAACCAAAGCAATGGCAAGATAAAAGGGAATTGGGCTCAGTACAGTCGCCCGAGCTGCGGCGCTGAAGACTAAGCACCTCTGGAGTTGTTTCACCGTGGACCTGCAAGTATGGCGGAGTCGGCGACCGCCATTATAGTCTTTTCCTGATCGTTTTCGCCCAGCGTAGCGGGTAGTCTTAACTGAATCTGGTACAGGGTTCCTGCCTGCCCCCACCAGAGATTCGCTGGCCCGCAGGACCCGCCGCAACTCACTGGGCTGAAAAACCCCCGGATACCACGAGCGAGTTTAACCTCTTGAAGGCCGGGCAAACCCCGCGGATCATAGTTAGGGCTAGCATCGGCCGCAAAGAACGCCGCGGAACCAGCGTCCCCGATGCCCAGCTCATAAAAGAGGGATATCGCATACTCCTTTGCCGCAACCTTCACGACGACTGCTTGTTTCGCTTCGTCGAAGGGTCGGGGTAATTCGGTGGGCAACAGCACTGGTACTCGCGATTTTGCTTTAACCTCCGGCAAGACAGATACAAAGATGCTGGGGAGAGGTCTACCCGACTTCGCTTGACCCGGTGCGCCGATTGAAGGGAACGGCACAGGCCTGCTATCTAACAGCACAGGGCAGCCGAGAGCTACAGCCATCACGAAAAGTGCGAGGGCTCTAATCTTCATCAACGATAGCCTTCACGTTCCGGCACGTGGGAGTTTAACACAACTCCTTGCGTCGCAGAGCACAATGCCGAGCGCGTCCGGCCGCCTTTACGGTTTCCACTAGGTAAACTAGGAGAGTTATGGTACACTCCTAGATAGACTAGGAGCCGAAGATGATGAGCAAAACTGCCGAGTTGCTTCCCGGAACGCTTGACTTGCTGATCCTCAAAGCCGTGTCGCTGAGGCCGCTGCACGGATATGGCGTGCTGCTGCGCATTCAGCAGATTTCGCGCAAGGCTTTGACGATTCCGCAAGGATCACTATATCCAGCGCTTTACCGGCTGGAACATCAGGGGCTGATCGCGGCCGAATGGGGGCAGAGCGACAACAACCGCCGGGCGAAATACTACACTTTGACCACCGCGGGGCGGGCGCGCCTGCGTGAGGAGACGGCGGGCTGGAACCGCTTGGCGTCCGCGATTGCCGCCGCCTTGACGACGAAACCGGAGGAGGTGTGAGATGTTTACCCGCTTGCGGTCGCTCTATCATGCGCTCAGGTCACGACGAGATTTCGAAGCCGGAATGACGGAAGAGTTGCGCTTTCACATGCAGCAACACGCGGAGGAACTTGTTCGCTCCGGAGTAGCCCCGGAAGAAGCGCGGCGTCGGGCGCGCCTGGAATTTGGCGCGATCGAAGCGGTCAAGGAGGATTGCCGCGGAGCGCGCCCTTCTGACCGTGGCGCTTTGTCTGGGGGCCAACCTGACGATCCTGGCCGTGATCGACTCGATCCTCCTTCGTCCTCTGCCATTTCCTGAGGCCCAACGGCTGGTTACGCTATTCAATACCTACCCGCGAGCGCATGTCGAACGCGATGGTTCGACGCTCACCAATTACTACGAACGCCGCGGACGTATTCCTGCGTTCAGCTCACTTTCGATTTACGCCTACGACATGGCCATGGTCGGAGAGCCCAGCTCTGCTGCTAGGGAGCAGATCACGCGAGTCTCCCCCGATTATTTCACCACCCTGGGAATCGGCCCTGTTATGGGGCGCGCGTTCACTGAACAGGAGACCACGTTTCAAACCGATAACGTCGTCATTCTGAGCGACGATTACTGGCGGCGGGAGTTCAACGCCGATCCGCACGTGATTGGACGATCTGTGCGGGTTGACGACACGCCGAAAATCGTGGTCGGCGTCCTGCCTCCAGGTTTTCGGTTCCTCTCCTCCGAGGCGCGGTTGTATTTGCCGCTGGCATCGCGTCCTGAGAATCGCGGGCCATCGCGACGGCATGCCGGCGGAAATTTCATCCAGATGATCGCGCGGCTCCGGGCGGGCTCGACTCTTGCCCAGGCCCAGCAGCAGATTGACGTGCAGAATGCCAGCCTGGAACTGGATGACCCGCAGGCCAAAATGGTCGCGGATGCCGGGTTCCGCTCCCTAGTGGTGCCGTTGCACGCCGACCACGTCGCCGCAATTCGGCCCACCCTGCTGTTGCTGCAAGCCGGCGTGCTCACGTTGTTGCTGATTGGCACAGTCAATCTTGCCAACCTGCTTCTGATTCGGGCCAACCATCGAGCCAGGGAACATGCGGTTCGGCAGGCGCTCGGCGCCAGCCGCGCACATCTCACCGGCGAAGTGCTGGTCGAGACCACTCTGCTCACGCTTGCAGGGGGATTGCTGGGATTGGCCGTGGCAGCGGCGGGAATCCGCCTGGTGGCGGCGCTGGGAGCGGATCGTTTGCCCCTGGGGGCGCACATTGCCTTCGATGCTCGCCTGGCGGTGGCCGCCATGCTTGCCGCGCTCGCCATGGGCGTCGCGCTCGCCGTGCCTGTAGTGTGGTTCCATCTGCGCGTCTCCCGCAACGCCCTCCGGTCCGAATCCCGCGCCGCTACCACGGGCCGCGCAGCTCAGACTCTAAGGCAGAGTTTCGTTGTGACACAGTTTGCTTTGGCATTCGTTCTGTTGGCCGGCGCGGGGTTGCTGGGGCTCAGCCTGGAGCGGGCGATGGCGGTTTACCCGGGATTCCAGCCTGATCACGTGCTGACCGGCCAGATTTCGATAGTTGGCAAGAAGTACCCTTCGCCGTGGGCCGGTCTCGCATTTACGGAGAGATTAGTGGATGCACTCGGCCGTCAACCGGGGATTTTGTCTGTGGGGGTCTCCAATAACGTGCCGTTCAGCGGCGGCAACGGCAAAAGCTCCGCTACGGTCAAGGGGTATGTCCTCCGGCCCGGTGAAGCCCCTAGCGGGATCTACTCATACGGCGTGGGTGGCGACTATTTTCGCGCCATGGGCTTTCGGCTGCTCGCCGGACGGTTCCTCACCGCAGTCGATTCGCGGCGCCACGAACGCGTCTGCGTGGTCGACGAAGATTTCGCCCGCCGTTATTGGCCTTACACGAGCCCTCTGGGCCGGCAATTGTTCGAGGGCTCTCAGCCCGGTCCCGACAGCGAGGCCTTCACGGTGGTCGGTGTGGTCGACAGCGTCAAACAAGCCGGCCTCACCGACGAGGCGGCGCAAGGCGCGGTCTACTACCCGTATATTTATCGGCCCGAGAGCAACATCTTCCTGGTCGCTCGCGCCAGTGTTCCGACGGAATCGCTGCGATTTACGCTGCAACGGGTTGTTCGGGAAATCGACTCCGGACTTGCCGTTAACGATATTCAGACCATGAATGAGCGCATCACGGACAGTCTTGTCGCCCGCCGCTCGCCGGCTCTGCTGGCCGGAATGTTCGCTGCCATCGCGCTGCTACTGACCGGAATTGGTACTTACGGTGTGCTGAGCTATGCGGTGGCGCAGAGGAACCGCGAGATCGGCGTGCGCATGGCATTAGGAGCGCAGCCGAGCCAGATTCGCAGCCAATTTCTGACTCTTGGCCTGCGGTTGATTATTGCCGGATTGGCGGTTGGCAGCGTAGGGGCTTGGCTCATGGGGAGAGTGATTCAGGCGGTTCTGTTTCACGTGCCCGCTTCGAGCCCATTGGTGCTCAGTTGCGCCGGCACTCTCATGGCGCTGATATCCCTTGTGGCCTGCCTATTGCCCGCCAGACGCGCCGCCCTCGTCTCTCCGATGCAGGTTCTTACCGAGCAGTAGGGATCAGGCCGGCCATCTGGCGCGGCGAAGTGGGTAGCGCACAGGTGCGCAGTTTGTGCGCTCCTGTGCGGCTTTTCGTCTCGCGTCAGAAAGAACCGCGGAGGAACGCAGACTGCGCCACTAGGCTCCGCTGTTAATATGCAGGTTTTCGCATATATGTGTCAAAATGCCACAGGTTTATGGAGATGTTTCACAATGTGAAAGAACCTGCGCCGCCTATCTCCTTCGCTGTTAAGTAGATAAAAAACTCATTTGCAGCGTTTGCCCCTTTTCCCATTGTCCCATTCCGGGCGTGATAGGCTACGTTAGATGACTGAAAGAGCGGGTCAAATGGCAGAAGCTGCGGAAGTCGACAAAACGAAGAAGCAGGGAAGGGGAGCTGACACGAGGAGAGTGCTCGCGCTGCTGCTGTTTTTCGCGCTTCTTACTTCTCACTCCTCGCCACTCTTCGCGAAGCCGCTCAGCCATGTCCGGGGCGCGATGGTTCAGGTCACAAGCGCTTGGATGAGCAACTCGTCCACTCGGACGCTCGCGAGCAATCCGGCGCAAGGCGACTTGGTGGTGGCGGCTTTCGCGACCTTCGGCGGCACAAACAGCGGGCCGTCTCCGATCACCGCCACGGCCGCGAGCGGCAACAGCTGCGCAGTTATTTCCATCCCCGCCGCAATGTCCCAAGCGGCGAGTTCCGGCCTCTGCTCGGGCTGCACTGCTGCGGCGGTCTCCGGCGGCGCGGAGAGCCCATTCTCGGCGGACACCGGCGCCTTGATTCCGCGGGATACGGTGATGGAAACCAACACTGCGAACGACGCCGTTTCGAGAGGGCGGGCGGCGATTCGAGGCGTGGCGGAGAATCTGCTCGCGTATGATTCAACGACCGCAGGGTCCTTTGTCACGGTCCAGCACCGGCACTCGTTTGTGGTTCTAGGTCGAACGAAGCCACGAGAGGCGCCCAAACACAAAGACCGGGCGCAGACTTCGCTCCTTTCGAAGTCTGCGGTTTTTCCCGTGCCGCGCGGAGAACTGCGGAATCTCAGCGGCAGAGACTCCGCGCTACGGGCTCACGAAGCATGGGGCCGCGGCAGGCGCCAACGAGGCGAGAAACCCCTCACCCGTCACGCTCCGGCTGATGACAGCGCCGGAGCATGACACCCTCTCCCCGAGGGAGAGGGCTATTAATTCGACCAGGGCTGCGCCAGCCCGCCTCTGCCGTTGAGACTTCGCGCTACCTGCGGTTTACATCGGTCGCCAGGTGAGGTCGACGCGGACGGGAATGTCATTCTTGATGGGCATGGTAAGGAGCGTCGGCGGATCGATCTTGAAGTCGGTCAGCTTTGCGGGAATTGTTCCGGTGATGCGCGTCTCGCCGTTTTGAACCACGCGCTGGAACGAGATCTGCTTGTACTCGCAGGTCTGGCCGGCGAATTGGACTTCCAGGTCGAGATTGATGGCCGCGGATGTGACAGCGGATTCGGGCACGCGGGTGCGTACGGTCACCAAGGGATATTGCGCCCCGCGCGTGACTTGCAGCATGTGAAGATCGCGATTACTGTCGCCGGAATCGAAGGACTTAACGGGCACCGCGATCAGGAAATTACACTCCCCCTCGTGACAAAAGCCCTTGCCCTTGGCCGCGTGGCTGACGCCGTCGAATTGGTGCAGCGGATGCGACACGTGATAGGTGAGCGTGCTTTGCTCGAGCACCCATCGGCTGTCCGCGGCGGCACGGGCGGGCAGCGACAGCAGGCAGAAACTTCTCAGCGGTCTCCTGAGCATGACCCCTCGCTAGAATTTAAACGAAACGGACATGACCGCCGTTCCAAATGCCCCCGCCGTAACGATGGCCACCGGGCCGTGCAGCGACGCAATTCCATGCACTCTTTCGCCTCGGCTCTTCTGGGCGAACGCGATCTCGCCCAGAATGGGGGTGAGGACCATCCCGGGTCCGTGAATCCATGCCATCGCTTTGTGTAGCCGGATCGGCCCGCGCGTTTTGGTGCCGGGAATCTTGGGCGCGCGGATGGCAAAGTATGCCGTAGTGAAATACAAGCCCACTGTGGTTGCGCCCAAGGCGGCATGCGCGTCGCGGCTGGCCCGGCTGGTCTCCCTTCCACCCGCAAAGGCGGAAGTAATGAGGGTGGCGCCCAGCGGCGCGATCGTAATCAGCCCGAACCGTTGATGGACTTTGAGCATGTGCGAGCGCTTGTCAAGCAAAGCCTGTTCTCGCGCATTGCCCTTGGCTTGAGGGGGAGCGATGCCGAGATCCTCCAGCGACGGCTCCTGCGGCTTGCTGGAACTTGTGGGAGCCGTTTGCTGAGTCGGCTCGGCGCTTGTGTCGTTTTGCGTCTGCTCAGCATCTCCAAATTCGCAATTCTCAATCAGCGTCGAAAGCGGCCTGACGTTTGCCATCGGGAATTCGACAGCTTTGTAGCCAAGCGATTCGAATGTAACGCGGTAGTCACCGGAGGGTAGGCTGAATTTGTAACTGCCGTCGGTGCCCGTGGCGGCACCCAGTCGGTAGCCGCTTTCCGTACCGGCTGCCGTGACCAGCGCCAATGCCACAGGAGCGCCGTCCGGGCCGGTCACTGTGCCCGTCAACTCGCCTCTTGCCTGCGCCATCAAGGATGGGGCTGTAACAATCAGGAAAGCGCCGGTGAGGCCGGCAAGACAATTACGTGAGCGGTGAGCGAATCTCACGACAATTCCTTTCTCTCTTTTTCGTATTGAGCCCGCCGATACAATTTCCCGCCCAAGCGGACGGCGCCTCCGGTCGGGCGGAGGCGCGGGCTGTAAAGAGTGTTGGATAGCAAAACCGCCTCCTGGGTTGTGTGTTCATCCGCGCGCCCAGCAAAATGGAAATCCACCGCAGCGGTCTTGCGCGCAGCTGGTAGCGCAGACTTCGTGTCTTTCGAAATCTGCGGCCTTTCTCGTGCCGCAGGAAGAACTGCGGAGTCTCAACGGCAGAGACTCCGCGCTACCTCCTTAGGGTTCAGGAGGTTTTTGGGGCGGCGGGATTAGACCCAGGCCACGTGCGGGGTCTCCTCGCGCGCCTACTGCTCGCGTCAGGGATTCCTCTTCGGCGCGCTTTTGTGTCTGCAGTTTCTCGGCCAGTTCCAACTCGCGGCGGGAGTCTTCCGGCCGATTCAGCTTTTCGTAGGTCCGTCCCAGCAGGTAGTGAGGCTCGGGTCGCGTGGGATCCAGGCGGATAGCTTCCTGAAATTGCGGCATGGCTTCCTGGTAGCGGCCGAGCTTGTCCAAGGCCCTCGCCAAATCCAATCTGGCGCGATAATCCCTGGGCGAAATCCCGGTCAAATCTTGCAGGATGGTCAAGGCGAGTTGCGGCTGCGACTCGGAGAGATACGCGTCTGCGAGGTAATACTTGGCTTCCTCAAACCGCGGGTCGAGCCGAAGCACCTCGCGCAGTTCGCTGGCGGCTTCATCATAATGGTGGAGCTTCCAGCACATGAATCCTAGCGAAAACCGCACCGTGGCGTCGGCGGGCAACTGCTTCTTGGCCTGCTCGAACTCTTCCAGGGCTTTCTGGTACGAGCCCAGACCGTCGTATGCCTGGCCGCGCAAAATGCGCACCCATGGCGAGCCGGGGTCGAGCTGCGCGAGGCGGTCGAAGCCGTCCAAGGCCTTCTTAAATTGCTTCGTCTCGATATAGGCGCGGATCAGCAGATAATTTGAACCCGGGTCGCGAGGTTCGAGGGACAGGGCCTTTTCGAGCGGCGGGATGGCGCGCGCGAATTCGTCCCGGCCGATGAGCGCGACTCCAAGCAATTCCTGGGCCTGGAAACTCGCAGGATTAACCTCCGCCGCGCTCTCGAGCGCGGGCGCGGCGGATTTGTAATCCTGCATTTTGATCAGGGCGATTCCCAGGTTCAGATTCGTTCCAAATTCGCGGGGGTTGATTTTCAAAGCCCGCTGGTAATAGGAGATTCCTTGCTTGAAATCGCCCTGCTTCACGCTCAGGGCTCCCAGCGCATTCAGCGCGGGGGTGGATTGGGGATCAATCTTCAAAATCTGTTGGTATTGTGCCGCAGCGTCCTCGAAGCGGCCTTGGGCCTCGAAGCTCTCGGCCTTCGCCGCCAGGTCAATGATGGTTGATTGAGGAGATGATTGCGCGAGGGCGAGGGCTGCCACGAGAAAGCAGACCATAGAGGCCACAGAGTACACAGCGCGGCCTGTCGGCCGCATCCAAGATTCCAGATTCAAAATTCCAGACCAGAAATCCTTGCGCGCCCTAAGAGATAGTAGTGCAGAGCTAAGACAAGGCTTCTTTCTCTGTGGTCTCTGTGCGCTCTGTGGTGAAGTCTTTCTCATCGCCCTGGAAAATCGCATAACACGAAGGACGGCGCCACCGCAAGTGGCTGGCTCGTCGTCATCGCGCGTGCTACGATAGCCGAGAAGACCAGAAAATGAGCTTTTGGAAAGCACAATGAAATTGTAGGACAGGGGCTACCTTAATTCCAAACTGTAAAATGGCGCGGTGGGTTTCGGTCACGCTGGTGGTCTGTTTCGGTGCGCTTTTCGTTGGGGCGGGGAATGCCTTGACCGCTGCCACCGGGAAGCCACTTTCGATCTTTCTGATTTCCGTCGACACCTTGCGGGCTGACCACTTGAGCTGCTATGGCTACCGCCGAGTGGCGACGCCTCACCTCGACGCGCTGGCCAGGGGCGGGACGTTGTTCTCCGCCGTCAGTTCGCAGGTTCCCCTGACTTTCCCGTCGCACGTCTCGCTTTTCACCTCCACCTATCCGTTCTTCAACGGCATCGAGGACAACGGCGAAACGCTGCGGCCCAACGCGTTAACGCTCGCCACCATCTTAAAGGCTCACAGCTATCGCACGGGAGCGGTGGTGGGCGGATTTGTGCTCGACCGGCGATTCGGGCTCGATCAGGGCTTCGACACTTACGACAGCACTTTCGACCTGCATCGCCAGGCGGATTCCGACACCGGAGATGTGAAGCGGTTGGGCGCCGAGGTGGTTGCGACAGCGAATAAGTGGCTGGATGCAAACTCCGGCAGCCCCTTCTTTCTCTTCGTCCATCTTTACGATCTGCATACACCCTACAACCTGCCGGCGAGCTACCGTGCGCGCTTCGGCACAAGCTACGACGGCGAACTTCGCTACGTGGACGAGCAGGTGGGCGTGTTGTTGGAATCCCTGCGTCAGCACGACGTTTTCGCTAACAGCCTCATCGTTCTCACCTCCGACCATGGTGAGGGATTGGGAGAGCACGGGGAGAAAACGCACGGCTACTTCATCTATCAGAGCACGCTGTGGGTGCCGCTCATCGTGCACTGGCCGGCGGGCGGCGCGAAGTTTCCTGCCAGGATCGACGATCCTGCCGGTCTGATGGACGTGGCCCCTACCATCCTTCAGTTCGCCGGCATTACGCCGCCCCCGGAGTTTCAGGGGCGCAGTCTGCTGGACTTCGTGCGCGCAGACAATCCCAAAGCCCCTCATGATGTGGCAAGCGAGAGCGTTTACGCGCAGAGGCACTTCGGATGCAGCCCCTTGTGGTCCCTGCGCACGGGACATTACAAGTACATCCAGGCTCCGAAGCCCGAACTTTACGATTCGGCCGCGGACCCGGGCGAGACGCGCAATCTCTTCGCGGTGCAAGGCGCACAGGCGCAGGCTTCGAAGCAGAGACTCACCGCTCTGCGTGCGCGGTTTCGAAATCCGCGCCCCCGAGGGCAGCGGGCGCTCGATCCGGATACGATTGCTCGGTTGAGTTCGCTGGGATATGTGGCGGGAAGCTCACACGAGCCGGAGGCATCGGAGAGCGGGCCCGATCCCAAGGACCGGATTGGCGACTTCGAGGAATTCGGGCGCGCCATCGTACTGGCATCAACAGGCCACGTCGAGGAATCGAACGCGCTTCTTGGGCGGCTTCTCAGCACCCACCCGGACCTTCTCGATGTTCGGATGAGTTTGGGACTGAACGATCAGCGCTTGCGGCGGCAAGACGAGGCGGCGCGCGAATTCCAGAGGGTTCTCAAGGCGGACCCGCTGAATGCCAAAGCGCATCTTGATCTAGGGTTAAGCCTCTTTGAAATGCACAAGCTGGACGACGCGGGGCGCGAATTCCAGGCGGCGCTCGCCATCGCGCCCAATTACACGCGGGCCGAGGACATGCTTGGCAACGTCGCGCTCCAGCGGAACGATTACGCGCGGGCGCGCGAGCGCTTCGAGCATGTTCTGACGGTCGATCCCAACGACTATACAGCGCATTACAATCTGGGAGTGCTCGCGGCGCTCCGGGGTCAATGGGATGCGGGGGAGCAGCACTTGCGCGCGGCCCTCAGCGTCGACCCGCTCGATCCCGATGCGCATAACACGCTGGGAAGCATCTATCTTCGCAAGGGCGACTTGGATCGAGCGGCGGCGGAATTCCGCGAGGCGCTGAGGTCGCGTCCGAAGTCCGCCTCCGCTCATTACAATCTGGGCTTGGTCCTTAGCCAACAACATCGCGCCACCGATGCCGTCGAAGAGTTTCGCCAGGCGCTGGCCATCGACCCGCAATTGAGCGCGGCGCGCGAGGCATTGAGCCGGCTAACGTCGGGGAAATGATTTGTAGGGGCAACCTTCGTGGTTGCCCGCGGGCGGCCCAGGGCGTGGGGTCTCATGCACGACGGAAGTAACCCCTCACCCGTCCCGCGACGACTGAAGAAGGCGTCGTCGTGGGACACCCTCTCCCCAGGGGAGAGGGCTTCTGGTTTTGTTGCGTCGCGCGTCGCCTACCGAGAGTCAGCGATGGTTACGGCCTGGTTGAGCGGCGTGCTCTTCGAACTCCCACCCACAGATATCTTGTACTCGCCGCGCGTGAGTTCCCAATTTTCCTTATCAACATTGAAGATGGACAGGTACTTGGGTTCGAGAGTCAAACTCACCGCTTTGGATTCGCCAGCCGCAAGAGAGACCATCTCCCACCCCACTAAGCGCTTGAATGGTTCTCCTGCGCTGGACGGCAACGTTGCGTAGACCTGCGCAATCTCCGTCCCGGGGCGCGAGCCAGTGTTGGTGACGGTGAAGCGCACACCTATTTGCGCGCCTGGCGTGACTTCGAGAGAGGAATAAGAGAAAGCCGTGTAGGACAGGCCGAAGCCGAACGGGAAAAGAGGCTCTTTGCCTTCCGCTTCGAACCACTTGTAGCCAACTTTCAAGCCTTCGGTGTAATTGATATCAAAGGGCGTCTTCTGTTGCGCTGGCTCGCCGCCCGCCGGGGCCGGCAGCATGCCTGCAATGTGGGCGTGGGGAAGGTCCGCTTCGCTCTTGGGGAAAGTGACCGGCAGCTTGGCGGAAGGGTTCACGTCGCCGAACAGCACGCGCGCCACTGCCTCGCCGCCGCGAATCCCGGGATACCACGCCTCGAGGACCGCGCTCACTCTATCGAGCCAGGGCATGGTGACTGGGCCGCCGGTCTCGAGCACCACAATCGTGTGCGGATTCGCCGCCGCCACTTGATTCACCAGTTCATCCTGATTGTCAGGCAGTGAGAGATTCGCCACATCGCGGCCCTCGGAGGTGTGCTGCCAGACGAAGACGATCGCGACGTCGGAGGCGCCTGCCAGTTTCGCCGCCGCTGCCGGGTCGGTTCCGGAGTCATATGTCACCTGGGCATTCGGTGCTTGGGCCCTGAGCGCCCGCAAAGGAGAAGAGGGATGCCAGACGAACCTGCGGTTGCCCGGAACTGCGTTGCCGCCCGCCGCGTCGACCTGGTCGGAACCCGCGCCCGAGAGCACGGCAATGTCCGCATGTGCGCCAATCGCTGCAATTGACTTAACCCCCGAGGCATCGAGGGGCAACTGGGCGTCGTGGTTCTTCAGCAAGACAATGGCACGCTCCTCAACTCGTTGGGCAACGTCCGCGCCGCCGAAGGGGTTAACCGGCTTGGGTACGGGGGGATTGTCAATGACCCCGAATTCGAATTCCGTCCGCAGGATGCGATGCACCATGTCGTCCAGCCGCGAAACGGGAACCTCTCCTTTTTTCACTGCAGCCTTCAGGGGGTCGCCGAAATAGCGGCCCGTGGGCATTTCCTGATCCATGCCGGCGAGGGCCGATGGGGCCGCACTGTGGGCAGCACCCCAGTCCGTCATCACCCAGCCTTTGTAGTCCCAGGTTTTTTTCAGAACGTCGCTCAGCAGGTAAGGACTCTCGCAAGCATAGACGCTATTGAGCCGGTTATAAGCGCACATGACGGTTCCGACATTCGATTCCTTGATGGCGATTTCGAAGGCCAGCAGATCCGTCTCCTGCATGGCGCGTTTATCAATGATGGCGCTGCCGATGAAGCGGCCCGTCTCCTGATCGTTCACCGCGTAGCGGTTGATGTTGCCGATCACCTGCTGGTCCTGAGTGCCCTTCAGTTCGCGGCCCAGCATCTTCCCGATCAGGAGAGGGTCCTCGCCCAGGCATTCGAAGTTGCGACCGTTGCGCGGCTCGCGAATGATGTTAGCGGTCCCTCCCAGAGAAACGTTAAAGCCGATGTCGCGGACCTCTTTGCCGAGTTGAGCGCCATACTCGTAAGACCCGTCGAGGTCCCAACTCGCGGCGTTGGCCAGCGCGCAGGGCAGCGCGGTCGCATACACTCCGCGCGAGCCGATGTTCGCGACGCCCGACCTGCCGTCGGTCATCTGTAAAGCAGGGATCCCCAGCCGCGGGACTCCCGGCACATAGCCGGCGCCGCCCAGCGAATGCTGCTGCGCCTGCGCTCCCTCGACGCCGTGAACCAGAGTGATCTTTTCATCCAGAGACATCTGTTCGATCAGCAGATCTGCGCGCTGGTCGGGTGACAGAGTCTTGTCCAGCCACGGACCCTTGACTGCTTGTTCGGCGGCTTGCTTCGGATTCTGCGCGGAAGCAACCGATAGTAGAGCACTCGCTATGAACAGGACCAAAATCCCCAGCATTCTCGCTACTCTTAAGAGACTATGTGATGCCTGACTTTCGTTCATTGCGCTCTTCTCCGTCTTATCCGAGATTTGTAGCGCGGGGTCGCAGCTTGCCTGTCCCGCGAAGGCGAAGAGTATAACAGCAGGTGGGTGCTGGAGTGCAATAAATTCGCAGGTTCCGGAGGCGTTGCCCCGAACGTTGAGCACCCCGGCCAGGCTTTGTGGTGCGGGCGTCCCGCCCGCCGTCGCGCGGGCATTCCTTCGCTGCGCGCGCGGGAGCGGGACGCTCCCGCGACAGCGGGCGAGACGCCCGCACCACACGGGGATCCCGCGCTTCGCTCAGGGTGACACGCGGCTGATGTTTGAACGCCCGCAGAGAATGTTCACGAGGAGTCGCCGACACCGATCATGCGCGGCCGCACGGTGAACCCTCGCGTTGCCAGCGCAAGGTAGCCAATCCCAATGAGAAACCAGATGCCTCCCACGACTCTTGCGACGTTGTCCAGGTTCCACCACATGATTCCGCAGAAGACAGCGCCGAACAGCGAGAGGCCGGAATCAACGCATGTCCTTAGCTTGCTCCGATGAGGGCGCACGAAGGCGAATTGCCAGAAGGCGGCCAGATTAACATTCATGAAAGCGAAGAAGGCGCCATAATTCTGGAGCTCGCCGGCATGTTCGAACGCGTTGCCAACGTGCTCGAGGGCGATAGCGCCCACAAATACAATCCCACCGACGATCAGGATGTTATAGGTCGGAGTGCTGGAGCCGGGGCTGAGATGTGCAAAAATCCTTCGCGGCAGAACGTTGTCACGTCCCATGCCAAACAGCAGGCGCGCGGCGCCCAGGATGCCGGCCAGGCCGCCTCCGATATCGGCCAGAAGGATACAGAAGCCCATGGCGTGGAATAGGCCCGGCCCGCCCACACGCGCGCAGACGTCCATGAAGGCTGTTTCGAGGTTCGGCAAGGTTCGCCAATCGGGCCACACCCGCTGGCCAAGGTAGGCTAGGAATCCGCCAAACACGCCGGTGAACAAGCAAACCAGCACGATGGCCAGCAGCACGTTGCGCTTCGGGTTATGCGCATCCTCGGCGAGCGTGGTGACGCCTTCGAAGCCGAAGTAGGTGAGCACTGAATAGGAGGTCGCGGTCCACACGGTGCGGACAGCGAAGGTCCGGGGATTGTAGAAGGGCTGAGTCGAAAACAGGCCGCCCCAGCTCTGGTTGTTAAACAGGAACCGGATCGCAAGAAGGATGAAAATCACCGCAACGAAAGACATCGCCGCCAACAGGATCTTGTCCGAAAGTGCCGAGGTCTTGATCCCTCGCAGATTCGGAGCGACCATGATGAACACCACCAGGAACATCCCAATCACGAACGGCAACTGAGGCAGGTAACGCGTGTGGATGACGATGGCGACCCAGATGCCGTTGACGAGAGGCGTCAAACCGTAGTCCATGAGCACCGCCCAGCCCACCAGGAACCCCAGGTAAGCGTTCAACCCCTTGCCCACGTAGGTGTAGGCAGAGCCGGCGGAAGGGTAGATGGCCGCCATGCGGCCGTAGCTGAAGGCCGTGATCAGCATGGGAAGCATCGCGAGGAGAAGGGTGGTCGCGTAGTGGCCGTTGGAGAGTTTCTGGGCGACTCCAAAGAGCGGCACCGAGGCGATGGGCTGCGTCAGCACGATGCCGTAGAACACGAGATCCCACAACGTGAGGACGCGGCGCAAATGAGGCGTCTCAGCGCCGCGCGTTGGCGCTTGTGATAAGACTTGTTCCATGGCACCCTGAAAGTAAGGCGTGAGTTCGCAGTATACCATTAATAACGAGGAGGGACGATGCCAGGCCCAGGTATGGAATTGATCGGGGAAGAGGAGAAGAAGGAAATAATGGAGGTTTTGGAAGCAGGATACCTGTACCGGTACGGCAGCACCGAAGATCCGCGGTTCAAAGCCAAGGTGGTCAAACTCGAGCAGGAAGTGGCCAGGCGCGCCGGGGTGCCCCACGCCGTGGCGGTGAACTCCGGAACCTCGGCGCTGCTGGTGGCGCTCGTCGGGCTGGGGGTAGGTCCGGGCGACGAGGTGATCGTGCCGGGATATACCTTCATCGCCAGCATCTCGTCGATCATCTA
>JBELAJ010000198.1:0-13467 GCA_049508935.1 Terriglobia bacterium | reverse complement strand
CGTCGCCCTACGGGCTCCTCCGGTTAGCCGCCAAAGAACGAAAAACGGAACTTTCTACTTTGCTAAGAACAGGACATTTCTACTTTGCTGGGATTAGGACATTTCTACTTTGCCTTGACACTATTTTCCATCCTTCGATTGCCGGGTGAGTCCGCAGTGCAGGAAAACGGAGGCTTGCCACTTCCGAGCAAGCGAAAACCGGAAGCACTCCTACCTGACTGCGAGACGGGCTCTGGTGGGCATCTGAGGGAGGCAAGGACCCTGCATTGGCCTGAACCGCCGCCGGGGCTGACCTGATCGCCTGGCCGAGCACGAGCCGCTCTTGTCGGCGCTGCTCAAACTGGAGTGCCAGCTTCACGAGGCGTCGTCGGGACACACCGTTCGAGCGGTCCGCAAGTTCCCAGGCGGCGTCCCCCTACACCTCAAAAACAACACACGGATAATCAGCGGCCGCCCTCCTCTCGTGGGGATAGCCGAAAGGATTGGCAACCACATCGGTCCCGCCGATTTGGCATCGGTGGGCCAGATGGGTATGCCCGTACACCCACAGCTTGGGGAGTCTCTCCTCGATCAGCGGGGCCATCTCGGAGACGAAGAACCTGTTGAGTTCGTCGCCCATGAACTGGCGGTGGACGCACCGGTAGGAGGGGACATGGTGGGAAAGCACCACCGTGCCGGGAGTGACCATTCTCCGGGCGGCGTCGGCAAACTGGGCGTTCTCCTCGTAGACCCACTCCTTGAAACTCCTTATGAGCCGGAAGTCATTCAGCAGACTTTCGTACCTCGGATTGCTGGCGCTGTAGGGGAACCACATGACGCCGCCGAAGAAACGCACGCCATCAATAGTTTCCTCCGTATTGCGGAGCCAGTGGAAGTTCGGCGGCATGCACGCTTCCAGCCTGCTCTCCGCCTGCTCCCTGGTGGCGTTGTAGTACTCATGGTTGCCTGCAACATAGATGACGTGCCTCGCTTGGAGCGACAGGTAGGCGAGAGCGGCCTGCGTCGTCTCCTGCCCCTGGCTGGCCGGCACAACGACGTCGCCCGGAACGAGGAGGAAGTCCAGGCCGGGGGCGAATTCCAGGGACCTGAGGAACCCCACGGCGTCGGCATAAAACTCGCTGTGGAGGTCCGCAACCAACTGAGCCTTCATGAGCTTGAGCCTCTCCTGACTGCGCCCAAATTGACACGGTGCGCCTGACGACGGACGCCTTGAGCCATGCCAAGAAATCCGCCCATAATTGTGGCACAGCGGCTGGTCAGTGTTTGGTGGTCTTCTTCAGGACGTAGTCGAAGAACTTCTCGGTAGTGCCGTCGCCGGAGGTCCACTCTGAGCGAAGCGTCGTCTTCCTCTGTACCTTTCTCAAAGCGGAAAGCAGTGTGCGATTCAATTCCTTTGCCCTGGCCCCCTCCAGCTCGGCTTCAATCACAAATCCTTCAGCCGCTTCCTTAACAGAGCCTTTCGCAGCCAACTGGTCGAGAGCCTGCTGGATAGTCCGGGCATCCGAGCGGCTGACTCGTGCCTTGAGCTTGAAGTTCATTTTGCTCGCCCCTTTCCGCATCAAGAGGTGGGTCATATTCTTGACTCAAATGCGCTCTTCAGTTCACGTCCGAGACCATCGAGGTCAGGGTATACAACCGACTCAGTGACGCCTGCATCCTTGAGTTCCTCTTTGATCCTGTTAATCGAACCCACCGGAATTGTAATCGAAGCCAAACGAGAGCCTTTCTCCTTTTCCAATTTTACAAGCCACAGGGGGTCTGTTCCGAAAATCATGAAGCGACTTCTCTGTGCAGCGACCCTGCGAGTCACGTGAGGCGAGTCCCAGAGCATCGGTATTTCTGGAGTAGCCATCAGCGGCTCTCTGAAGTCGTCCTCATCCGATGGCAGGTAAAGGCGTTCCCATTCGTCCTCGTATACGTCATAAGGGTTCTTCTTCCAGTATTCCCTCCATCTGGCCTTGGTGTCTTTGCGATCTGGGTGTTTCTTCAGATATCTCGTCAACCAATGGGAGTCAAGCACATAGACTACAGAGCCGTTTCTTGGCGGCACCGGCTTGTCCCTTACTGCAAAATGCAGGGCAATCATTGAGCCATCGGTCCAGTCCAGAAGTCAGGTCGGGACCCCATGATGCTGCATCAAGAAGAACGAGTCCCATTCCCAATCGTCGTGGCTCGACTTAACGTCAGAAAGCTGAGTCGAGCATCGCCCGAACTCCCTGTACAATTCGTCTTCTACCTCAAGCAATTTGCGAACTGATTTTCGCAACGTGCTGCCTTCCCTCGGGCGATAAAGACTAGGTTGAAGCCGGGTCCGGCGGTGTTGGGTGCCCTCAGCACGGAACCATAGCTCGTGGTGCTTTGGGACTCTCCAACGCTTACGCAATCTGGTGATAATCGAAAGATACTCGCCCAGAGAACGGGCAAATCTTATGCTCACAGGCAGGAGATTACCACAGCCGACCTTGCCAGTCGAGCGAGGAGGGGGTCGCCCATTTTGCCTCGACCAGGCCTTACTGTCCAGCTTGTCCCGACTGCTGGCATGCGCCATGGGGTACCTGAGCTGGAAATGAGTATATGTCCGGTCCGCTCTCCCATGCGTGTTCTCATCGTTTGCCGACGCAGAGACTTTGGTTGCGGGCTACGGGCGATCACCGCTGACAGATTTCCGTTGAACTGCCGTACCCGTTGCGAGACTATCGTGGGTCATGGACAAGGCACAAACGCTCGAACACATCCTGAAAGCTCAACGGGCATGGGCCGACAGCCGTGCGATCCAGTACAACAGGGCGAACGGTCGGGCGCTCAACCTTTCAGATAATCTCTTTTCGCCCGTGAACTCCGAAACTGAGTTCGAGTTCAGAGCCGCCGACGGCGACGAACTCGGGAGGCGTGGCGATCCGGGTAAGATGTTCTCCCTGCATTCTTCATCCGCATTGGTCTGCAACGTCTTCGACTACTGGCGCAGGCGGCCCTTGGCTGCGCTCGTTCAGGCGTGCGGAATCAAAGGCAGCCGTAATGACCTGAGGTTTGAGCAGAAGTTCCCGACAGGGCTTGAAGGGACGTCCCCAAACCTCGACCTTTTGCTGTCATGCAATGGGGGGAGGCCTGCGACTGCTATTGAGAGCAAGTTTACCGAGCCATATTATCCCGCCCGACGTAAGGGATTTTCAGCCTCGTATTTCGAATCAGAGGGACTGTGGACGGGCCTTGCGGCGTGCCTGTCGGTCGCCAAGGCCGTCGGCCAGGCCAACTATCGGCATGTTGATGTGCCCCAGCTACTGAAGCACATCCTTGGGCTTCGCCGGAGATTCACCGCCGAGGGGTTCGAGCTTCTGTATTTGTGGTACGACGTTCCCGGCAGCGCAGCGGCCGACGAGCACAGAGCGGAGGTGCAGCGGTTCTCCGAAGCGGTGTCGGCTGAGGTCAGGTTCAGGAGCATAACATACCAGGCACTTTTCGAATCCTTGCTCCCGAGCGTTCACGACACGGACTACGCCGCCTACCTCAGGTCACGCTATTTCCGCAGTGCAGTCGGCATTAATGCGGCACCGCTCTCCGATTCCCGGAAAGCAGCTTAGCTGTCCAACGCCGATCTGCTACGGAAACTACGCATGGCCCATCCCGTCGCCAGTGCCTCGTCAGAACGAACCCCAGCTCTCGCCGCTCCCCTTGTCGAACCACAGTTTCACGGGACGCCTCAGCTTCCGGCCCAGGATGAGGTACTCGACCCGCTCGCCGTCCTCTCGCCGCAGGATTTCGATGGACTCCGGCAGCCCCATGACGGCGGCGTCTCCCCATCCCCTGCGCCATCCTATTGCCTGCCAGAATTCCGGGTCGTAGTGCTTGCATGCGCCTCCCGGCGAGATCGCCTCCAGCTCTTGCACGCTGCTGGAGCCATGCCAGAGGCAGTCCATGCACACGACCTTGCCGTAGGCTGCGGCCGCCGAGGGGTCACAAACATGATCCGACAGCGGAACGAATGACGTAGCGCCACACCTCTCGCAGCGTTCGGGTTTCATGGCGATAGGGTCAACCTCCACCGGTCTCGCTCGCCGACCGGCAAACAAGATACGCCTGACCAGAACTGTCCGGTCATTGATTTCTGATTTCACTGCAAGTTGCTATATCTTATGAGCTTATCCGTCAAACCGAGCGTTTTCGATTTG
Organism: Terriglobia bacterium; assembly: GCA_049508935.1. Taxonomy (GTDB): domain Bacteria; phylum Acidobacteriota; class Terriglobia; order UBA7540; family UBA7540; genus CAVROP01. The sequence goes on along the minus strand of JBELAJ010000198.1, from coordinate 9,301 downwards.
AATTTGCTTGGCATTTATGTCCATTCTTCCCCGAAGTTACGGGAGGATTTGAACCATGAATGCTGGCAAAACTGTCTTCGCGCAGTTGATGGATTTCATTCCCACTCACGAGTTCTCTCGCTGCGTGGATCGCTACCAAGGCAATTACAAAGTCAGCCGCTTTTCCTGTTGGGATCAATTTCTGTGCATGGCCTTTGCTCAACTCACCTATCGCGAAAGCCTGCGCGATATCGAAACCTGCTTGCGTGCCTTGGGGCCTCGACTCTATCACGCCGGCATTCGCGGTCATATTTCTCACAGCACGCTGGCCGATGCCAACGAGACGCGCGACTGGCGAATCTACGCCGACCTGGCGCAGGTGTTGATTCGTACGGCGCGCGTGTTGTATGCCCACGAAGATTTCGGAGTGGAGTTGCAGCAAGCCATCTACGCTTTGGACTGCACCACCATCGACCTTTGCCTTTCGCTCTTTCCCTGGGCTCGCTACCGCCCCAAGAACGCCGCCGTGAAGATGCACACGCTGCTCGATCTGCATGGCAATATTCCGGCCTTCATCGACATTACACCCGCGAAAATACACGAGATTCACATCCTCGACGAACTCATTCCCGAACCCGGCTCGATCTATATCGTGGACCGAGCTTACCTGGACTTCGAGCGCCTCTACCGACTCAAGCAAGCTTTGGCTTTCTTCATCATCCGTCCCCGCAAGGACTTCACCTTTCGCCGGGTCGGCTCTCGTCCCGTAGACAAGAACACTGGCCTACTCTGCGACCAGACGATTCGACTCCAGAGTTTTTATCCGGCCAAGTTTTATCCCGAGCCTTTGCGGCGCATCCGTTATCACGACGCCGATACCGACAAGAGCTTGACCTTCTTAACCAACAACTTTCTCTTGGCCGCGCTCCTCATCACCCAGCTTTACAAGTGCCGCTGGCAGGTGGAGTTGTTTTTCAAATGGGTCAAACAGCATCTGCGCATCAAGAAATTCTACGGTCTCTCACCCAATGCCGTGAAGACCCAAATCTGGATCGCCATCTCTGTTTACGTGTTGCTAGCGATTGTTCGCAAGCAACTGGGGCTCGAACTGAATCTCTACCCCATGTCACAAATCCTGAGCCTCAGCCTTTTCGAAAAACTGCCACTTTTACAGGCTTTTTCGCACGTCAGCTCGGAGTATGAAATCGACGTACCATGTAACCAACTCGAACTATTCAACTTATGACCGGACAGTTCTGACGCCTGACCTTTCCTCAATGCAACGGTAAGCGTGGCAGGGGAGAGCCTTTGTGGAGTGGTGGCTTGCGGTGACGCTTCCCGCTCCTGCCGGTGACGGTCGGCTATGCGGCATAGGCGGACAGCGTAGGGAGGGCATGTTAACAAAGGCGTACTGTCGCCGCAATTGAACCTCCGTGCAAACCGCACCGCCCCCTAACGGGCGCTCGCCCGGTGACTGAAGCGAACGAAAAAGTCCCTTAACACACACTTGCAAAAGAGCGTAAGCTTCCATTCGAGAAATGGTAATATTTGGGAGCCAAGATGCCGTTGGACTGGTGGAACGGAGGATCAATTCCCCGTGCCCATTCTGGCTGAGGCTCCAGCGTGACGAGTGGGGTGTAGTGCCAAAGGGAAGCTGGCCTTCATCGCCGAACCGGGTATGGAAGACAGCGTCAGTGACACTCTTAAGAAGAGCTAGGCTATGGATGAGCTGGGCCGACCGGTGATTACAGTCATTCTCGGCGCAGGGGCGAGCCGTAACGTCTCATACGCCACTGGCGAGGGCTGCTCTGGAGGTGACTTGGGGCCATCTATGCCCTCCCCTCTCGATGGGGACTTCTTCGATCTATTGCAGCAACTTGCAACACGGATCGAGGAGAGCGAGGCGAAGGCGTCGATGCGCCGCATTATTGACAAGGTGCTGAATTGGAGGGGCCAACCTCTTTGGCGTTCGATGGAGAGCATGTTCTACAACCTGCATGTGAGCGCAGTCCTTGAGCACAAGCTTTATTGCGGGGATCGCCCACCTGACCTTGCAAGACAGTTGGTAAACGACTTCTTGTGCTCGATCCGAATATTGCTAGGGGAGGCCCATGGGAGGAGAGTCTGTCTAAGGCATCATCTGTTGCTCCAAGAGCTCTATGCGACGGATGCAGTTCTAACATTCAATTACGACTTTGTTGCCGAGCAGGCGCTCGCTGAGCTACATGGAGCAGGCACGCCTTTCGGCGACTGGTTCTACGGCCTGGGTCCACGCTCCAGCGATGGCCCGAACGAGATACCCACACTTTACAAGCTTCACGGCAGTCTGAATTGGCAGTTGAAAGAAGACAGTGGGGGCGAAACACAAAATGCAAGGCGGAATTGGCCTAAAACGTGGAGCGAATTTGCGCAGGAGCTTGAGTACGTGCGTGAAGAGCCGGATGGATACCTGGACGACGATCCGCTGTCAAGACCGCCCGTACTTTTGCCCTACTGGGAGAAACGGGTCGAGAAAGGTCTGTGGCTTACAATTTGGAAGGCAGCAGCCGACCAACTGCTTCGGACCGGCAGTCTCGTCATATGGGGCTATTCTCTGCCCACCACAGACTTGAAGGCACAACAGTTGTTGACGCTGGCCTTTTTAACGCCGGACCCGGAGTCGAAGCTAAACAAGATCATCGTGATTGACCCCTCCCCGGAAACCCAGGAACGCTGGCGCAGGATGTTTCTGAGTAAACCATTCTTTCGCTTTTCAAGTTTCCAAGAATTTAAGAAGTACGTTGAGCGGCAGAATGCTCCGATGCGAGCCTGGCTCGCTTCCACGAATATCCAACATAACGTCCCTTAAGTCCGGCAATGGGAAGCCGTGCAGGTGAAGCAGTCGCCGCAACATCATCCGGCTGCCTGCTCACGGGCGGCCACGGCGCTCGAAATCTCCAGCCGTACTTTTCTGCGACCCGTGGACATCCGGTGGCAGCAGGCGGATACTGGTCCAGCCGTGCAAGGGTGTGCCCCAAGAAGGGCAATAGTAGACTTGAGTAGCTGGAAATCGTCCGTGCCCACGCATCGGCAGATGCTCCAAAAGACGGTGGCTAATATGACCCTCCAGATTGACGATGCGTTCATCCGCAAGTGGGACCCAAAATACGGCGAGACCAAAAAGGACGAGCCTGAATATCAAAGGCTCACCCAGGTGGTGCATCGGGATATGGAGTCAAGGGGAACCATTTCATGGGAAACCTTTCAAGCCATATGGGCCTGGAAGAAAGCCATGCGGGTGAAGCGCTACGTGAGGGAGTGCGAATACGATACTCGTTATGCAGAGTCCTTTCGTCTTGCTGCCTCCGAGCCACCCGAGAGAAAACTGGATGCACTGCTGACCCCCGGCAAGAAATTACCGGGCGTGGGAGCCGCCACAGGTTCGACAATCATCCATTTTATGCATCCCGAAAGCATGCCAATCATTGACGTGCGCACCGTCGAAGTCTTATTTGAAGCTGGTTGCATTTCAACTAAACAGCGGGACCTTGGGCACTACGAGGAATTTCGGAAGGCCATTGAATGCATTAAGCACCGTTGTCCCAGCCGGACCCTACGGCAAATTGACAGAGCCCTCTTCGCCTACCACAAACAAGTTCTGGCCAAAAAGGGTCGAGATAGAAATTGCCGCATGCATTGATGCGGGGCCGCCCTGTGGGCTGGCTGTGGGAGCTACGAAACTGGATGAATAACGGAGGAACAACCGATGCCATGCCCAAGAGACCCGGCACGCACCGATATCACCGGCCGAGCTTACGCCGGGAGCCAGCGCCAGATTCAGATATACGTTAATGACCGCCCGACGGAACTATGCCATGCGGTTGCCGAGGCCCTCCAGCCGTGGAAGCTTTATGAATCGGCATTCCGTTGGGTCTCGCCTCTGGCGGCAGACAATCATTCTGAATATCGAGATGAGGAGTTCCTAGAAATTATCGGCGCTGGGCACCTCGCTCCCAAGCTGCGTGATTTCTGGCCGCGAAGGGGGCCGTGTTGGGATGCCCTCGCACGGCTGGATGGTGGCGGTTGTGTGCTCCTAGAGGCGAAGAGCCACGTCCCCGAGGTCTATGGGAACGGCTGCGGTGCCTCGGGCGGGTCGCTGTCACTCATACAATCGTCATTGGCAAAGACGAAGGAATGGCTGGGCGTCGTCCCACACGCCGATTGGCTCGGTCGCCTGTACCAGTCGGCCAACAGGCTGGCATACCTCTACTTCCTGCGGGAGATTGGGAAGGTTGATGCGTTCCTGGCCAACGTGTACTTCACGGGCGACCCGCACTCTCGCACGACTCGGCAGGAGTGGGACGAGGACATCATGGTCGTGAGCGAGCAGCTTGGAATTGCCAGTCCGGTGCCCTACAGCGCGTCAGTGTTCCTGGAGGCCGCTGGGTAGCGCCTCTCCCTGAGTTCCGGCCCACAGCCTCTCCCGTGCGCCTTCCTTCAATTGTGCTGGCGCGTAGGGGAATCCCAGACATGAGGAAAAGATGCATGTCTGCGCTACCCGGCGAGCTTCGCTTTCAACCGACTACATTGCAGTGAAATCGACGCCAGCCTGGGCGAACATCGATAGCGAGATTACTCCGTCTTTATGTGTGTCAGACTCGGGGTTGGTTGCTGGGTCAGGTCGAATACCGACGACCCTCTTGATGCCCACTTGGATGATTAACACCGCACAGCGCGGACACACGGGTTTCCCAAACACGTAGAGTGTACCGCCCCGCGCACGCGTCCCCGAACACAACAGAGCGTTTTGCTCGGCGTGGACGACCATTTTGTTTTTAAGTATTTCGTCGTTCAGGTCTTCAACCCTGTCCTCAACCTCCGCAGGAAAGCCATTGTAACCGAGCGCAATTGGCCACGACAGCGCGTCGAGCAACACCGCCCCGACTTGGGCCTTGGGGTCCTTCGACTACGTCGCAACAACCCCCGCCAACTCAAAAAACCGGCGGTCCCACTTTATGCTCATCACGTACTCCAAGAGCCTCGCTACGGGTCAAATCCCCACGCGTTCGACTTGGCTCACGTCATCGTTCCGCCGGTCGTAAAACCTGGTCGGATTCGCGCTTGAATGCCTGGCCATGAGTTGCGCCACTTTGATGCGGCCGCCGCTCGCGACGTAATCCGTAATTCCCGTGGCGCTTCGTCGGTTTTCTCTGGCATGGCCCCATTATGGCAGGCGGGCGGGGCCAGTCAAGGACCAGAAATCTCAAACTGTGCGTCTGCACCCATGCAGTGGAGGGCCATTGTGTGAGTCTCTCAGGCGATATCCCCCTATCGTTGGCACTCAACCCCTAGCGGCACTGTGGGCCGTCGCGCCCCATCCGGATTGACGACGTGTGGTTGTCGCCGGGGGGGACCGGCATGAGAGAATCTCACGGTCAGGACTTCGCTTACCGTGGCTGCCCGTTCTCGTTCCCATTGACAAAGCTCGCCGCGATAGTGGAGTCTATTGCCATAATGAGTGACCCGACCGCCGATTGGTACCGCAGCGATGCACATGATTTTGGTCCGACCAACGGGTTGTTCGTATTTACCGTGGAGTTGGGTCGGGCGATGTCGGAGCAGCTAAAGCTGCTCTTGGAGACTAAACATCTGTACCAGAAAGTCTCAATTTCTCCTGAGGAACTGGCCTCGGAATTCAAGCAGAGGGTCGCGCCTGCGAGTCTTCGCCCCTTCGAGGAGTTGGCCCAAGAATTTCTTGCTTCGGTCAGTTTCACCCCGGCAGACCGGCAGCTTTTCTTCGGGGGCAGGGACAACATCCCGGAGCCGCAGTTAACATTGTTAATAAACGGCCTAAAGCTGTTCTGCTGCGAATGCGATACAAAAGAAGTGGCGAATCCGATTTGGTACTTTGACCTCAAAAACGAACTCCTAAAGCTATATAGTCACGGTCAGGTTCAGACTCCGCCGCCACTGGGCTTCCAAATGTTCTTTCTCTCCTACCAGTGCCAGCGGTGTAGGGGCACTCCGCAAGCCTTCCTTGTGCGGCGTCACGGTTGGCAACTAATCCTGGAGGGCCGCTCGCCTATTGAGCACGTAGAGGTTCCAGCCTTCATTCCGAAGCAAGAAGAGCGCTTTTTCCGTGACGCTGTCCTTGCGTATAACTCGGGGAAGATTCTCGCTGCCTTGTTCTACATGCGCACGTTCATCGAACAGTTCGCCCGGCGACAAACGGGGATTACGGGCCGAGTGCCCGGTGATGAGATAATGGAGGCTTACAACAAAACTCTGCCACCTGAGAATCGGGGTCAAATGCCCTCTCTGAAAGAGTGGTATGAACGTCTGAGCGTGCCTATTCATTCAGCGGAAGAGCCTCCCAATTTGTTCGAGGAAGCAAGGTTGGAGATTGAGCACCATTTCGACTTTCGGCGTGTCCTTCGCATTGGATAGCCCCTAATGCATCAGCGCCGGTAGCAGGGAGCCATGGTCGGTGCATTCCTGACCATGGGTTCCTCCCATGACGGCGAAGGCATCGGCTGCTGGAATAATAGAATCCCGTGGGGAAAGCGCTGGTGAAGCGGGCGGAGAACTACCGGTGGTCGAGTGAAACAATCTTGTATTTGATAAGGCACCCGTGCCCGGCCAGCATTATCCAGATTGATTACATGCGATTGCCGCTGGGATATCGGGCATGAGAAAAGCCCGTGGCGAGGACTGGTCGCCGCTGCGGCCCGGTGGCGAGCCGCCCTTCCGTGACGCGGAGCACACCGATGGGAGAACCCAAGCGATTTGCAGGCTGGATAAATCCTCTCAAGTTTTTCGCGCTAGACCAGCCGTTTCCATCGGATTCTCCCATCCCGTCAGCAGAAGCATTCCTCGATTTCTTGTCAACCCCCGGCGTCCCTGCCGATGCCGGGAGTATGGCGAGCAGGTATCGCGAAATCGCACGTGAACCGGTCGCTTTGTTTGTTGCGCCTGCGGAGCGAAGAATCCTGGAGAAACTGGTTTGGCCGCTGCGGCACGCAAAGGCAGCGTACATGGTCGGGAGCTATCTCTCCACAATTGCGCTCAGCGGAATGGTCGCTGAGATGGTTGCGATGCTGCTGTTCGATACCGCAGGGGCGAGCATTGGCAATCGGCCCCTAAGTCCCAAAGACCAGGAAGCTCTCTTCGGCCGCGAATTTGAGAAGCTCGACCAGTACAGAAGGGTTGAGGTCTTGCGATTATACGGGATAATAGACGACGCAACCAAGTCAGCGTTCGATGCGATTCGGACAACACGCAAGAAATACCTTCACTTATGGTCGCAGGAGCAAGCGCAAATCGCCAGCGATGCGGTGAGGGTGTACCACTCGGCAATATTTCTCGTGGTCCGGGCAATCGGGCAGGATGTGAAGGATGGGGCATTCCTCCTGAATCCCGCTCTCGTTCAATATCTCGAAAGGGCAGGCGTGTGTAAGGCACCTACGGAGTCACCTGAGGACAGCTCCTCTTGAATGACCGCTGCACAGGGCTGTCGGAGCGAGCGGTCCTTGAGCATATTACCGATCCTGGAACTATAGGTTTGCAACATGGCACATTCCGACCCGTCACAAGATTCGCTGGTTGACCGATTGGTGGAATTTTACGAACGTGCGCCGATTGTTCGGATGCTGGTGGCGGCTTCCCGACGGCCGCAGCCCCGTTCATCGTATTAAGAGCAAAAGAGCCCGGCTCGTCTTCTGTCCGCGCCGGTTCAGGTGCAATTTTGCAGAGTTGAAGGTGAAGTACGGCATCCGACGTGCAAAGCACGAGCATATGTTTAGCAAAATAGCGAACGCAATTGATTTGAAAACGAATCCTGTCGCCCTGACCTGGGCGGACACATTGCCCGAACCTGCGATCAGTTTCAAGCCGGGACGATGGGGTTGTGTGATGGCGGTGTTCGCCACCGTCGCCTCCAAGGGCCGTATCGGCGCTTTCAGTCGCGAGACCTATGGTTGCTGGGGAGGCGGAGTCGGACTGGGCTTCGGTAACTGCTACAAGACCTTTCCGGGCGGGATTGCAGGCTTCTGCGGATTTCTTGCCGACGGTAACAAAGGGTCAGAGGAGGGCCGGGCCATCGGCGCGCAAATGGCCGCGTGGGGCGGTGAGCGCATGGCCGACGACTTCCTCGAAGGCGAAAGGTATCTGAAGACCCCGCAGGTGACGGAGCATTTTCTAGAATACATACCCATGCGCGACATCCGCGCCAAGTACGTCGTCATCAAACCGCTCAGCCTCACCGATGCCGAGAGGGACGACATCAAAAGCGTCACTTTCTTCGTCGACCCAGATCAGCTTTCCGCTTTGGTCATCCTTGCCAATTACGCAGACCCGCAGAGAGAGAACGTTTCCGTGCCGTGGGCGGCAGGCTGCCAAGTCATTGGGATCTTCGGATATCGCGAACTGGAGCGCGAACACCCGCGCGCTTTGATCGGCATGACCGACATCTCGGCGCGCAACACCGTACGCGCCTCGCTCGGGACAAATCTGATGTCGCTTACCGCGCCGTGGCCAGCGTTCCTCGAAATGGAGAGCAACGTCGATTCCAGTTTCCTGCACCGGCAAACCTGGCGCGAGTTGAGGGAACACGCGTAGCGGATCCTCTCAGGCGCAGATTACTCCCCGGACAAGTTCTTGATGAATTGTTCTTCCTGCCCGGCGATCAGGGGTATTCCCAACCCGGCGCGAGGGTGCTCACCGGGCACAGGCGCTTTTCTGGTCTACTGGGCCTCTTCTGTGTGTAAACACGCTTGCTAAGAGGCTAAGGGAGCTGTCTCGATTTCCCATGAAAACGGTGCCCCCCGGTGCCCCAGGAAGGGCCTCTTTTGACGCTCAAGGCATGTAGCGGAAAATGTGGCGGGTACCCTTTACTTTCTGCTTTGATGGGTGCCGGTCTCAAAGCTAACTCGAAGCAAATCAAAAGAGTTACGAGTTCGCGGGAATAGATAAAAACACTGGTCTCACGTTGACACGGTAGAAGCCAGTTAGCAGGATTCCTGTCCAGGCGCGACCGAGAGATGACAGTCGCTGAGATGGCCCGGATGGGTGGACTGGCAAGAGCCAAGGCCCACAGCAAGGCCGAGCTTCGGGCCTGACATGAATGAAAACCAAGCCAAGCTGCTGATCACTTGCTCGCAGACCGTTTGGCGACGAGGTCAGTGCCCCAGGCTCCGTCCTTGGTATCCACACGAAGCTGCATTTCGTCACCGGAGACTTTTCCCTTGAAGACCAGCGTAATGGGGTTGCCCTGCCACTCAGAATCGACCGAAAAGGAGATGTCGCTCCCTTCCAGCTTGCCTTCATTGATGGGACGGTCCTTGCC
>JBELAJ010000197.1:0-13529 GCA_049508935.1 Terriglobia bacterium | reverse complement strand
GAGATCCGTTACGGCAAGCTGGTGACCCTGGAAAAGCAACTGGCGGCCGCCACTGCGAAGCTCGAAGAAATGCAGAAGACCGGCCGCATGCTGAAGCAAGAGGTTGACGAGGAGGACGTGGCCCGCGTGGTCTCGAAGTGGACGGGCGTTCCAGTCTCTAAGATGCTCGAGGGCGAAGTTGCGAAGCTCGTGCAGATGGAAGAGCGTTTGCGGCTCCGCGTGGTTGGACAAGAGGAGGCTTTGAAGCTAGTTTCGAATGCGGTGCGGCGCAGCCGGGCGGGGCTTTCCGACCCAAAGCGGCCGATCGGCTCATTCCTGTTCCTCGGCCCCACGGGTGTGGGGAAGACGGAGCTGGCGCGGGCGCTGGCGGAATTCCTCTTCGACGATGAGCGCGCCATGCTGCGCATCGATATGTCCGAGTACATGGAGAAGCACGCCGTGGCGCGACTGATCGGCGCCCCGCCGGGTTATGTCGGATACGAGGAGGGCGGGCAACTCACCGAGCAGGTGCGCCGGCGCCCTTATTCCGTGCTGCTTTTCGACGAAATCGAAAAGGCGCATCCGGACGTCTTCAACATCTTCCTCCAAATTCTCGACGAGGGCCGCCTGACCGACGGCAAAGGCCGCACTGTGGATTTCAAGAACACCGTCATTATTATGACCTCCAACCTCGCCAGCACCTATATTCATGAAGCGATGAACGCTCGCAGGGCCGACGAACCCCCGGTGATTTCCGAAGTCATCAGGAAGCGAATCCACGAGGCCCTGCTCGAACACTTCCGTCCGGAGTTCTTGAACCGCATCGATGAGATTGTGATCTTCAACCCGCTCAGCAAGGAGAACATCAAGAAGATCATCGATCTGCAACTCGGCTATCTGAAGAACCTGCTGGCCGAGCGCAAGATCCAAATTGAGCTGACGCCGCGCGCGCACGAACTCCTCTTCCGCGAAGGCTATGACCCGCAGTTCGGAGCCCGCCCGTTGAAGCGCGCCATCCAGCGCCTCATCCAGGACCCGCTGGCCATGAAGCTCCTCGACGGCGAGGTTTTGCCAGGCGAAACCGTCGATGTCGACGCCGACCTGAAGAAAGGCACGATGACCTTCGAGCGAGCCAAGGCGAAGGCGGCAAGAACGTAGAGACGGCCCGCTGGGCCGTCTCAGGGTGAGACGTTTTGTTGGAATGTCTCTATAACACATGGCTTGGCTGCGCATAGCCCGCGCATCATCGCCTTCGCTAACCGGAGATCCCCGGACGGTGGCAACCGGCCTCGGCCCAGCACAGGCGGCTGCCATTGCGAGTAGCGATAAGGACGGCGAATCCGGATGGACATCAAATACTTCTTTGGTAAGAAGCTCGAAGTACTGAGAGAATTTTACGCAACCGGCAAGGTGCCCTTTGATCAAGCAATGGACGATGCAGAGGTTGAGTACGACCAATGGTCCAGCAGCTTCGCGGGGGAGGACGAGGATCCGAGTCCTCCGAAAGAGGTGATGGATAGATACGAGAAGGGGTCTGCGTGCAAGAGCCTCTTGGGGCAAGCTTGTCTGAGCGCTCTTCAGCAGACCCTTAAAGAATACCTTAAGGAGTTTATCAGTGATCGCGGGCAGTGGAGGGAAGCCGAGAGGCTTATATCAGAGCTGAGAAAACGAGGTTTTGGTGAGCTGCAATGTTACAAAACAGTCTTCCGGGAATTACTTGGTTGTGACTGGGACAAGGGTCCCATCCCCTTTTCGATTCTGAAAGAAATAGTGCTCGCGAGGAATGCGGTCCAACACGAAGGCCACATCAGCTCTCTTGATCGATGGCGAGACCGGCAATACAAATCCAAATACCCCGTCAGCCTCTTTGCCAACGAGGCTTTTCCCACGCTGATCTCTGTCACAGAGGACAACCTACGGTTGGCGATGGGCTCAATAGAGAGATTTGTCGAATGGCTAGAAGCGACTAGGGGATAGTTACGCTTGGGATTTTGCCAGGCGTGGGCTGTACCCGTGTAGTGGACGGCCTCAGGTCCTGCTTTGTCGCCTCATGATATAATTTTGTAGAGATTCGAACTAGAGAGGAGCACCCCCGTTGAAAATCAAGGTGGTGGTGCACGAGACGGAGGAAGGCGGCTACTGGGCAGAGGTGCCGGCCATCCCCGGCTGTGCCACGCAGGGCGAAACCATGGAAGAGCTGATGGCGAACGTCCACGAGGCCATCGAGGCCTGTCTTGATGTGGAAGTCGACCCGCCAGAGCACGCGCCCAAGGACCAGATCCTGGAAATCGCCCTATGAAGTCGATCTCGGGCAAGGCACTGGCTCGGGTCGTCGAACGGCATGGCTGGCGGCTGCTTCGCATCCACGGCAGTCATCATATCTACGGTAAGCCGGGGAGCGTCGTTCGTTTCTCCATTCCCATTCACGGCAACCAAGCACTGAAGACCGGACTGCTGAAACACCTATTGAAAATGGCGGATCTTCAGGAAAGCGACGTCGAGTAACGCCGCCTTAGGCAAACGCTCCCACTCGGGCGTATTGATCGGACGGTGACAGAATGCTAGCATTGTGGTAGCAGGCACCATGGCTACCCTGAGCGTTCGAGGCATTCCGAAGGCGGTACACGAGACCTTGCGCAAACGCGCTAAGCTGCACCATCGCAGCTTGAACGGGGAGCTACTTGAAATCCTGACCGATCATGCCGAACGTGAACGCAGACGACAGCAGCTCAAGTGGGTCATTCCCCGACTGCGCCGGCTGAGCGAGAGGATTGCCCGCGAATATCCCAACGCCCCGGACAGCGTCCAACTGATTCGCGAGGACCGCGACAGCCGCTAGGCGACGCGGCGCAGCAAAGGTCGGCCGCGAGGGAAACCCCGATGCCCAACTTGACTATCCGGAACGTAAGCAAAGACGTGCATAAGCTCCTGCTTGAAAGCGCCAAAGTTCATAACCGCAGCCTCAATAAGGAGATCGTCAGCATATTAACCTCTGAAGCAGATTTGACAGCGCGAGGCTTGGAATTCGCCCGGACGTTTCCCGTGCGGCGGCGAATAGGGGGTGGCGCAAAGAAGCGTTCGAGGATCCCTCGCCGGAAAATCCTCCTAGGTCGGGCAGGCATCTAATGTATTGCAACAAGGTGTTGATAAGAATTGGAGCATTAAATTATGTGGAATAATCTGAAGACAACGATCCTACTTGCGGCGATGACCGGCTTGCTGCTAGTCATTGGCGAAGCTTTTGGCGGGCAACGGGGAATGATCTTCGCCCTGGTCCTGGCCGCGGTAATGAACCTGGGCACCTACTTCTTCTCCGACAAGATTGCGCTGAAGATGAGTGGCGCAAAACCGATCGCGCGCGAAGAAAACCCGCGCATCTACCAGATCGTGGAGCGCCTGGCGGCCAAGGCGAACGTTCCTGTTCCCAAGATCTACTACATCCCCACTGATTCGCCGAACGCTTTTGCCACAGGCCGCAATCCCAACCACGCCTCGGTGGCGGTCACAGCCGGCATCCTTGAAATCTGCGACGACGAAGAAATCGAAGGCGTCCTGGCGCATGAGCTTGGGCATGTGAAGAATCGCGACATCCTGATCAGCGCTGTGGTAGCGACGCTTGCCGGCGCCATCACTTTAATTGCCCGCATGGTCTATTGGGGCGAGTTGTTCGGGGGATTTGGCGGCGGCCGAAGCGACAGCCGGCGCGGCGGAATGTTTTCCGCGCTCGCCATGATGATTGTGGCGCCCCTTGCGGCGACGCTTATTCAGCTTGCCATTTCACGTTCGCGCGAGTACGAAGCGGACTCGACGGGCGCGCAAATCACCGGCAATCCCCAGGGCCTGGCGCGGGCGCTCAACAAGATTGATCAATGGTCGAAGCGCATTCCCATGCAGGCTTCGCCCTCCATGGCGCACATGTATATCTTGCAGCCCCTCACGACCGGCGAGGTTTTCTCCAGCCTTTTTTCTACCCATCCGCCCATTCGCAAGCGCATCGAGCGGCTGATCGGAAGAGATTTTGTTTAGTCATCAGTCGTGAGTGATCAGTTCTCAGTTCTTCCTGTCGTAATTCGCGTCATTCCCGCGTAAGCGGGAATCCATCTGCTTTTGGACCGGCACGGACCCCCGCTTCCGCGGGGGTGACGACGACCATGACTTGCGTTACTCTGCCTACCGCACACAAACGGAGTGACATCGCTTACGTCCTTTAGCCTATAATCGCTACTATGCGCGTTAACCCCAGCCCTGATATCGAAAGGCACGCCGTGCGCGCGGGCAACTTCCTAACGCGCGTCGTTCGAAGGATCAGAGGTTTCTGGCAGCGAGTGACCGAAGGGATCGCGGTACAAGAGTTGTGGTCGCAATTCCGGTCCGAGGCGCGGGCAAGTTACAGCCTTTACACGCGCGAGATCGACTGGGAGGCGTTGCGCAAGGAAACCCGAGGCCGGCGATTCAGGAAGACCACAAGCGCGCTTTTTTGGGCTTTGCTGATGAAGCTCTCGCCGGCCCGACGCGTATTTCTTCTCATTGCCTTGTTTTTTGCGATTATCGCACTGGTCAATAGCCAAGTTCTGATCTCAGTCTCCAATTCCCACCGTAACTACGAGGTGAACCCGCCCAACAATTTCCTGGCCGTGCTGATTGCCGTTGCGGGGCTGCTGTTTCTGTTGGCGCTCGAACTTGCCGACCGCGTTACGATGAAGCGGGACCTGGAAATTGCGCGTGACATCCAGCGCTGGTTGGTACCTGCGGTGCCTCCTGTGGTGCCGGGCGTCGAGATTGCGTTTATTTCGCGGCCCGCCAACACCGTGGGCGGAGACTATTACGACGCCTTCCTGCGCCCCTCTCCGAATTCGAAGCCCGACCCCAAGCGATTGCTCCTGGTGGTGGCGGACGTGGCGGGCAAAAGCGTTCCGGCTGCATTGCTCATGGCCACCCTTCAAGCCAGCGTGCGAACCCTGGCGGAAGCCAACACCTCTCTCCTCGACCTGGTGGGAGCCTTGAACCGCTATGTCTGCACTCACAGCCTGGGCGGCAGCCGCTTCACTACCGGTTTTTTTGCAGAGTTCGATCCGGGGAGCGGCGAACTCTCCTACGTTCGCGCGGGACACGAGGAACCCATTCTGCGGCGGTCTTCCGGAAGCCTCGAGCGCTTGGAGGTCGGCGACCTGCCGCTCGGCATCAACGCCGACGCCAAGTTCACCCGCGGGGTTATAACCATGGGTGCGGGCGACCTGCTGGTTATCTTTACGGACGGATTAATCGAAGCGGTGAACGACGCCGAGCAGGAATTCGGAGAGGCCCGTGTGCTGGAAGTGGTGAAATCCAGCGACCATGCGGGCGCGCAAGGTACGCTCAGAAACTTGCTCTCGGCAGTCGACTCCTTCGTGGGCCAAGCCCGCCAGCACGATGACATTACTTGCCTCCTCCTTCGCTCCGGCTGAGGCGTAGCGATGAGCTAGAGAACGAAACGCGTGTTCAGATTCTTTGGGAGTAACCCCTCACCCGGCCCGCTCCGGCTGGTGAAAGCGCCGGCAGTGGTCCACCCTCTCCCCAAGGGAGAGGGCTCGAAACAACCGTCGTAACCGGCCTCTCCCCTGGGGAGAGGGTGGCGAGCGTAGCGAGCCAGGTGAGGGGTTTCTTCGGATCGAGCCTCGCAAGTTCGGAATTCGGGATTAATCAGAAGGTGACATCTGTGTAACCCGAAACCCGCAAGGCGCGGGAGTAGAGACGATCGGACCAGTAGCGGCCGAAGCGGGAGCCGATCTCCCAATGCTTGCTGACCCTCCGAACCTTATAGGCCACGGCCCAATCCAGCTCGCTGCCATAGTGGATACGATCGCTATCGGAGTGATAGTCGTAGTAAGTGACTGTAGCTGTAGCCCCGCCTAGAAATCTCATCACGTCATTCGCCGTCAGGTAGCGAGCTTCCAGTCCATGGCTATTTCCAAGGTTGGGTGTTGTCCCGAAAAGCTCGGTCCAGCCATTAAAGGGGTTTGCCAAAGGAGTGCTGACTTCGTTGGTGAGGCTGTGGCCGCCCAGCAGTGCGTACCCTGCTTTGACGCCGAACCCGCGCCACGCGGGACCTAACTCGCCCAGGTAATAGTTGGCGTTGACGTAGTAGGGATTGGTGCCGAAGTTGCGCTGCTTGGCGAACTCGGCGGTATAGAGAACGCTCCATTGCGGGTTGAGCTCGAAGGGGCCATTCGCGCGCACGCCGAAGGTCTCAGTAGAGAGAGAAAACTGAGCGGCTGATCGGTAGTCAAGCAACAGACCGTAAAAGGAGAGATTCGATTGGCGGGGCTTTTGCCACGCCAGGTTGAGCAGGTGCGAATGCATGGGCGGCTTGCCGTCCGTCGCGTCGTGCCCGACCACGCGATAGTAGCGATTGATGAAGGCGTAGGTGAAGGCAGTGTGAGGGGTGAAGTCCGCGTCGAAGCGGGCGGCGTCGAAACTCTCATGAATCTGGCGCCAGGCGGAAGTGCTGACGAAGCGCCCGTCGTTGAGCATCAATTCCTGACGCCCCACCGTGACCGCCACCTGGCGGCCCTCGAAGTTTCTCCTCCACTTGGCGTACCCCTGGCTCAACTGCTCGGTCTTCGGCTCCAGGATGGCCGGCCGGTCCGGGCGATTCATCGAGGGTAGCGTCGGAACGCTATAGTCAGCGGGGCCGGTAATGATTACCCCGGCGCCCTGCGCGAAGGCCGAGAAGCCGTGAAAGGAAGGCGTCTCATAGCCGAGCGCTAACCTGAGCGTGGGGGCATAAGAGTCGCCAGTAAAGGGCGCGCCCGCGCGCTCAAAGGTTTCGAAGCGGTAGCGCGCTTCCCCGGAGAATTTTCCCTGCTCGATGGCGCTCCAGAGAGCTTCGGCAGTTCCTTCCACCGGCTCCTGTGCCAGCAGCATGCGAGAAGCGCCAAGTACGATCACGAATGAAAGAAGAATCAGGCCATGTTTTCTCATACTAGTGCTCATCGGCATTAGCCGGACTTGCTTTATTCACCGGCCCGCTGGTGCGGAACGGGTTCGCGGGGATTCCATCAGGGCTGAACGGGGTTTGCTTAAAGGGCAACGATTCCTCTGACGATAGAAACAATGGTGGTTCATCGACGCATGAAGACTGTGCTCAAACCCGCGCGCCACTTGTTCCCTTCTTTGGTGGCGGTTGCCTTGGGCGTTCCACTGACCGCGGGCATCTTCGTCACGCTGCGGGATCTGGAAACGAAGAATGCCCGGGCATCATTCGAAAGTGTTGCCCGGGAACGGCTGGACGCTTTGGAAACCAACGTCGCACTGACCCTCGACAACCTGGTTTCCGTCAAGGCGTTTTTCAAAGCCTCTCCCGGTTTCGATCGGGCGGGATTCACCCGTTTCGTAACACCTCTGCTGGCGCAGAACAAGGCGATCCAGGCGCTGGAATGGATTCCCAGGGTGCCGGAGAACCAGCGCCCCGGTTACGAAAGCGCGGCGCGGCGGGACGGCTTTCGGGCGTTCCAGTTTACGGAGCGCTATTCTAACGGCAGGATGGGGCCGGTAGGCAGGAGGGAAGAGTACTTTCCTGTTTTCTTCGTTGAGCCGTTCGCCGGCAATGAGAAGGCCTTGGGGTTTGATCTGGCGTCCAACCCGGCTCGTCGGGAAGCGCTTCAGAAATCGGCAGCGAGCGGCGGAATGGCCGCCACCAGCCGGATCACGCTGGTGCAGGAGGTCGCCGATCAGTACGGGGCGCTGGTCTTCTACCCGCTTTACAAAGGAGAAGACGAGCCACACAGCGAGGAGGGCCGCCGCGCGACGCTCGAGGGATTCGCGCTCGGAGTATTCCGAATTCAGAACATGGTGGACAAGCGCGGCACGCTGACCAGCGGCCTTTCCGGCCTGAGCATTGCCGTCTTCGATTGCGACGCCAGGCCCGGCGAACGCCTGCTGTATCCGAAGGGCGCGCGCTTCGACCGTGTCGAAGACCTTCCCCGCGGCTTCCGCACCATCCGCACGGTTTCGGTGGGGGGGCGCACCTGGGAGATTATAGCCTATCCACTAGGCTCTGCGTTTCGCCCCGCGCGCTGGAGCAGTTGGGCCGTGCTCGTGACCGGCCTGCTCCTCACCTTGCTGCTCTCCGGCTACCTCACGGAGCGCGAGGCCTCGGAAGAGGCGTTGCAGCGCAGCGAAGAACGCGCCCGCCTGCTTTTCGCTACGATTCCCACTCCCGTGTGGGTCTACGACCAGACGACGCTCAGGTTCCTGGAGGTCAACGAAGCCGCTGTTAACCAGTATAAATACAGCCGGGACGAATTCCTGAACCTGAAGATTTCGGACATCTGCGGGCTGGGGGATTCCGAGCGGGCCACCCAAGGCGGTCCCCAGGACCGTCCGTGTAAGCGGTTCCCGGCTGCCTCGACGCACCACACCCAAGACGGCCGCACCCTGCAAGTGGAGTGCAGCTCGCACGCGCTCTGCTACGATGGACACCCGGCTGTGCTCGTCGTCGCTCAGGACGTGACCGCGCGCGCGCAACTCGAGATGGATCTCCGCCACGCACAGAAGCTCGAAGCCGTCGGCAGCCTGGCGGCGGGCATCGCCCATGAAATTAATACGCCCATCCAGTTCATTGGCGATAACACTCGCTTCCTTATGGACTCGTTCGCGGACCTTGCCAAAGTGCTGGCGAAGTACCGCAGCCTGCGGCAGGCGGCGGCCGGCGGCGAGCCCGTGCAGGCTTTGGCGCAGGAGGTGACCGAGGCCGAGCGCGCAGCGGACCTGGACTTCGTGGAAGAAGAAATTCCCAAGGCGCTGGCGCAATCGCTCGAGGGCGTGACGCGCGTCGCCACCATTGTCCGGGCCATGAAAGAGTTTGCCCATCCCAACCCCAGCGAAAAAGCGGCGGCGGATTTGAACCGAGCCTTGCAGAGCACACTGATTGTGGCGCGCAACGAGATCAAGTACGTTGCCGACGTTGAAACCGACCTCCAGGAACTGCCGCTGGTGCAATGCAACGGCGGGGACATGAACCAGGTCTTTCTCAACCTGCTGGTGAACGCCGCGCACGCCATCAAAGACCGTGGCGACGGTAACGGGGACAAGGGAGTAATCGGGGTTCGCACCCGCCGGGATGGCGACCACGTGGTGATCTCGATCAGCGACACAGGCTGCGGGATACCTGAGAACATCCGCGACAAGATATTCGAGCCCTTCTTCACCACCAAAGAGGTAGGACGCGGCACCGGGCAAGGCCTCGCGATCGCCCGCAGCATCGTGGTGGATAACCACGGCGGTTCGCTCACCTTTGAATCCGCGGTCGGGAAGGGCAGCACGTTCTATATCCGCCTGCCCATAGGCCTCACACCCAACTCCTAACGCCGGCGTTACAGGGTGCGGATAAACTCTTCACTTGTCATTCCGAGCGGAGCGAGGAATCTCGCTCTGGATTGTTATCACCGCACTGCGCGGGTAGCGCATACGTCGCGACGCCTTTGATCGCGATGTATGCACCCGCGGACCCTGCAGAGCAGGTCCGCCCTTGCCAGACCTCTATCGTATCGAATTGGCTGGCTTGGCGCGATCCCGGATGACCGGCCACTTGGTCCAGTCATTCAGGAACGCGCTTAGGTCGCGGGTGCCGCATCTGGCGCGGTCGGGCTCGTAAACGAATCGCAAAATCAACCGCTCCATACTGGCGCTCCCTATGTGGTGGAATTCATGTTCTTGGCGAAGTTTTTCACGAGGGATTATCAGATATGGTCCCCAATTGGGGCCGTGGCGGACCGTAAAGACGTAAATCAGATCGGGGTTGCGGGGAGTCTTCGGTTGTGACAAGCCAACTGCAAACTGCGCAGTGTAAGCGCCTCCGGAGGGTTTTGAGATAGCGGTTTTTACCTGGATTCGAGAAAGGTCTCCACTTTCGTCCTTTACTACAAAAACGTCATCGCCTACATCAACCTCCGGCAAAGCGGCGTTCCATCCTCGCAGAAGGAACTCGCTCATGACCAGAAGCTGGCCAGCGCGGCCAATATAGAGACTGCTCTTATCTCGCAAAACTTCCTCATCGGGAAGGAATCGAGTCAAGCAGAACCTTACCGCGCGCCGGATCCACGAACTCGACCTCCCCCACTTTTTGAAGGTCGCTCTCCCGAAGGCCGGTGAGGATCGTGACGAGCTCTTCGCGAAGGGGCCCGTAAAAACGTTCGAAGTCTAACGCGGTTTCGTTGGAAACAAACACGCTGGTGGGGGGACGTATGTCCTTGAAGCGGGACGACAGGAACACCCTCGTCTTCGGGCTCAGGCGAAATGTGGCGCCGTCCATTTCCTGCCCGACTTCAATCACAATTTTCGCCATATTCTGACCTCCGAAACGGCGACGCTTACTCTCGTCCAATATACCTTTTTCCTTCGACCATAACCACTATAAGCTGCTAGGAACGCCGACTTGTTCTTCGGGCGCTCGATCCTACCGTGGGGATCCGCGCACGAAATTCGCCGGCGCCTTTACGCGCTGCTCAACTCTCACAGGGAAAGAAAGGTGGGAACGGTGTCACGTACCCTTTCAAGTGCCTGATACCAGGGCCTGATATTCGAAGCAGGCCGTGTGGGAACGCCGCGCGTCAACTCTTCTGCGCGGGCGGAGGAGCCAAGGCGACGGCTGCTTCGGTGGTGAGGAGCAGGAAGGTAAAGGTCTCCTGCAAGTAGAGGCGGATCGTGGTATCGGTGTGGCTGAGGTAGCCGATGGAAGCGTCCTGGCCGATGTGCAGTTCGAAGTCGCCGCCACGGGTGGTCAAAACGACGGCGCCAGGGATGCCGGGCGCCCAGATGATCTTGTCGTCGACCAGCCGCTTGACGTGCTCGAGGACGGGATAGCCGTAATCGCTGGTCTCGGCCAACTTCGTATAGGCGTCGGAACCCAGCAGCGCCGTATAGGGCCCATTGACGCCGACTAGCCGCAGCTGGTTCAGTGCTTCGGCAATGGCTTGCGGGTACTCACGTACGTCGGCCGGCAGCGTTTTCTTCGGGTTGCTGGTTCCCTGGCAGATGCCGGTGATCCCGGCGGCGTCATAGCCCACAAAGATGGCGCCATCCTCCGCAAAGGCCAGGCGGCGCGCCGCGATCTTCGCCGGTTCCCAGTCGGAATCGTTGGCGCCACGCTCCACGTCGTCGATCGTCTGCCGCTCGAGTTCGAATGGAACCCGAAACTCGACCAGGGCCTTCACCTCCCGCTGGCGCGCGTGGACGCCGTCGCCCGGCGTGGCGATCTCCCGCAGGTGTCCAGTGCCGACAGCGGAGAGGCCCGTACCCGCCGGCCCTCGCACATCCACTGCCCGCCGGCCCGCGAGGTGGCGCTTGAAAGTGCGTGCCACTTCTTCTTCGATCTGGGCCCAGGCCGCACCGGAAATCGGGGCAAGCTCGCGATGTAGATTATTCATGTTCAAGGTCTCCTTTTAGCGATCCGATGTGCAACGAACCGTCACTCTCACGCGGGACGCTCGGCGCGGGCTCCGCCGCCGGCGCAGGGGCAGAAGGCACGCCCGATCCTTCTTCAGTTACGTTATCCAGAAAATTCGCGGTGGGCACGAAGAAGAGATTCCCGGTGACGGCGCGGCTGAAGTCAAGCAGACGATCGTAGTTGCCCGGCGGCCGCCCGACAAACATGTTCTCGAGCATCTGCTCGATCGAGCGGGGCGAGCGGCTGTAGCCAATGAAATAGGTCCCGAATTCGCCCGAGCCGGCATGCCCGAAAGGCATATTATCGCGCAGAATCTGGATCTGCTTGCCGTTCTCCTCGATCGTCGTCAGCGCGTTGTGCGCTGAAGTGGGCCTAACCGAATCGTCCAATTCGATGTCGGAGAGTTTGGTGCGCCCGATGATTCGTTCCTGCGCCTCGGTGGGCAAAGCATTCCAGCCGGCCAGATCGTGCAAGTACTTCTGCACGATGACATAGCTTCCGCCGGCGAAGGTTCGATCTTCGTCCCCGATGAGCGCCGCCTCCGCCACTTCGTTGCCTCGAGGATTCTCAGTGCCATCCACAAACCCTAGCAGGTCGCGATCGTCGAAATAGCGGAATCCCTGCACCTCGTCGACGCACGAGACCGCCTCGCCGATTCGAGCGATGACTTGTGTCGCCATCTCAAAGCAGAGATCCATACGCTTGGCGCGGATGTGGAACAGCAAGTCGCCCGGAGTTGAGACTGCATGGCGCGCCCCGGCGCGAATCTCACGAAAGGGATGCAGCTCCGCCGGACGCGGCGCGCCAAAGAGCTGGTCCCAGGCCTCCGACCCAATCCCCATAATGCAGGAAAGTCCCGCTTCGAGGTCGCGAAATTCCACCGCGCGAAATATGGCTGAGAGGTCCGCGCAGAAGGACCGAATGATGGTTCGATAGGCGGAGCCCTGCTTCAGTGTCACGACCAGGAAGATCGCGGCGCGAGTAAGGCCGACAGTGACTGCTTGCGGCATACCGCGCGTGCCATCCGTAAGCTGCGGACCACCAGTTGGATTAACTGCCATCAGTAGTCGCCCTGTGAGGCCGGCCGGACCTTCGATCGCCGAGAGGCTCGGACAGCCTTCGATGCGAACAACACTTCAGCCAGCTTAGCATTGCCTCGCGATGAATGTCCACCGCCCATCGCGCCTCCGGTTCGCATCACCTTAGCACCGCGGGTGGCGCATACGTCGCGACGCTTTTTGTCGCGATGTGTGCGCCCGTCGTCTGGAAAGCGCATACATGCCGACAACAAACGCCGGCACGTATGCGCCACCCGCGATTTCTGCTTTCTGCCTACTGCTTTCCGCCTTCTTACTTAAAAGGGGTGCCACGCGGCACTAGATTCGAAGACCAGCGCGCCGTGTCTGGTGCGGAGGTCCTGGTAGCGCAGGCAGTAGAGGCGGCCATGGTCGAAAGCGGCCTCGAGCGAGTGCGCAGTGCCCCTCCAGGTGATGTGCAGCCCGCCGCGGAAATCGGCGGTGCGCTGGTTCGGCAAGCCGAGTTCCTGGACGAACTCCTCAACAGCCGGTGTGCGGTTCAATCTCTGGGGATGCACTCTGCCTTCTGTTCCAGGTACTTCGACCTCGCTGTGGGTGTCCTCGACTACCAGGGACTCAACGAGTGCTTCGATCTTCAGTTCGCGCTCCTCAACCTGAGCCGCCGCCTGCGACTTCGCCCGATAAGGCAGATAGAGGAAATAGAACGCCGCCAGACTTGCCAGAATGGCGAATTGAATCGCCATCAGCCTCTTGGACACCGCGCCACTGTCAGACGGTTTCACAAGTCCCCCGTTAAGCCAGAGTTTCCATTATGGACCCCAGCCCCGCGCGACAGCAAACACTCAGCCACCCCGGCAACGTCGCAGAATGAAGTGGCATGGCCATCTTGGCCATGAAATTACACGGACAGGATGCCCGTGCCACTTCGAACCGGGGGCACCCCCACGCGGGATCGCCGCCGAAGTGGTGACAGACTCCCGGTTACGTGACATCATAATTCTACATGCCCGAATTGCCGGATATTGTCGTCTACATCGAGGCGCTCGAGCGGCGCATCCTCCATCACAGCCTCGAGCGCGTGCGCCTGT
>JBELAJ010000196.1:0-28072 GCA_049508935.1 Terriglobia bacterium | reverse complement strand
ATCAAAGGCGGCAAGGACGCCGGCGTCAAGCTGATCAACAACGTCAAGCTGTTTAGCCACTTGGCGAACATCGGCGACGCGAAGTCGCTGATCATCCATCCGGCCACGACGACGCACTCGCAGCTCACTCCCGAGGAACAGGCACAGACGGGCGTGACGCCTGAATATGTCCGGTTGTCCGTGGGCATCGAAGACGTGCGGGACATCATCGCCGATCTCGATCAGGCCCTGTCTGCCTCGCAAAAGTAAGGCGGAGCGCGATGGGAAGCGACTGGAACTAAACTCTCCGTGCACTCTGTGGCTTTCAAGCTTAAACCTGGAGTGCACGGAACCTCTCAGAGACCTCAGTGTTGAGGTTCTTTTGGCCGCGAAGGACACTGAGGCACCACGAGCACTACGGGGGCAAGAAAGATGGCAGAAGAAGGCTCAGTCGGAATCGTCGAAACCAAGCATCTCACGTTTGCCGAGCCTCCTCACCAGATGACGCTCGAGTGCGGGCGCACACTGGGACCTATCACGCTTGCCTACGAAACCTACGGCGAGCTGAATGAGGCCCGCGACAACGCCATCCTGGCGGTGCATGCGCTTTCCGGCGATGCCCACGCTGCCGGGTATCACAGTCCCCGCGACAAGCAGCCGGGCTGGTGGGATATCATGATCGGACCCGGAAAGGCCTTCGACACCCGGAAGTACTTTCTCATTTGCTCGAACGTCATCGGAGGGTGCCAGGGCTCGACCGGGCCCAGCTCTATCGACCCTTGCACTGGCCGGCCTTACGGTCTTTCCTTCCCCATGGTCACCGTCCGCGACTGGGTTGACACGCAGAAGATGCTGATCGACCATCTGGGGGTCAAGCGCTTGCTGGGTGTCGTGGGCGGGTCGACGGGAGGCATGCAAGTCTTACAGTGGGTAGTCAGCTACCCGGAGATGGTGCGCCTTGCCATCCCTATCGCCACCACCAGCAAGCTCTCCGCGCAGGCCATCGCCTTTAACGAGGTCGGCCGGCAGGCCATTCAGTTCGATCCGAACTGGCGGGAGGGCGACTATTACGGCAAGACGGTGCCACGCCACGGACTTTCCATTGCCAGGATGATCGGCCACATCACCTACCTATCCGATCGTTCTATGCACCAGAAGTTCGGCCGCAGGCTACAGGATAAGTCGGACTACGGTTACGATTTTCGCACCGACTTCCAGGTGGAGAGCTATCTGCGTTATAAGGGAAACCATTTCGTTAACCGTTTTGATGCTAATTCATATTTGTATATTACTAAGGCGATGGACTACTTCGACCTCACCCAGCCTTACGGGAGCCTCGAGCAGGCCTTTGCCGGGGTCAAGAGCCGGTTCCTCGTCATCTCCTTTTCCTCCGACTGGCTGTTCCCGACCTACCAGTCGAAAGAAATCGTCAGCGCTCTAAGGCGTGTGCACGCCGATGCGATTTTCACCGAGATCCAGACCGACTACGGGCACGACGCCTTTTTGCTGGAGTCTCAACAACTGAGTTCGCTGATCACCAACTTTCTCGGCCACGGGTGGCTGCAGAAATCGTGAACTCGCTGGCGCAAGGAGTGATAGCTATTAGCCCCAACGGGGCGAACAAGCACAGCCCGGCCAACGGCCTGGGTAGGTGGCCAGGCCGCCAGGAGTCGGAAGCCCTGAAAGGGCGTGATAAGACCTCCGGCGGCCATGTGTGGACATTGGGCCAGGTTGTTTCGCCCCTTCGGGGCTTGGCTGGGGGGGAAGTTGTTGGCTCTCGGCCCCAGGCCGTTGGCCTGGGCTGTGTTAGTTCGCCCCTTCGGGGCTCTTGATCGTTTGCGTCCGTCACTATAACAGTGGGAATTGTGGGTGCCCTAACCGAAGAAATCCGTTTGCCGGAAGCCGGGAGCGTCGTCCGCCTCACTCCTGAGCACAAGGTGATTCTTACCCTCGTTGAACCCGGCTCCCGGGTCCTGGACCTGGGGTGCGGGGATGGCGATCTTCTCCTGGCGCTCCAGGCGCTGAAGGGAGTCCGGGCGGAGGGCATCGAACTGGCGGACGCTTGCATCCAGGCCTGCGTTGCACGCGGTTTGTTCAGTGTTCAGCACGGCGATCTCGATGAGGGATTGGCCAACTACCCGGACAAGTCGGTGGACTACGTGATCTCGACCAACACCATCCAGGTACTTCACAAGCCGATGGTACTGATCCGGGAGATGGCCAGGGTAGGCAAGCGCTGTATCGTCAGCTTTCCCAACTTCGCGCACTGGCGGGCGCGTTTGCAACTTGGCCTCAAGGGCCGCATGCCGAAAACTCTCAAGCTGCCTTATGAGTGGTACGAGACTCTCAACATTCATCTCACAACCGTCCACGACTTCCGGGAATTCTGCGGGAGAGCCGGACTAAAGGTCCTCCGCGAAATCCCGCTCCGAACCTCCGCCAACGGAAGGTACACCCAGGTAACCTTCCTCCCAAACCTGCGAGCCGACGCCGCCGTCTTCGTTCTGGAAGCCGAATAGCGGTGGTCCACGAACCGCCCCTGCCTGTCGACACCGGTCCCGCTACAAGATGAGGAATTGCACTACGAAGAGGGCTGCGAAGATGTAGGTCAGGGCAGGGCACTCACGCCAGCGTCCGGTGAGACTCCGCGCCCCTACGTTTTCCCAAACACCCGCCGGAAGATCTCATCCACGTTTTTGAGATAGCGCTGGACATTGAACACGCGCCCGATCTCGTCCGGGTCGAGGTGGCGGCGGATGTCTTCGTCGCGTTCCGCCAGAGCGCGGAAGTCTTCCCTAGTTTCCCAAACCTGCATGGCGTTGCGCTGCACCCAGCGGTAGGCCTCCTCGCGCGACGCTCCTTTTTCTACAAGCTCCAGCAGCAACTGCCCGGAAAAGATCAGGCCCTTCAGCAGATCGAGATTCTCGAGCATTCGACGGGGGTAGACGAACATGGTTTCCACCAGCTTGGCGGTCTTCGCCAGGAGGTAATCGAGGAGGATGGTCGAATCCGGCAGGATCACGCGTTCGACGGAAGAATGCGAGATGTCGCGTTCGTGCCAGAGCGCCACGTTTTCCAGCGCGGCTTGCGCGTTGGCCCGCACCACACGCGCTAAGCCGCAGATTTGTTCCGCCGTAACCGGATTGCGCTTGTGGGGCATGGCGGAGGACCCTTTCTGCCCCGGCGAAAAGTACTCCTCCACTTCGCGTATTTCGGTGCGCTGCAAGCCGCGCACCTCGAGCGCGATCTTTTCGAGCGAGGCGGCGCAAACGGCCAGCGTGCAGAGATAGAAGGCGTGCCGGTCGCGTTGGATGACCTGCGAGGAGACGGGCGCAGGCGCCAACCCCAGGCGCTCGCATATCTTCTTCTCGATGGAGGGCGGCAAATGCGTGTAGCTGCCCACCGCCCCGGAGAGCTTGCCGACGCGCATCTGCTCGGCGGCATAAGCCAGGCGCTCCGTGTTGCGCCGGTTTTCTTCGAACCAGATGGCCAGTTTGCATCCGAAAGTGATAGGCTCGGCGTGAATGCCGTGCGTGCGGCCGATCATCGGCGTGTGTTTGAATTCCAAGGCGCGCTTCTTCAGGACCTCGCTTAAACGCTTATGTCCTGCAAGCAATACCGCCGATGCTTCGCGGATCTGGAGCGCTTGGGCGGTGTCCACTACGTCGTTCGAGGTGAGCCCGTAATGCAGGTATCGGCCTTCTTTCCCGATGTGTTCCGCCACGTTGGTGGTGAAAGCGATCACGTCGTGCTTCACCTGGCGCTCGATCTCGAGGATGCGCTCCACCTCAAAGCGCGCCTTGCGCCGGATGGCGCGCGCAGCGCTCTTGGGGATCAGGCCTTCCTCGGCTTCAACCTCCGCTGTGGCAATTTCTACTTCCAGCCATTTTTGAAATTTGTTCTGATCCGTCCAGATGCCGCCCATCTCCGGGCGAGTGTAGCGAGGAATCACGGGGCCCTCCGTTCAGGAGTCAGGAGTCAGGAGTCAGGAGTCAGAATTAAACGGCATTTGGGATTAGCGTGTCAAGGCAGGATTCAGGATCGAGGATTCAGGATTCGGGGCCCAGACAACCGGCATCGCTTGAGTTGCGAAAGGTCAGACTGGAGCACCGTCTGAATCCCGAATCCTGAATCCTAGAACTTAAAGACTTCCGTCGGCCGGGTTTGCGTGGCCAAGTGGAGTTTTGTGCATTCGAGCCGGGCGCGCTGGGCGAGAGCCTGCTCGGCGCTGAGGCGCGCAATTTCTGGATGGTTATTGGTTTCACTTAAGTGGGCGAGCACCAGGACCTGGGCAGCGCCGTCAAATTCCTCCGTGAGGAAATCGGCGGTGGCGTTGTTGGAAAGGTGGCCCTGACGGCTCATCACGCGCTGCTTCACATGCCACGGGTACGGCCCGACCTTCAACATCTCCAAGTCATGGTTGGACTCGAAAATCAGAAGATGGCTGCCCTTCACCCGCTGCTTGACGATCTCCGGAACATACCCGAGGTCAGTAACCACGCTGATGCGAATGCCCTGGGCATCCAAAGTGAAAGCCACGGGATCCACGGCATCGTGCGGGACGGGGAAGGGCGCGACCTCAATGTCGCCGATCGTGAACTTCTCGCTGGGGGCGAAGTATTCGAAGGCGGTGAGTTTCTTCCTGGTTTCTTCGTCCCGGCACACGACCTCGCAAGTAGGGCGAGAGATATAAACGGGCAGGTTGCCGTTGAGCGCCAGCACCCGCAGCCCGTTGATGTGGTCCGTGTGTTCGTGAGAGATGACCACGGCGTTCAGACCATCGGGAGATTCGCTGATCGCCGCCAGCCGCGCGTAGGTTTCCCGGCAACTCAATCCGGCATCGATCAGCAACCGCGTCTTCTCCGTGGCCACGAGAGTGCAGTTGCCCTTGCTGCCGCTCCCCAACACGCAGACCCGGACGCTCATTGGGCCTCCCGGCAGAAGGAAGTGACGAGTGACGAGTGAGGAGTGGCGAGAGAGCAGCGACGAGCGACGAGTGATAAGCGACGATTAACGTGCGAACGATTTGTACTTCCGCGCCAGTCCATCTGAGTTATTCGCAATTATAGCCGCATTCCGTGATAGGTGCTATTTCTGTCCGACCGATTTGATCGGTTCGCCAGGTAAGGACCGTCCCCAGAGCAAGCTGCATCGGCGCGGAGAGAGTCCCAGGTTCATCCCAGAACATTTCAAGTTTCAGGTGGTGCAGAGCTGCTACACCTGCCCCCAGGAGCCGCACATGCCTTGCCTGCGAACACGCTACGTCGCGACGGCCGCTGGCTCGCCGCATCCCTTGCAAATTTCTCTTCACAAATGACACCCATAGTGCTAGGCTATTCTTGAGGGTTGGGATTCTCAATTTGTCCGTAGCGACATTACGCCCGAATTCCCGCCCCTCATGCCTAATCGGCCTCGCATCCTGCTCGAAAAAGATCGGGAACAAAGCGAGAATGTCTATGAAAACAAAGAGTCGAGCAGTCGAGAAGTCAAGGAGTTGAGGAGTCGGGAAACCGACCCAAGACGCTGGAGGTCGGACGCCGCCGGTTTGTCACTCTTCGACTCGCAACTTTGGACTTCTCGACTTGAATTTGCCGGAACAAAGCGAGAATGTCTATGAAAACAAAGGGCGACATGGAAAACACCACCGAATCCATGTAGTGTTGACCCTTACGCCGGCCCAACTCGTCACCCAACCGGAGGCTGGCAACTGAAAGAGTGTCCGCGTCAGAGCCGGCTGGCGATGAAGTGACAGAATGTCATAAGCATGAGCGCTACCGCACAACCGCTGGTCGGCAACCGCAAACCAGCTAAAACGCTGGACACTCTGGACACTGCCGACGCTCGTGAGGTAAGATGGTACTGCGGCCTAAAACTAGGCGATCACCTCGTGGACGAGTGTTCTCGGATGCGGCGGAGTCCTGTTGGGCTCAAACCCACTCCCGGGCCGCCTGAGTAGCGCCGCAGGCTGAGAGTCGAAGGCTCACGAGTTGCTAACGACTGCAGGTGCATCTAACCCTATGTAGGCCTTTCTAATCCGACAAGGCTTAGGCTGCTGAGCGGCCGCCCGAGCTTTCAAGTCCTGGCCCCCGCGCCTCAAGCTGACTTACTTATGGACTACTTGCCATTACTAATCTTGCCCCTTCACTCAAGCCTGCTGGGGCGGTACTTGACCTCGCTATTCCACAAGGACCCTTTCCGCGGCATTTACCACGTGAATGCCTTCGATCTCTCTATCCTGATACCGTACTTCACGGTTCTTAGCATCTTGTCGATTTACGGGATTCATCGCTATTTCCTGACTTACCTTTACCTTAAGAACAAGCGGAAGGCTCCCAAGCCGGAAAAGCACGCGGGGCCGCTCCCCCGAGTCACCATACAACTGCCGATTTACAACGAGCGTTACGTGGTCGAGCGGCTGCTTGATGCGGTCACGCGTATTGATTACCCGCGCTCCCTGCTGGAAATCCAACTTCTCGACGATTCCACGGACGAGACGCGATTTGTGGCCTCGCGCCTCACGAGTGAGTATGCGCGGGCAGGCTACCCCGTGTCCTATTTCCATCGCGACAACCGCGAGGGCTTCAAGGCGGGCGCGCTGGCCGAGGGCTTGAAGCATGCGAGCGGCGAGTTGATCGCCATCTTCGATGCGGACTTTGTTCCTCCCCCTCCCATCATCCGCCAGATGGCTGAATACTTCGCCGATCCCCAGATGGGGGTCGTCCAGGGACGCTGGACCTGGGTGAACCGCCATTACTCGAACCTCTGCGAAGTCGAGGCCATTCTCCTGGATGGGCACTTCGTCATCGAGCACGGCGGGCGGAACTTCTCCGGCCGCTTTTTCAATTTCAACGGCACCGCCGGCATGTGGCGGCGCGCGGCCATCGAGGACGCGGGCGGCTGGCAGCACGACACGTTGACGGAAGATACAGACCTGAGCTATCGCGCGCAACTGAAGGGTTGGAAGTTTGTCTATGACCCGAACATCGAGTGCCCTTCCGAGCTGCCTGTAGAGATGAATTCGTTCAAAACGCAGCAGGCTCGCTGGGCCAAGGGCTTGATCCAGGTGGCCAAGAAACTGCTGCCCCGGATCTGGCGGAGCCCCCAGCCGCTGCACATCAAGCTCGAGGCCACGTTCCATCTCACAGCGAACATCGCTTATCCCCTGATGGTGGTCTTTTCGGTCATTCTCCTGCCTGCCATGATCGTGCGGTTCTACCAGGGTTGGTTCCAGATGTTGTACCTGGACCTGCCTATGTTCCTGGCGTCCACGTGCTCAGTTTCGAGTTTCTACATGGTGGCTCAGCGCGAGCTTTACCCGAAAGACTGGTGGAAGCGCATAAGATTCATGCCGTTCCTCATGGCCACCGGCATCGGACTTTCCGTCACCAATTCTATGGCGGTGATCGAAGCACTGCTAGGTAAGCAGTCGGATTTTGTCCGCACTCCCAAATACCGGGTGGAGTTGAAAGAAGAAGGCTGGGAGCACAAGAAGTACGTCCGCCGAGGCGGCGGCTGGAAGCCCTACGTCGAACTCGGCTTGGCGGCCTACTTCGTTTTCGCGACGGCCTATTCATATCGTGTCGAGAATTACCTGACCGTGCCGTTTCTGCTTCTCTTCCTGGTAGGCTATTCCTATATGGGGATGATGTCCCTATTCCAAACGCCGCTGCGGCGGCTTTGGAATGCCCTGCCCGCCCTAGGCCGATCCCGTCCCGCCTCACAGGAAACATAGCCTCCGGTGTATTTCGTGGCACGGGCATCCTGCCCGTGCGGCACGGCCAAGATGGCCGTGCCACGTTCTAGTTGCGGCGACGCTGCGCCAGGTCTCCACGGCGAGAGGCTTGCGGAATGCTATGCTACACTCGTGTTTTGGCGGAGGTCTTCATGCTGATGCGCCGACTGCGCAACCCGTTGTGGCTTTCAATCTGGCTTCTGGTTTCGATACTCCCAGCTCTGCCCTGGGAGCGCGAACCGCTTTCGGTATTTCATGAGCGGCGCATGCGCCTGGTGCGCGAGACAGGCGGCGACGGGGTCATCGTGCTTTTTGGTTACAAGGATGCCGACGTGGCCGCCAGCGTGACGACCTTCCATCAGAATGAGAACTTCTACTATCTCACCGGCTGGAACGAGCCCAACGCCATAATGCTGCTGGTCCCGAAGGCTCCAAAGGCCGACGCTGCTTTCGAACTTGATAAGGAAATCCTGTTCATACCAGCGCGCAACCTGTTCGAGGAAAAATGGAATGGGCCGAAGCTCGGACCTGACGACCCGGACGCGAGTGCGCGCACAGGCTTCCCCACCGTCAAGGCGACTTCCTTCTTCCAATCGAACCTTCTGGAAGTGCTTAAAGCGTTTCCCAAAATCTACATCGAACTGACTCCCCAGCCCGAAAGCGGCGAAGATTATTTCCAGGCTGAGGTAGTATCCAAACTGCGCGAGATTGCCCCACTGGCGACCCTTGCCGACGTGCGTCCGCACGTGGAGCGGCAGCGTGCGGTGAAATCGCCGGGCGAAATCGCTTTGCTTCGGAAAGCCGTCGACGCTTCTGTCGAAGCGCACCTCGCGGCGATGAAAACGGTTCGGCCGGGGCTTTGGGAGTACGAGGTGGCGGCGCGCATGGAGTACGAGTTCCGTCGGCGTGGATGCGAATGGCCCGCCTACCCACCCATCGTCGGGTCGGGTTTCTTTTCAACCGTTTTGCACTACGATGCTGACGATCAGCAAATCAAGGACGGCGACGTAGTGGTCATGGACGTAGCCGGTTCTTATGGAGGCTACGCAGCCGACATTACCCGTACCCTTCCGGTAAACGGCCAGTTTACTCCGCGCCAGCGCGAAATCTACGAGATCGTGCTGGGCGCACAGAATGCCGCGATAGCCGCAGCTAAGCCCGGCACGAATATTGGCGGGGGAAAGAATAGCCTCCACGAGATTGCCTACAATTACATCAACACCCACGGGAAGGACATGCACGGAACCTCTCTCGGCCATTACTTCATCCACGGCCTGGGCCACTCGATCGGACTGAACGTCCATGACCCCATGAGCTACAATACGCCGCTCCAGGCCGGCATGGTGGTTACTATGGAGCCAGGCATCTACATTCCCGAAGAGAAAATCGGCGTCCGTATCGAGGATGACATCCTGATCACCAAGGACGGAAACGAACTGCTGAGTATGCGCCTGCCGCGCGCGGTGGAGGATATTGAGAAGCTGATGGCCGGGCGCTGAGCGTTTGTAGCGCCGACCTTTAGGTCGGCACTTTCCTAGTGCTGACCTGAAGGTCAGCGCTACGCAAGAGAACATGCTTCCTTTAAGATGTTTACAGATGTACAATAAGAACTTAGCAGAGTGAAAGAACCAGCTCGAGCGGATCAGGGCCGACTGTCTGCCCAAATATATGTTTGACGCACTTCAAAGCCGTTTCCAGAAAGTGTTCAAGTCCTTGCGCGTGCAGGGAATTCTAAGCGAGGACGTGGTTGACGAAAACTTGCGCGAAGTGCGGCTGGCCCTTCTCGAGGCCGATGTCAGCCTGAATGTAGTCAAAGCCCTGCTCGACCGGGTACGTGTGAAAGCGATGGGCGAAGAGATTCGCTCCAGCCTGTCGCCGGGCCAGGAAGTGATTCGGATCGTTCGCGATGAGCTGATCGAGATTCTGGGGCGCGAGGCCTCGCTTCTCACGTTTTCGAAGGAATACCCAACGGTGTTCCTCCTTGTTGGGCTTCAAGGTTCCGGCAAAACGACCACGGCAGGCAAACTAGCGTTGTGGCTTTCCGGCCGCAAGCGGCGGCCGATGTTGGTCTCTACCGACGTTTACCGGCCCGCGGCGCGTGAGCAACTGGCAGTGATTGCCAAAGCTATCCAATTGCCCTGCTTCGTCGGCCGGGAGATTGACTCGCCTCTCGATTTGGCGCTGGCAGCCCGCAGAGACGCAGCCGACCGCGGACACGATGTGCTGATCGTAGATACGGCCGGACGCCTGCACATCGATGAACAGATGATGCAGGAAGTGAGCGACCTGCGCACACGCCTCCGCCCCAGCGAGGTGCTCCTGGTGGCCGATGCCATGGTCGGACAAGACGCCGTGCGCAGCGCACAGGAGTTCCACGAGCGGCTGGGAACGTCCGGCGTGATCCTGACCAAACTTGACGGCGATGCGCGCGGCGGCGCGGCCCTTTCCATCCATCACGTGACAGGCCAGCCGATCAAGTTCATCGGAGTGGGTGAGAAATACGACGCGCTGGAGGTATTCTATCCGGACCGGATCGTCTCGCGCATCCTGGGCATGGGCGACATTTTGTCGCTGATCGAAAAGGCTGAGGAAAAGATCGATAAGCAGAAGGCCCTGGAGGTTCACCGCAAACTCCAAACCGATACCTTCACCCTGGACGATTTTCGCGACCAACTTCTCCAGGTGCGAAGCTTGGGGCCCATGGACCAGATGCTGGGCATGCTGCCCAAGGTGGGCATCTTTAAGGACGCCGCTAAAGCCCACGTCGACGAGAAGGAGTTGATTCACATCGAAGCGATCATCAACTCCATGACTCCGCAGGAGCGGCGCAATCACGAGATCATCAACGGGCGGCGGCGCAAGAGGATTGCTAAAGGCAGCGGCACGAGCGTCCAGGAAGTGAATCAGCTCTTGAAACAGTACTTCCAAATGCGCAAAATGATGAAATCGTTCAGCCAGAACTTCTTGGGTCGGCAGCTCAGCCGGCTGAAGATGCCGGCGGGAGAAGGTGGGGTGAAGGTTTAAAGGATGCCATCGTGAGGAGTGTCATTCCGAGCGAAGCGAGGAATCTTGCCTTGCTGCCGGTTCGCAGAGCGAGATTCCTCGCTTCGCTCGGAATGACAGGCCTGGCAGTCAGTGAAATACTGCAGGGCTTTTCTACCTGCAAAACTTGGATTTCAGGGGGGACGATTGTTAAGGATACGTTTGGCTCGGACGGGAGCCAAGAAAAAGGCCAGTTATAGAATTGTGGTCATCGCAGGTGAGAAAGCACGGAACGGGCGCTTCCTGGAAATATTGGGACACTACAATCCGCGCCGGAATCCTCCTGCGGTGGTGTTCGATCGAGAACGTGCGAATTATTGGATTAGCCGTGGCGCCCAGCCTTCCGAGACGATTCAGACCTTGCTCAAGAAGGCGCCGGAAGTCCCGATTTCGAGTTGACGGCACTCGGGGGGCCACCGGGTTACGCCGGTGCGACTTGCACTCATTTGTTCTGACACAGCCTTTCTAGTTGAAGATACAAGTACGAGCCGCGTGCGAGGGAGGGCCTCATGAAGGAACTGATCGAAGCAATCGCAAAGGCGCTAGTGGACAACCCTGATCAAGTGTCAGTGCGGGCCATCGAGGGCGAGCAGGTGACGGTATTGGAACTTCGCGTACACCCTTCGGACCTGGGAAAGGTGATCGGCAAGCAAGGCCGAACCGCGCGCTCCGTCCGCACGATTCTCAACGCTGCCGGGATGAAGTTGAAGAAACGATTCACCCTGGAGATTCTTGAGTAAGGGTGGAATTGCTCCCGCTGCGGTTCGCACCACCTTTGATGTCCGCCTCAGCCAGACCGGGACAAAAGGCTGGACGGAGGAGTGACGTCAAGGGGGTCGGCGCGAACGTATGGGGGAGACGTGGCCCAGATCGTTCCAGATCGCTTCCTTGCCGTTGCGCGCGTGGTTCGCCCCCAGGGGCGCCGCGGGGAAGTTCTGGCTGAACCGCTGACGGACTTCTCGGCGCGCTTCAAAGAACTCCGCGAAGTCTTCCTGGAGAGTCCCGGAACGGCTCCTCAACCCATCAAGGTCGAACACGTTTGGCCCCATAAGGGCCGGGTGGTGATCAAGTTTTGGGGAGTCGACTCCATCTCGGGCGCCTCCTGTTTGAAGGGCCGGCACGTGCTGATTTTGGCGGAAGACAGAATGCCGCTTACTCCGAATCATTATTACCTCTGGGAACTCCAAAGTTGCCGGGTGGTCATGGAACGCAGCGGAAAACAAGTTGAACTGGGCACGGTTACAAGCATTGAGCCCACGGGTGGTGTGGATGTCCTCCATGTGGCGACGGCGCAGGGAGAAGTACTGATTCCCCTTGCGCAGGCCATCTGTACGAAGATCGACACCGAAGCCAGGACCATCTTGATTGACCCGCCCGAAGATTTGCTGGATCTGAACGCATGACTTTTGATGTCATCACGATCTTTCCGGATTTCTTCCGGAGCGTGCTCGAGTACGGCGTGCTCAAGCGCGCCCTGGCCGCAGGCCAAGCCCGCATTTGCTTGCGCGACTTGCGAGATTTCACCGAGGACCGCCACCGGACCGTGGACGACCGGCCGTTTGGCGGCGGGCCCGGGATGGTCTTCAAGCCCGAACCCGTCTTCAAGGCCGTCGCCGCGCTCGAATCTGAATCGCCAGGTCAACGCCTTCCGGTCATTCTACTTTCGCCGCAGGGCAGGCTCTTTACCCAGGCGTTAGCGGGGGAGTTAGCGCACGAGGAGCGTCTGGTGCTGATTTGCGGCCGATACGAGGGTGTGGATGAACGTATAGCGGAGCATGTGGCCACCCAGGAGATTTCGATTGGCGACTTTGTGCTAAGTGGTGGGGAGCTTGCTGCCGCGCTGATCATGGAATCGGTGATCCGCCTCCTGCCCGGGGTTCTCGGGAATGAGGAATCCGCCTGCCAGGAATCCTTCACCGCCGCAGAGACTACCGCCGATGCGCGCCAATCAAGTGTAGGGGCGGCCGTCGTGGCCGCTCAAGGGCAACCACAAGGCTTGCCGCTGCGTCACGGCCTACTTGATTTTCCGCACTATACCAGGCCGGCGGAGTACCAAGGTTGGAGAGTCCCGGAAGTCCTGCTTTCGGGAAATCACGAAGAGATTAGCCGTTGGCGTCGCCGGCGCGCGTTCGAGAAAACTTGGCGCCGGCGGCCCGATTTATTGGCCGGTTTTCCGCTCAGCGAGGAAGAGCGGCGCTGGCTGGATGCGCTCCGGGCAGAGGAGTGCGAACCGGTTTTTATTCCAAGTTCGGGAGAATAGGAATTATGAATGCGCTTGAAAAAGTCGAACAATCACAGTTGAAGAAAGACTTGCCGCAGTTCCAGTCTGGGGACACGGTGCGTGTGCACGTCATCATCAAAGAAGGAGATAAGGAACGGATTCAGGTCTTCGAAGGCACGGTCATCGGCCAACGGCGGGCCCGCAATCACTCCACCTTCACGGTACGGAAGATTTCCTTTGGCCAAGGCGTTGAGCGAATCTTCCCCTTACATTCACCGACCATCAGCAAAATCGAAGTGGTTCGTTCCAGCCGCGTGCGCCGAGCCAAGCTTTACTACCTTCGCAAACTGCGTGGCAAGGCGGCGCGTTTGCGCGAAGTGCGCACGGAACAGGAAGCCTGACGCGGATATCACCCCCCCTGCCCCTCCTCAGGGAGGAGGGGAATTTGGATTGTTCTTCTTCATTAGTTAAGGAGGGGACTGGGGTTGACTCCCCTCCTTTCTAAGGAGGGGGTAGGGGGTGGTTGACAGCACGCCCCATCAACGGTTATGGTTCACACCATGCCGCCTTCACCGAGCTCCAGCGAATTCAAATGTACTTGGAAACTGGAGAAAGAGGTCTTCCGATCGGGATGCCGCCTCGTGGCGGGCTGTGACGAGGCGGGACGCGGCGCGTTGCTCGGCCCGCTTTACGCTGCTGCCGTCATCCTTGATCCGGCCAAACCCATCCTGGGTGTTGATGACTCCAAGAAACTCACCGCAGGCCGCCGCGAATCGCTCTCCAAGGAAATCATTGAGAAGGCCGTGGCTTTCAAGGTCGTCTCAGTCTCGGCGGCCGAGGTTGATGCGCTCAATGTATACCAGGCATCACGGCAAGGGATGATTCGCGCCGTTTTGGCGCTCGAACCGGCTCCGGAGTTCGTTCTTACCGATGCCGTTCCTCTCGAAGCCTTCGGCAAAGCCACCGGATTTCCTATTCCCTATCGCTCGGTAATCCACGGGGATGCCCTCTCGGTCTCGATTGCCGCCGCCTCCATTTTGGCTAAGGTGGCCCGCGACGCACATCTTCGGGAGCTCGATCGCCTGTACCCCGAGTACGGTTTGGTGAGAAATATGGGCTACGGCACGCCGGAACACCTCGGAGCCCTGGTTGCCCACGGCCCGTGTGCCGAGCACCGGAAAACCTATCAGCCAGTAATCGATTGCCTGCTTCCGCTTTTCCCGTTCGCGGGTGCAGAGTAGCACAGGCACGCTTGCCTGTGCCCAACGTTGTTGTTTTGCTTCTGTAAGCACAGGCAGGAGTGCCTGTGCTACATCACACGCCTATGACACGGTTACTCATCAAGGGTGGTCACGTAATCTCGCCCGAAGACCAACTGGACGGCGAACTCGACGTGCTAGTCGAGGATGGTGTCATTCGTCAGGTCGCTCCCCAAATTGGCCTGGCGGCGGACGAAGTCCTCGATGCCGCAGGCGATGTCGTCTCACCGGGATTCGTGGATATCCACGTTCACTTACGCGAGCCGGGCGGTGAGATCTCCGAAACACTGGAGACAGGGTTGGCGGCTGCCGTTGCTGGAGGATTCACCGCCGTCTGCTCCATGCCCAACACCAAGCCGGTCATCGACCGCCCGGAACTTGTGCATGCCACAATCGACAGAGCTCAGCGAATCGGGCTGGCCCGCGTGCTTCCCATAGCCGCAGTTACGATGGGCAGCCAGGGGGAGTCGCTCACAGACTTCCGCGCGCTTACAGCGGCCGGTGCGGTAGGCTTTTCCGACGACGGACGGCCGGTGAAGACGGCCGGCTTATTGAAGCGCGCCTTGAAAGTGTTGAATGAGCTCAATGCCCCTCTGATGGACCACTGCGAAGACCCCAGCTTGAGCGCCTCCGGAGTGATCAATGAAGGCCCCGTCTCGAGCCAACTCAACGTCCGCGGCATCCCGACCATTTCGGAGGACGTTTGCGTGGCGCGCGACCTGATTGTCGCCGAGGCAATGGGTGCGCGCCTTCACGTCTCGCATGTATCGAGCGCGCGCTCCGTCGATCTGGTGCGCCTCGCCAAACGCCGAGGCGTCCGCGTCACCTGCGAGGCTACGCCACACCATTTCACACTTACCGACCAGGCCGTGCTGGAACATGGCACCAACGCCAAAGTGAATCCACCCTTGCGCAGCCAGCAGGATGTGGAAGCCATCGTGGCAGGAATTCAAGATGGAACGATTGACGCCATCGCCACCGACCACGCTCCTCACGCGCCCGAACTCAAAGCCAAGCCGCTGGGCAGCGATGCACCGTTCGGCCTTATCGGGCTCGAGACGGCGCTGGCCCTGGCGCTGACTCGCCTGGTTCACACAGAAAAGATCTCGATGTGGCATCTCATCTCGTTGATGAGCACCAACCCGTCGCGCATCGTGAACCAGCCCTGTGGACGACTTAGTGCGGGCGCCCCGGCCGACATCACGATCTTTGATCCTCACCTCGATTGGACCTACCGGGCCGCCGCAGGCCGCTCCAAAAGCCGCAATTCACCTTTTGATGGTTGGACGTTGAAGGGCGCTGTTACGGCCACGGTGGTTGGTGGAAGGATCGTTTACCGGCGCCCGTAGCTGCGCCGCTCGAAGCTGGCAACTCCGATGTGGCGAGAACGTCTCGCCCGCGGTCGCGGGAGCGTCCCGCTCCCGCACACGGGCAGAGCCTGTCCTGAGCGGAGCGAAGGAATGCCCGTGCCACGGCGGGCGAGACGCCCGCCCTACGCAGGGTAACTTTCGACTCTCAACTCTCGACTTTGGACTTGTTAGATTTCCCGCCGTCCTTCGATCGCTTTGAGCATAGTGATCTCGTCGGCGAACTCGAGTTCGGAGCCAACGGGGATGCCCATGCCGATGCGGGTCACCTTCACGCCTAGGGGTTTGAGGAGTTTGGAGAGGTAAACAGCAGTAGCTTCACCTTCCACCGTAGGGCTGGTGGCAACAATGAGCTCCTTGACCTTGCCGGATTTCAGCCGATCGACCAGGTTCTTCAGTTTTAACTGCTCGGGTCCGATGCCCTGCAAGGGCGAGAGCGCGCCATGCAGGACATGATACTGTCCGTGGAATTCCCGTGTCCTCTCGACCGAAACTACGTTGTAAGGTGTTTCGACCACACAGATGATTTCCGGATCGCGGCGAGAATCGGCGCAGTATTCGCACGGATCAGCTTCCGTGAGGTTATTGCAGACGCTGCAAAGCTTGATCTTGTCTTTGACGTCGAGAATGGCGCCTGCCAAGCGCTCGGCGTCTTCGCGCCCCACGCGTTCCAGGTGGAATGCAATCCGCTGCGCTGACTTCTGCCCGATGCCAGGGAGCCGTTTCAGCTCATCGATCAAACGAGCCAAAGGCTCGGCGTAGTCCTTCATAGCGATGGAAAACGGAAAGTGGAAATTGGAAACTGAAAAATCGGAAACTGGAAATTGGAAAATGGAAACTAGAAAATGGGCTGCGAGTTGGAAACCGCCCAAGGTTGACGCATCAGACTAGCCCCCGAGCCGTACGTTCCATTTTCCAGTTTCTAATTTCCGGTTTCTGCTACGTCAGCCCGGGGATATTGAGCCCGCCCGTCAAGCTCCCCATCTGGCTGGCGAGTTGTTCATCCACCTTTCGGGTCGCGTCATTCACGGCAACCAGAATGAGGTCCTGCAACATCTCGAGGTCACGGGATGCGAAAACTTCCGGTTCGATATGAACTTCGCTGAGTTGCTTTTGTCCGTTCATTTTGACTGTCACCATCCCGCCACCTGCTGCCCCGTGCACCTCCAGTTCGTCCAACTGTTTCTGAAGCTGTTCCTGAAACTGCTGAACTTGCTTCAGAATCTGTTGCATCTGTTGCAGGTTTTTCATCGCTCACTCCTGGCCGAGGTCTTGCACACTGTCCAAAACGCCGTCAAACCTCTTCCTGAAGGCCTCAACCCCTGGGTCACGCTCTGCACGCTCGCGAGCGCTGAGCCTGGGCGCCTGAGACTCTGCTCGAAGCTCTTCAAGTGTAACATAAATCCTGACCGGCTGGCCGAGCACCTGTGTGCACACTGCCCGCAGCGCCTCCTGCTGTTCGCGGGCCTTCAAAAGATCGGCGTACAAGGAGTCCTTCTGCCTAAACACGAAATGGACTTCGCCGTCCTCGATGCGAAAGCCGGCCAAATGATCCAGGCAACTGCTCAGGAAGCGCTTCGATTGATCGAACAGAGTCGACTTAATGGAGGAGAGCCGTGCATCTTCCGAGGCGCGTCCTACACCTGTAGGAGCGACCTCTGTGGTGGCGCGAGTTTCGGCGTTGGGCGGAGTGCTGGGTGCCGGGGCAGCCTTTACTTGGGCAGGTGCAGTTGCGGGAACGCTGGGCGGCAGGGCGCGGACGGGTCCGGCAACCGCTTCAGCTACGGGAACGTCACGCACGATTGGCCGTTGGGCGGGCCGGAGCGGCTCGGCGGCGGACTGGTCCCGAGGAGCTGCCGGTCCCATCGTCTTCGGGGCCGGAGCGGCCTGCCCGAGCTGCGCCAGCAAGCCTTCGAGGGAAGCCAGCCGCTGGGCATGCACCAATTTCATCAGTGCCAGCTCGAGGTGAAAGCGCGGCTGAAGTGAGTAGCGCATCTCGCTCTCAGCACGCAATAAGAGATTGAAAAAACGAGCCAAATCCTCTTCGCTGAAAAGCTGGGCTAATTGCGCCAAACGCGCCCGCTCATCGCTCGCCACCTGCATCAATGAACTATCTGCGCCACAACTCTTGGCCACCATCAAGTTGCGCACCGTGCGGGTAAGTTCGGCCGAGAAGTGCCCGAGTTCATAGCCTTCCGTCGCCAGTTGCCCCACGAGTTCGAGAACTCGTCTTGCGTCCCGTTCGCTAACGGCTTCCAGGACGTCGCTCAATAACTGTGTGGGGACCACGCCCAGCACCTGGCGGACGTGTTTCTCCTCAAGCTGGTTCCCGCAGGAGGCGATGACCTGATCAAGCAGAGAAAGGCCGTCGCGCATGCTTCCTTCGGCAGCCTGCGTCACAGCGCTGAGAGCGCCCTCGTCAGCCTTGATCTGTTCCTGTTCCGAGACCGCTTTCAAGCGCGCGAAGATTTCCTCGTAGTCGAGCAGCCGGAAAGAGAAGTGCTGGCACCGCGACTGAATGGTGGAAGGAAGTTTGTGGGGTTCAGTCGTGGCAAGAATGAACAAGGAACGAGGCGGCGGCTCCTCGAGGGTTTTGAGCAGCGCATTGAACGCCTCGGTGGTGAGCATGTGCGCTTCATCGATGATGAAAATCTTGTACCGGTCCCGCGCCGGAAGGTAGCGCACTGTCTCACGTAATTCCCGGATTTCATCGATGCCACGGTTCGAGGCAGCATCGATTTCCAATACGTCAATGGAATTGCCCGCCGCGATTTCCTGGCAGGAGGGGCACACACCACAGGGTTTCACCGTAGGGCCCTGGACGCAGTTGAGGGCTTTGGCCAGAACTCGGGCAGTGGTGGTTTTTCCGACGCCGCGCGCGCCGGAAAAGATGTACCCGTGCGCCACGCGCTCGCTGAGGATGGCATTTT
This sequence comes from Terriglobia bacterium, assembly GCA_049508935.1. Lineage (GTDB taxonomy): Bacteria > Acidobacteriota > Terriglobia > UBA7540 > UBA7540 > CAVROP01. The sequence goes on along the minus strand of JBELAJ010000196.1, from coordinate 9,542 downwards.
TCAGCGTTTCGGTGATCAGACCTTGCCCCACCACGTCCTCGAAGACCTGGGGCCGGTACTTGCGGGCTATAACCTGGTAGGACATGCAAAGCAGAAGTTAGAAAATAGAAACTGGAAAATGGAAAATACAAACTTGGCCAACGGCGCCGTGCCGTGCAACCGGAGGGGATTGTGACTCGTTCTCCTATTTTCAGTTTTCCATTTTCCAGTTTCAATTTTCCTGTTTCGAAATGGGGTCAGACTTCGGGTTGATCTGCGGCACACGGAGAGGCTCGTTACCGTTGCTTCCTTCCGGACCTGGCGGGGTTCGCGAACATCCGTCGCACAGAGCCCGAAGTCTGACAAGTTCGATGCTTCTTCCCCTGCGAAGTTTATCGAACTATGGAATGTTAGCATGCGTGAAGGCGGGCCGTCGATTAATTTGCATGCTCGCCGATTGCGCAGTAGGGAGGGCCTTCAGAGTCTGAGTAAAAACTCGATCGTTGTGTCATTCCGAGGAGCGGTGGGCGACGAGGAATCTCGCCCTGCGTTGAGAATACTCAGAGCGAGATTCCTCGCGGAGTTTACCCTGAGCACGCAGAGCGAGATTCCTCCACTTCGTTCAGGACAGGCTCTTCGCTTTGCTCAGGATGACAGCGAAGGGCTCGGAGTGACAGCATTGAAGCGTTTTCATACTGACCCTTCGGCCGCACTTCCCGCCCTGGTGAGAAATCCCAGGCCGCACTTCCCGCCCTGGTGAGAAATCCCAGCTAACGCGCAGCCGATCACGAAGGTGCCAAAGGGCGTCCGGTTTCCGCCTTGCTCTTCAACTCTTCCAGCTCTTTCTGTAAGCGCGCCTGTCGCCGGGAGAGACTCCAGGCGTAAATGAAGAAGAGCACCCAGAGCGCCGAGAATGCCAGAAACAGATACAGGTTGAGCACGTTATTCCTCAGTGGAGCGCAGGGCTAGAGTCCGCCGAAGAGCGCTCACTTCCCGCCGCGCTTTCCCCAGCCGGAGGCGCTGCGCTAGAAGGTAACTGAACAAGCAATGAAAGGCACCAACGCAGACCATGAAAGTCAAGAGCATACGAGGGTCGAGCCCGGAACCCTCCCCGCCCGCAATCACCGGTTGAGGGTGCTGGGTCCGCCACCAGCGGATCGCCATGTAATCGATCGGGACATCTACAAACCCGATAATACCCACCACTGCGGCAAGGGTGGCAGCGCGACCAGGGCTCGAAACGTAGCTGCGCAGCATCAGGTACGATACAAAGAGCAGCCAGAGAACGAAGGTCAGCGTAAGACGAGGGTCCCAAGTCCACCAAATGCCCCAGACCGGCTTTGCCCATAACGGACCCGTGAAGAGGAGGCTCGAACAGAAAATGAATCCGACTTCCCCGGAGGCGTGCGCCAGGTCATCTGCGAGCGGGGAGTGTTTCCAGAGGTAGATCACGCTGCAGATGAAAACGATGGTGTAGGCCGTCCCCGCCACCCAACCCAACGGCGCATGAATGTAAAAAATCCGTTGCACCTCGCCCATGGTGAGCTCCTGCGGCGCATACAGAAAAATCATCCAGAACGCCAGGAGCATCCAGACCAGCGTCACGAGGAGGTGGATTGTCGGGAGCGTCTTGTTCATTACTCTTCTAAGACATACTCAAACAGCAGATACGACAGCACGATAAAAATCACCGCGATGCCCGCCGCAAGCTTAACCCAGCTCATGTAACTCGAGGGTGGGTCACCTTTGAGCGCCCCCGTAGAAGCCTCGATTCCGGCGATGAAGATCGGGAGGGCAACCGGAAACTGCAGCACCGGCAGCATGACTTCGCGCATGTGAAGGTTGGCGGCGACGGCCCCGAACGTCGTGCCTACCGCAACGTAGCCCAGCGTACACAAGAATGTGATCGCCGCAAACCACTTGAGCGAAGGCACAAAAGAGAAATTATACCAGAGGCTCACGGCGAAAACGATGACGCTTTCTGCGATGCTCAGAAAGATCAAGTTCGCCAGCATCTTGCCCAAATAAACCAAGCCAGGATCCACTGGAGCAAGCGCCATCCCTTCCAGGCAGGCGTTCTCACGTTCCAGCGCGAACGACCGGTTGAAGCAGAGCACGCCCGCAAATGCAAACGCAACCCACAACAGTCCGGGAAGCTGGCGCAGCGATTCTTCGCGTCCCGACTCGAAGGCAAAGTTAAATAGGAAGACAACCAGGATGCCGAAGACGCACACGGAGGCCAGCGTCTCCCGATTGCGCCACTCCAACCGGAGGTCCTTGGCGAGAACTGCAGCGATAATCTTGAGGCTTCGCACTGAATTAGGATTCAGGATTCGGGAGTCAGGAGTCAGCAGTCTGGCGCGACGATTTTGATTGGTGACGGCGAAACCCCTCACCCGTCCCGCCCCGGCTGGTGAAAGCGCCGGCAGCGGGACACCCTCTCCCCACGGGAGAGGGCTGTTCATTCAATTCCAACCCCGGGATCTTGGCTTCTGCCTTCCGCCTACTGACTCCTGACTCCTGGCTCCTGACTCCTGCCTTCAAAGGGCCCATCGTAGCGAATGCTCCCGGCTTCCAATGCCACGAGTCTTCGTGCCAGAGCAGCCCCACGCTCGAAATCGTGAGTGGAAAAGACCACCGTTCTTCCCTCGGCCGGAAGTTGACGCATCAGGGTCTCGAGCGTGGCCACTGTAGCAGCATCGAGTCCCGTGAAAGGCTCGTCCAACAACAAAAACTTCGGCTCATGCAAGAGAGCCCGAGCCAGCGAGACGCGCTGCTGCAACCCGCGGGAGAGTTTCCGCACCTGCGTGTGGGCCCGCTTTCCAAGAGTAAAGAACTCCAGTGCAGCAGCGATCTTCTTTTCAGCCTCCGCCAAGGCGAACAAGGTGCCGAAGAACTCCAGGTTCTCGCGCACCGTCAAATCGCCGTAGAGGAAAGTCGAGTGAGAAACAAACCCGATGGCCGCTTTCGCCGCAGCCGCGTGTTGGCGGACGTTGCTGCCGTCGAACAGGACCTCGCCCTCGCTCGGCCGCGCAACTGTGGCCAGGAGGCGAAGGAGGGTGGTCTTGCCGGCGCCGTTTGGGCCGTATAGCAAAATTGATTCTCCCGGCCCTATGCGCAGTTGTGCTCCCACCAGCGCCGCGAGGTCGCCATAATACTTGGAGACGTTTCGAAGTTCGAGGCCGGCTCTAACGGGAGGAGGTGTGTCGGGTGGCATAAGATTCGAGCAGCAAGGGCGATGCTTTTTTCAGCGTCGCCGTCAACCGCGCCTTCAGGTCCAGCCGTTCTTTCCAATACTGTTTTTCGGGTACCTTGCCTTCCGCAAAGAGCTCATCGAGATCAGCCAGGGAATTAAACAACGCGTCCGCCGCGGCCGCGAGTTCCTTTTGCACCGAACTCGTCCTCTGGCGCTCCCTGAATCGTGGCCACTCTTTGGCCAGGCGAATGCCGAGCGCCCAAAGCAACAGCAGCAAGAAGCAGGCAAGCAAGGGAACACTCAGTCGGGTGATAGGGTTAGGGAGAATCTGGACTTGCGCCTGCCCCGACTCCGTTCCTTCGCCCCCTGCCGCGTTATCCGCGCGTGCTTCACCGCTCAAGCGAGCTTCAAGCTTCGTTCCCTGCTTCAAGTCCGAGGCAACATACCGCTGGCTGCCCGTTTCGGCGTCACTTCCTGAAGGCGTGAAGAGGGTTGATTCCACCGTGAGGACGGGAGGTGAAACCAACAGCTCAGCGTTGGTGATGGGATAAGGATACGAATCGCCCAACTCAAGATGGTTCGAAGCGTAGTCCACATCGTAGGCAACCATGACGACGGTCACGCCGGGCTTGAGAGGATACTGGAGGAAATAATCTCCGCGGCCTTTCCCGGCGCTCACCGGCTGCGGCAACGGCATGTTCATGAGCCCCGCCACGGCCGCTTTTGGCTCTGCGATACCCGGTGACAGATGAAATTGAAATGTCCCTGCTGGGTTGACGTAGCTGCGGGGAGGGTCACTCGCGTTCCTGACTGCAAACATCTCCTGCACGCGGGCCTTGTTGCCCTGAGCATGAACGACCAGGCGCGCCGATTGAATGCGCAGCGGCGGTACAGACGCGGAGGAGTCGTACACGGTGATGCTGATGGTGGCGGTTCCCTCCGGATCAAATTGCGCCGGGGCGTTATAGTCCACTCCCTGGTATGAGGCTTGCACCAGATAAAACGACGTTGGGTCGATATTGGCAGAGGGAAAAACAAAGCGCCCGCTCGCGTCCGTCGTAACCGAGGCCACGCGCTGCATCCCGCCTCGCGGAAGCAGCAACTGCACCGTCTGGTTCGCTGCCGGCTGGCCGTTAGTGCCGTTCGAAACCACGCCTTGAATCCTCCCCTGTGCCGACAAAACTGCCGGGAGGCAGACAAGTAACAAAACGGACGCTAGAGAGATCGTACCACTGCGCATGGTGCTCAAGCCCTTTAACCTGATACTTAGAGTATTCTGAATCCCCCGGAAAAATACAAGGTTTTTTGTGCCCGGGCCGAACCCGTAACTCGGCGGGCTTATGTGTCTGTGTGAAACCCTCATCTAGGGTGTCATTCCGAGCCGCCACCAACCAACGACCCGCCGAAGAATGGGTGACCGTTGCACTGCTCATAATGAAAGCTGAGATTCTAACATCTATCGAAGAGGTCTCAACAGAAGGTGCTAGGAATCCGTTTGCGGGGGATGAATCAGCCGCCGGTAGCTTTCGGGGTCGTCGACATCAGTGATTACTCCTTCGTCTTCGACCTCGACGAACTTGGTCACAGGGCGATATTTCCGCACCACCGAATCGGCGCCAGCGCCAGCGGTCAACGCCAATAACTCCTCGAAGAGTTGACGTCCTATCAGCACGGGATGCCCCCGGCGGCCGTGATATGTGGGGATCACGACGGGGGCATCGCTCTCCCGGAAAGCCGAAGCGATTATTCCCACCGTCGCCACTGAAACCGCAGGATGGTCCACCAAACAGAGGAGGACAGCCTCCGTATCGTCCGCGATTAACGCACGCAATCCCGCTTGCAGTGACGATGTCTGGCCGGACCGATAATCAGGATTGATGACGACCTGCGCAAAGTCAATCTCGACCCGCCGTTGAATCTCCGCCGCTTGATGGCCCAGTACAACGAATATACGCTCGAGTCCGCCCTCGCGAAGCGTCTCCACGATCAATTCGAGGAATGTGCGGCCGCGGTAGGCGAGAGTCGCCTTGGGGGTTCCCATGCGGGAGGACTCACCTGCGGCGAGGATTAATCCGGCAATCATACGATGGCACCACCCCTTAATCCCCTCGTCGGCGAAGAGGGGACTAGGGGGTGGTGCCGATCTCGGCGGCCTTGGGTTTGTGCGAGAGAGAGGCGTGAGGGGACGGCGCTTGGCGCCTTGCTGCGATCAGTTCCGCCACGATGGAGACCGCGATCTCTTCCGGGGTCAGCGCCCCGATATCGAGGCCGATGGGTGAATAGACGCGCGCAAGCTTCTCCGCAGGCACCCCTTCACTTTCAAGTACTTTCGATATTTCGATAAGCTTCCGCTTGCTGCCAATCATCCCGATGTAACGCGCGGGCGTTGTAATCGCCCACCGGAGGCAATCCAGGTCGCCCTTGTGCCCTCGCGTGGCCAGCACCAAGTAGGACAGATGGTTCACCTTGAGCTTTTGGAAAGTCTCAGTCCATGGTCCGGCGTGGGTTTCGACCGCTTCCGGGAAGCGCTCGGGGTTGGCAAACGCCACACGGTCGTCAGAGACGATAACGTCGAACCCTACGAGGCCGGCCATCTTCGAAACAGCAAGCGAAACGTGTCCGCCGCCGAAGAGATAGAGCGTGGGAGTGGCCAGGATGGGCTCGACGAAGATATCCAGCGAGCCCCCGCACACCAACCCGTTGTCGTATTCGGGCTGTGTGTTCAAGTTGAAGTGCAGTCGGCGCGGCTTCTCTTCTCGCATCACCTCTTGTGCCACGGACCAAACTTCCGCCTCGACGCAACCGCCACCCACCGTGCCCACAATGGAGCCATCGTCGCGGATAAGAATCTTGGCGCTCTCATAGCTTGGAATGGAGCCCTGCACCTGGATAATGGTCGCCAGCGCCGCCTTGCGCCCTTCCCGTCTGAGCCTCGCAATTTCAGAGAAGATATCCATTACCCCTCTCAAGCTAGGTTAATCGCCACCTGGGGTGATGTCAACTTAGGGGCAGGGCTCGCGTCCTAATTCGAAAGTAGCACCGACCTTCAGGTCGGCAAATGCCCCGATAGATCCGGGCGCTTCGCATTAAATATGGAAGCTATCACAGGGTGAGTTCCCTCGTCAGTTCGCGCCGAACCTTCAGGAGACGCCAAGCCGTCTCCCTACATCCGTAACCTCTTGAAGATCGCTTCCGGGATTGACTTCACAACCAGCATGATGGGACGCCAAAACCACGGCAAGTAGACCTCGCTCTTCCCCTTGACGATCGCTCTGAAAATGCCTTGCGCCACGGCCTCCGTCGAGGCCACCAAAAACATCCCTTGACGCCCGTACGTCATACTTGTGTCCACGAATCCCGGCTTGACTGTAATGACCTTGACGCCCGCTGGGAATAACCGATTCCTCAATCCCTGAAGATAGACGCTCAGCCCCGCCTTGGCAGCCCCGTAGAGATAATTGCTTTGCCGGCCGCGGTCGCCGGCTACCGAAGAGATGGCGCAGATAAAACCCGTCCGCCTGGCTTCGAAATGGTTGGCAAGAATATTGAGCGCGGAAACGCACCCGGTGAAATTGGTCTCGAGAATCCGACGAGCTTCCTCCCAATCGCTTTGACCCTTGACCTGATCGCCCAGGTAGCCAATACAAATCACGGCGCCCTCGAGAGCGTTGCCCGTCTTCGCAAGAAAAGAGCGCAAGCTTGAGGCATGGGTTTGTGTGTCGAGGGCATCGAAAGGAAGGATGCCGGCGCGAACCGAATGGCGCAGGCTGAGGTCTGAGGCGAGCGCGTTCAATTCGTCTCGATCGCGGCCACCCAAAACGAGGTCGAACTTATGCGCCGCGAACTCCTTTGCCAAGGCGGAGGCAATACCCGAAGTTGCGCCCAGAATCAGTACCGTTGACACACTCTCACCTCCGTTAATGGCCGCCTAAGTGATCTTCGTGTTCTCTGTGGCCGGAGGAAATCTCAATACAGAGATCACAGAGGCTCTCCGTGGACTCTGTGTTTTAGAGGCACAGAGCGCACGGAGGACTTCGTTCCGCTTGCGGCCACTGGTTCACGTTCTATCATTTCGGGACAATCCCAAGCCTCCGCGCCTGCGATGACGACAGTACTCCCCCCGGATCGAGCCGGCTCTTGATCTCCCTGAACTGTTCCACCTTCGGGTACATGGCGGCAAAAGTCGGGGCGGTCATCAACGCATCCTTCGCCAGGTAAATTCTGCCGCCGTAGTCCAGAACCAGCCCATCCAATTCTCGCAGCAACGGAACGAGGCCGCTCGCGACGGGAAGATCCAGGGCCAAGGTGTAACCTTCGATCGGAAACGAGAGCGGGCCGGGGTTTGGTTTCCCAAACCGCTTCAGCACGGCGAGGAACGAGGCGCGGCGCGATTGCGACAGCCGGGTCAGAACCTTCTTGAGCCCCTCGAGCCCTCCCGCCAAAGGCAGGGCCGACTGATATTGAACAAAGCCCCTGCGTCCGTACATGCGGTTCCAATGGTGGATCGCATCGAGGGGATAAAAGAACGTCTCCGCATCGACGAGTTGTCGGACAGCATTTCGATGCAGGGTGTAATAGAGAGCGTTGAAGGCGCGCACCGTAAGACTATTCAAGGCCAGCGACGGCAAGTCGAAGGGCAGCGTCCAGTGACGGCGAGGGGGTTCGGCGAGGGGATCCCGAATGCTCGCCGGCAATTCCCTTACCGGCGCGTGATTGCCTCTCATCAAGACGGCCCTGCCCATGTGCCGGCCGGTTGTCAGGCAGTCAATCCAAGCTACCGAGTATTGGTAATGGACGTCGGACTCCGTCATGCTTCCGAGCGCGTCTTCCAGGTTTGCCGCCTGCTGGTAATCCACCTGCATCCACGCTGAGGTGACGGGCCGCAGCTTAATCCTGGCGCTGAGAATCACGCCGGTCAGTCCCATGCCCCCCAGCGTCGCCCAAAAAACTTCGCTGTTATTATTGGCTGAGCAAGAGAGTGTGTCTCCCTTCGGCGTTAACAACTTGAAATCCAAAACAAAATTTCCGAAGGTGCCATCTTGATGATGATTCTTGCCGTGCACGTCGGCGGCGATTGCTCCGCCGACAGTCACAAACTTCGTCCCAGGCGTGACCGGTAAGAAGAACCCGCGAGGCAGAAAATAGCGAAGGATTTCAGCGAGGCTCACGCCCGCTTCACACTCCAACACACCGCTTTGCGCATCGAAGGCGAGAAAGCGGTTGAGCCGGGTGTCACAGATGACTCCGCCTTGCGGGTTGAGCGGCGCATCGCCGTAGCTGCGTCCCAAGCCGTACGATATCAAGGACGGCCGGGAACTGGATTCCAGAATGGCCGCCAGTTGGCGCCGGCTTTCGGGGCGATAGACATTACAAGTCTCGACCGGATAGCGTCCCCAGCCGCTGAGTTGCTGCGTTACGAAATTCTGCGACATTGTGTATTGCCGATTGACGATTGTCGAGGGTCGACCGTACAGCCGGCCGGTTCGAGTGTGCACTGCAGGGCCCCCACTAGCGCCGAACTGCGCATACCTGCGACCGCCGATTGGCGATCAACGGCTGGCGAAACGGATTGCTGCCCCTTTCGCCGTCCATATCCCGATCGGCAATCGGCAATCGAAAATCTCCATTTCGTTTAAAGGTAAATTATAAAAATGACGCTTGCCGCCCAGAACAGCACGACTGATAGCAGGACGGAGTCCGTCAAGAACAACCGCGTCGGGTTTCCTCCTTCTTCATTCTGGTGCACGAGATAGAGATAACGGAAAATCCCGAAAAGAACAAAAGGAATGGTGAGGTCAAGCCGCTTGCCGGGAAATTTAATCTGTACATCGCTCGACAGCGTGTAGAGCGCATAGGACATTACGGTGGATGCGGTGACAATCCCGATGAGCTGGTCCAGAAAATAAGGCGAGTACTTCGACAGGGTCGAACGATGGTTCCCCGCCTCTTTTCCCAGGATCACTAGTTCATGCCGGCGCTTGCTCAGCGCGAGAAACAGGGCGAGCAGCGTGGCGCACACAACGAGCCAAGGTGAGATCTCGACGTGGATGATCACACCGCCGGCCACGACCCGCAAAACGAAGCCCGCGCTGATGACAAAGACGTCCAAAAGCACCACACGCTTCAGCACCCATGAATAAAGCACGTTGATGACGCCGTAGGCCGCCATGATGAAGAAGAACGTCCGGTCGATCGCCCACGCGCCGCCTAGGGACATCAGCCCAAGCGTTATCGCGGCTGCGGCCGCAGCGCCCACCCCCAACCTGCCCGAAGCCAAGGGCCGCAGTCTCTTCAGGGGGTGCTTCCGATCCTCCGGCGCATCAAGAATGTCGTTGAGCAGGTAAACGGCGCTGGAGATGAGACAGAA